>JAPLVK010000002.1 GCA_026397175.1 Candidatus Berkelbacteria bacterium | reverse complement strand
TGGTTGCGAGGTAAAATGATCCTAAAAGAGTATAATTTAAACTAACAATAAAAAAAGAGGGGGGATTATGGAAAGTAAGCCGCAAGAAAAAAGTCAACCGGTGCAAAGTCAACCGACACAAAGTGCGCCTGCGCAAAGTTCGCCGACGGCAAGTCAGCCGCAAGTCCCGCAAAAAAGTTCTAAAGTTGGTTTGATAATTGTAATCATTGTTTTGGTTCTTTTAGTGCTTGGTGTGGGTGGCTATTTTGGCGTAAAATATGGTCTTAAAAAATTCTTCAACAAAGCTACAAGCGCTTTAATCACAACGACAACAACAGCCACAACATCCTCCGGGAAAGCCAGCGTCAAAACCGTTATAGACGCGCTGATGTATCCCGGCGCAACAATTGCCGATCAAAAACAAGGCGAGGACATGGCTTACAAAGCGGAGCTCACCCTAAATTCGGCGGATAGCGTTGCCACGATTAAGGCCTATTATACAAAGTTGGTAGCAGATAAATCGTGGAAAATTACCAGACAGGGATCATCCGGAGATAATAACTATTATTTCACGGTGACAGACGGGGTTTTTGAAGCCGAAATTGATGCAACTAAATACGACGGTTATGATTTTACGGATATAGGCATCAAAATAAGTGGCGAAAGTTTGGTTGCGGATGGTATTTTGGTATCACCAACTACCGCTCAAAGCTCAAGTGCTTCAACCACAACTGCAACAACAACTTCGGCCACATCGGCAAGTTCAAGCGATTATATAATCAGCGACTCAAGTTCCAGAGTTATTTCGGAGTCGGAGCTGACAAATTTAACTCCATGGAAACTCAAAGTGGCGCGAAACGAAATCTACGCTCGCCACGGCCGCGAGTTTGTACATAAAGATCTGCAGTGCTATTTTGCCAAGAAAAGCTGGTATAGGGTGGATTCTGGCTATAGCGCAAGCTCTTTGTCTTCAACCGAAAACAAAAATGTTGCCACTATCCAGGCCTACGAAGAAAAAACCTCAAGTCCTCTGGCAAGCTCCGATTCCGGCTGCGACACAAATCAATAATTAGTCGTTGCTCTCTAAAACAGTTTATCTCTCCGAGCTCATAAATTCCTTCACATCCTTGATCGTGTTCATAAAGGAATTTGGAAAAACAATCGTCGAATTCTTCTCAACTGCAATTTCGGAGAGAACCTGAAGATTTCGCAGTTGAAGCGCAATCGGGTGCTTGCTAATTACATCGGCCGCTTTTCCCAGCTGATCGGCGGATAAAAACTCACCTTGTGCGGCGATGATTTTGGCTCTTTTTTCTCTCTCGGCCTCGGCCTGTTTGGCCATCGCTCTTTGCATCGTATCCGGAAGCTGAATGTCCTTGATCTCGACGGTTGAAACAACCACGCCCCACGCCTCGGTGTGCAAATCAATGATCTTCTTGATTTTTTCGTTAATTTTGCCCGTGTCAGACAGGACTTCATCCAGCATAAATTGTCCTACGATATTTCGAACGGTGGTCTGGGCGATCTGATTGACGGCGGAGAAAACATCTTGGATGGCGATAACCGCCTTCTCGGCGTCAACAACTTTGAAATATGCCACGGCGGCCACATCAATCGAAACATTGTCTTTGGTAATGATTTTTTGCGATGGAATCGGCATCGTAACGATTCGAAGAGAGACCTTTGTAAGCCGATCAATTATCGGAATTATCAGTCGCAAACCCGGCTCCTTTGGCCCAACAAATTTTCCAAGCCGAAAATGCACCCCTTTTTCGTATTGTTGCACGACTCGAAGCGCAAAAATAAAGTAAATGACGACTACGACGGCTAGATCAAAATAATTTTTCATATACATGGCCTTTCGCTCCGTGAATTGCGCTTCTCGACGGAAGCAATTCCGGAAGTCCCGTCACAATTCCCGAAGCGAAACACGGATGAACAATCCGATGTGAGGCATTCAAGAATTTGTGATGGGACATTACTTATTATTGCCCTGACTTTATACCTAACCAGCTTACTTTTCAAGAGCTCGGTTATGGTTATTGACATTTCTCCTGTTTCGTGGTAAATTTACAAGCTCACAGATCTTTGAAAACCAGGGTAACCCGACAAGGAGAACTGATATGATTGGGATCAAGATTGTTTATGACGATAGCCAAGACAGAGATTCTCTGATCGAGAAACTGAAAGCGTGTCTCAAGCAGATCCCGGAGGATCTCTGGCCAATCTGCGAGGTCTGCACATCTACCGTTTCGACGATTTCGTTGGGGAGGCCGATCGTGGAGCGGGTCGAGGTCTCAACTTCGCTTAACAAAGGAACGCTCGAGGATGTAATCCGCGTGGCCAATGTCTTTCTGCCGCAATTTCGTATTCACGCATACAGCCCTCGCGGGCCAATGGTTGAACGCAATTGTGGCGAGGGGCACTTCACGGTCCATAACTGGATCTACCAGCCCAGCCCCCGCGTTCCTCTCGACCACTTTTTCTGCCCTCATTGCGGCGCAAGAGTCGAAAGAGAGGATCATAAACTGGCCTGGAGACCAACGAGTTGTCGGGTATGTGCCACAGCAAACAAGAAGCTTGTGGCGGGGGAACCTCGCTTCTGTTGTCGTTGTGCCCAACCGTTTGTGCCAAACACCGGTTCGGGAGTAGGCGACACTCTTAAGCGCGTCTGCCCCGAATGCGACTAACCCAAGGAGGGTCGAAAATGAGCAAAACCAAGACCAAGAAGCGTCGGAAGTCCGGGGGATCAAGCGGTAAGATTCAGGGCAAGCCGTTGGCGAGACCGATCGAGCGCAAGCTCTTTAAGCAGATCGGGTTTCGCACGGTGCCTCTGCTCTTGCTCCTCTCCCTCATCCCGAAAATGCCGTATCCGGGATTTATGAGGTGGATGGCCGGGATCGTGTTCGTGGTCAGTATGGTTGCCCTGGGAGCCGACTTTTACTCCCGCCGCCGCCGTGCGCTCGGGATCCACTGCGCGGTCGGCACTAGACCGGCTTCAAAGCCGGATCGCACCTCCTACCCGATGAAGTAGGCGCATGTTTCACAAGTTTCAGGTCGTGGCTTGGGTTTTTCCCTCGCCACGATCTTTTTTTATTACCCTCCCGTTTCTGGAAATAAAATATGTCTTTTCGCTTCTAGCGGAAGCTCGCAAACTTGTCGAGAGGGTTTGCCAGAAAGAAAAGACATATTTTATGCTCCAGAAACAGCGTGCAGGGGTTGGATCGTTAAGGATAGGGGGCCGCT
>JAPLVK010000018.1:7412-52799 GCA_026397175.1 Candidatus Berkelbacteria bacterium | reverse complement strand
TTTATCAAACTATTTATTATTACAATAACAAAAGGATTCACACAAAACTAAAAATGTCGCCTCAAAAATTCATAGAGCAATACAATTTGAAAAACAAACTAATGTGCAGACAGCTTGTCTAAAAAATGGGTACTTGACAGTACCAGGGGCTGGTCGAGAATAGCTTGCTGTATCAGCCAGTGAGGCAAAGTGTTTACATCACCTTGGGACAAGTCACGCTGAAACACAACGAATTTGCTCTGGTATCCCCCCTGCCTGATCAGCTCTTCGATCGCTTTCTTGAGCGGAACAGGTTTTTCTTTTTTCGTTTTTTGTCTCGCCATAATAGGGTTTTCTCCTCGTGTTGTTCAGGTTTGCAGATTAGGCCGCATCCAGAAAATCGTTGAGTGCGTAGCAGAGCAACTCCGTGGCCGAGATGATCATCAAATTGATCTCTTCGTCGCGCAGATACTTCAGCCCAATCGCGCCGCCGCGGTTTTGGCCAAAACCGTTGATCTCATCCTGAAGCTGTTGAGCAGCATCGGGCTGATCATCCTCATCATCTTCGCGAAGCGGTTTGGTAGCTTCTGGCCTGTGCGCCTCAAAATACTTGAGGCAGGCCTCGAGAATCTCTAGCTTGCCCTTGCGTAAAAAAGTTGGAGGCAAAATTTGCCACTTCAGAACGCCTTCATCACTTAGTGCACGCAGAACAACCCCTGATAACTGCAAGTGAAGCTGATGAATCTCGGAATCACCAAACGCAGCGATCTCGTAATGGTCAATGCTGGTATAAATCCAGTTATCCAACATACCAGTAACCGTCAGCCTCGACAGCGAACCCGGATTATCCCCGACCCGATAGGCCCACAAATCGACACAACCAGGGGTCGGCGTTCGAACAGTAGAGGTCGCAAAGGGATCTTCGGCCCGAAAGATATCGGGCATTAACGGGATAATGACCGTTTCTTTATCGCCCTGAACGCTGCGCATCATCACATGTGGCGGCAGCTTCTCGACATCGGCGAGCAACTTCTCGCCAACAAATGTAAGCGTATCAATCATCTTGCGAACCAGTTTCGGATCCATATTCATTTTCCTTTCGTGTTCTGGTTTTCAACGATCGCGTTTCCTATCGAAAAATCGATAAGAAACGAGTTTATCAATGATTTACAAATAATTCAAGCTTTTTGCTTTAAATCCAGTAAAAAATTTGCTAGAATTCTCCTGTTATGAAAAATAAAATTATTTTAGCAATTGAGACCAGCTGCGACCCCACACCATTTCTTACTGAAAAAGGGATTTCATCCTCTACTTTCAGTGCGAAAGGTAGCGGGGCAAGCGAAACTGCCTAATATGAAAAACAAATTTATACTTGCAATCGAAACCAGTTGTGACGAAACCGCAATGTCTCTGGTTAGATTTGTCGAAAACAAAAACGGCTGGGAGATCGATATTTTGTCAAATGTCGTCGCCAGCCAGATTGATATCCACAAGAAATGGGGAGGAGTGTATCCGGAATTGGCGTCGAGAGCACATCTTGAGGCGATGATTCCGGTCCTCGAAGAAGCGCTCGAGCCGCTAAACGAATTACGAATAACGAATAATGAATTACGAATGGGGTTGGAATCTATTCATAATTCACCATTCAAAATTCTAGATTCAATCTCTGCTGTTGCCGTTACCCAAGGTCCCGGGCTGATCGGTTCTCTTCTGATGGGAATTGAAACCGCACAAGTGATTTCGGCTATTTATAATAAGCCGATCGTGCCGGTAAATCATTTAGAGGGGCATGTGTATTCGGCGTTTGCCGAATACAAGGGTAAAGGCCAAAGGGTAAAGGTGAAAAATTCGAAATTCGAAATTCCCAAGCGTGGAATCTTTCCCGTCCTCTCCCTTGTAGTGAGTGGCGGGCACACATCACTAATTCTGATGGAAGATCACCTTAAATATAAAACTGTCGGGCAGACGATTGATGATGCTGCCGGAGAGGCCTTTGACAAAGTCGCTCGCATTTTGGATTTGGGTTATCCGGGCGGGCCGGCTATTGAAAAACTGGCAAAAACGGGAAATGAAAATGTTTATGATTTGCCGGTTGCTCTAAAAAACTCTCTTGATTTTTCTTTTTCCGGACTCAAAACTGCTGCGCTATATCTGACAAAAGATCCAAGAACGCAAAAGAAACTAAAATATAACCGTGCCGATCTGGCCGCTTCTTTTCAAAAAGCGGTTGTTGACGCGTTGATTTTAAAAACCCAAAAAGCAATTTCAAAATATAATCCAAAAACCGTTATTTTATCAGGTGGTGTCTCGGCAAACGGATATTTGAGAGAGAGATTTGTTCGTCAGCTGTCAGCCCGCCGGGCAGAGCCCTCTGGGCGGCGCCCCCAGCCACCAGTTATCCTGATACCGCCAGTAGCCCTCTCCACCGACAACGCCGTCGGCATCGCTATTGCTTCTGCTTTAAAATTTTCTAAAAATCAAACTATCCCGTGGAAAGATATTGACGCCCTCCCCAATTTTCCGATAGATTTTTAAACTCAAGCAAAAAAATTGATTTTTTATGCGTATTGCCTTATTATGTATCCAAAGGAAACAAGAAAAATGAAGAACAAAAATTTTATCGCTTTTTTTGAGCAAGAGAAAGATGGGGGTTATTCTGTCTCGGTGCCATCGTTGCCGGGTTGTTTCTCTCAAGGTGATACTTTCGAAGAAGCATCTAAAAATATCGAGGAGGCAGCAGAACTATACCTTGAAGATGTAAAACTATCGGATTTGCCCATCAGACAATTCGCTGTGCCGCTCGAGTTTAAGCAATAAAATCGTGACAGCAAAATATTCTCAATTATCCGGAAAAGAGCTGATAAAAGCCCTGCAAAAAGTAGGGTTTTTAATTATCAGCCAAAAAGGCAGCCACATTAAACTAAGAAAAATCAGTGCGCCGATTAAAACAGTAGTTGTCCCAAACCACAGAATTATCAGACCGGGAACTCTTAATAATATTTTAAAATTAGCACAATTAGATAGGGATAAACTGCAAGAGCTATTCAAGAAATAATTTAACATCAAAAGACCGCTAGCAAATGGCCTCTTCCGGAACTATTAACATGTTTACAATTATTCAAGTATCTTTTCGGTTTTTTTCTTTAATTCCGGTAGGTCTTTTTTGATTGTATCCCAGACCGTTTTGAGATTGATTTTATCGTAACCGTGAATTATGCGGTTTCTCATACCTCGAGCTTTGTGAATTTCAAGCTCGGGATATTTTTTTAAAAAATCAGCGGAAAGTCGGTTCGCTGCTTCGCCAATAACTTCTATATTCCGGAAAACCGCATCTTGTGTTTTTACATCTTTGGTAAACTAATCGAAATTTATCCCAAATGTGTATTGCTCGATTTTCTCAATACATCCCACGATGTCGTTTAGGTATGGCTTATTTAGTTTTTTCATAAAACATTTTTAAATCTTTCATGATATATGGCTTGAACTCTTCGCGTAATGCCGATCCGTCAGCCAAATCTATTTTCTTGCCAACATTTTTTTCTAAATCGTATGCCAGCCCGCTGATGTCAAAGAGCGTTATTCCTTTGGGATAGATAACATAAAAGTCAATATCGCTGTTTTTAGTCGTTTCACCCCTAGCATAAGAGCCAAAAACCCCAGCGCGAATAACACCATATTTTTTAAAAATTGGGGTTGTTTTGGCCTTTAATTCACTGATGGTTTTTTCGGTCATTGTTTATTTTATACCAAACATCACTAAATTTCACAATGGACAATCCACAGACTTGACTTTTTAAATTTTTAGGATTATATTGTCGTTATCGACTTGAAGAACAAACCCTCTTGCGAGGGAAAAACTTCCGGAGGTGTTTGACATGTTGAGACGACGGCACGGACTCACACTAATTGAACTGCTGGTTGTGGTCGCGGCCATCGCATTCCTGGCAGGGACTGTCAACTTCCTTCACGGTAAGGGCAAGGAGAATCGCGATAAGGCGCAGCAGAGGGCTCTCGATCACGCTCCTGCCATGCTCGCTCTTCCGCCAGCCGATGAGGTGCTGGAGAGGGGCACCATCTCCGCGGGCTATGTGACCTACGAAGTCAAGCGTGACCCGAAGGGCAAAATGACGAAGGACACCATTCCCGTCATCTACACCTACCATGTCAACGCTCAAAGCCTCAGTATGGACAACTTTCAAGCCACGTTGGTTCCTGAGGAACCGGCAGTATCCAACGGCCTTCGAAACCTTGTGCCAGGCGACAAGTTGTCCTACTATGCGAAAGAGAATGAGAAGTTTGTTAAGACAACTGTCCCGGCACCTCAACCCTGCTACATCACGGTAGGCAACAAACGCTACACGACACATCCTAATCCCACTACATACTGGGACATCAACTTCCCGTGACCCAACCCTTTGTCACGCTCGTCTTCCCCGGCCCGGCCCGCGTATATCCATATCTGCTCGACAGACATGGAAGCGCGGGGCCGGGCCTTCGTCTTTTAAACAATGGATCCCGCATCAAGTGCGGGATGACATGAGTATCATTTCCCCAAAAAACTTAGAGAACTTCCGGGATTTACTCGATATCTTGGGATTTCGAACAAATCACCTGTTGAGAAAACACCCTTTGACGCTTCGGTTGTGACGGCAATTTTGTAACCGTCGCGCAATAAATCCGCTTTCGCTTCGTCTGAAAATTTGCCTGACGGATAGCAAAAAGTTTCAACGGTTAGGCCAGTCAATTTTTCCAAATATGTCTTTGAATCTTTAATTTCATTATTTAAAGTCGTTCCTTGCACCGTACTTAAGTCAATGTGGTGGACCGTGTGCGAGCCGATTTCATTTCCCGCTTTCGCCAAGTCCTTGATCTGGTCCTCGCTCATATATTCCGCCATACCGACTTTGCCGGTTATAATAAAAAATGTTCCGTGGAATCCGTATTTTTGCAAAATGGGCTCTGCCACCGTGGAATTATCATCGTATCCATCGTCAAATGTCAGCACCACCGCTTTGTCCGGTACGCCGGTTGAAATTTTGTTGTAAAGCTCATTTAAAGTCATGACATTGTATCCGCCGTCTTTTAACTTTTTCATTTCACTATCAAATGTTTTTCCGGAAACCGTCAGCCCTTTTCTAATATCATCGGCACCTTCGGGCAAATCTCCAGTATGATGGTACATCAAAACCGCCGCTTGAATCGTCTCGTTTGGCGACAGCGTGCTTTCCTGTGTCGGTTCGGCTTTTGCCGTTGTAGTAATTTCAATATTTGTAAACGACATCCCGCCGGTTAAAACCGGTTTTTGCCTGTTTGCAAAAAACCAAACCAAAAAAATCACAAGAAAAAAGATCATGACGATCTTAATTAAAAAGATGTTTTTCTTTTGTTTAATTTTCATGGGGTTTGACTCGCAGCCGGCGCCGCTGCGGGCTGTGGCGTTGATTGATCTTGCGGTTGGGGGTCTTGCTGCTCGGGGGTTCCCGGCCCTCGCAAATACTTTGCCGGCCAGGCGACATAAGACGAAACAAATTTATCATCTTCAATTAGTTTACCATCCTTGCGGACTCGATAATAAAAATATGCTTTGGCGCCGGCGTGCGCGTGGTCAGTCAATTTTACCTCGCCCGGCGCCAGCGATGGATCGTCGGTATAAATTGGATCTGGCGGGGAAATAACATCATACGACACCGGATCGGTTGTCTCGACAACCCGGCCGTCTTTGGTTCCATAAAAATCAAATGTGATTCTAGTCCCGTCAATATGCCCGTTAATCAAAATATAGGAATTGGTAGTATTGATGAATTTAAAATCGGGACTCGGATAATAAATGGTTGCGTCCATCCCCACCGGCGGCTCATAGTAGCTGACCCGATAAGAGTGATTTTGCCTCGCCGTGATTTTAAGCCCCGAATTCATGGCGGATCTAAAAAGCGTGGTTGAAACCTGACAAAGTCCCCCGCCAAATTCAGGAATGGTCTTGTCTTCTTTGATCACAAGCTCGGGCAAAAATCCGGTGCTTTGATCAATTTTTCCAAGCCGAGAAAGTGTCGAAAACTCATCGCCCGGTTTGATTGTTGATCCGGAAATGAGCTGAACGCCGGTTTCGATATTGTGAATACGATTTGAAGGACTTTTTCGAAAATCAGTCGTGGCTGTTCCGATCAATTCTTTAATTCCGATTTTCTCAATATCGCCGGCTGTTTGCGCTTTTATCGAGGCCTCTTGCGCTTTGGATGGAAGCTCAATTTTTTTCTCTTGGCCCGTCTCTAAAATTCCGATAATTTTATCAATTGATTGATCCACCTCAATCGCCCGGCCATCTTTTGACGGACTTTTTAAGGTGATATTACCGTTTGAAATTGTGAATTTTGCATCTTGCGCTTTTATGTTTAAATCATCCAAATTTTGATCCAGAAAGCCACTGATTTTATCGCGCGAAAAAGAAACAAAAACCTCACCCAGTGATTTTTTCCCGAGAAAACCCTTCTTATCAGTCGATTTCCTTTTGAGTTCAATTGATAACCCGAGTGTTTTTTTTGTCAAATTTGCCGAGGAATTTGGTCCGACAATTTCAAAGTCATCTTTGGTTAATTCCTTGGCTTTATCTGCCAGGGCTTTGGCCTCATCGGCCGTTATGGTCGGTTCATCGTTGACAACCTCAATTTTGATTTCATTATTTTCTTTCAGCGAAAATGCGGCGATGATTTTTTCTTTAATTTGATCTTCGTTAATCGTCTTGCCCGCCTCCGGATTGATAATTGTAATCTCGTCGCCTTTGATTTGAATGTTGGCTTCTTTTTTGGGTTTTCCGATTTGAGAGTTAACCGAATCAAGCCATATTTGGACAAAGTCCTCGTTAAAGGAATATGCCGGCGTAAAATGTTTTTTTAAAACAGCCGATTGCAGCGTGGAGATAAAGTTTTTAAGATGACTTGAGGAATGACCGTAGTTAAAAATTTCTTGCGCGGTTTTTGCTTCGTCTAATTTCCAATTTGAGTCCTCAAAAGAAATCTCCCACGATTTATCGGTGTTCACCAATTTAATTTTAGAGCCCTTTGATTTATCATAAATTTTTGCAACGGCGCTTTTGATTTGATCTTGATTTTGCCCGGCAATTTTTTCGTCTAAAATATAAGTGTTCAGGAGGGCTTTGTTCGAATATGATTTTTGATAAGCGATAAAAACGCCAGCGAGCCCAACCAAAGAAACGGCAAAAATATACAAAAAAAACCGTGTCTTCTGGCGGATTTTGCTCAATTTTTCGCGAATTGTTTTAGTTGCTTTCATTTTTTTTGCCCCAAAATTTCAGCCAATACATCTCCAGCAATCTGTTGTCTGGTCAATTTTAAATCGCTATCACTCATCAAATTTAAATATAGCACATCCCCCACTTTAGCGTTTTTTGGAATAAATTTGATACTTATTAAAACACTTTGGTGATCGGAAAATACAAGTTTTACTTGAGAGTTCTCAATTTTTTCAATCTCAACCCGCAAGGGTTTTTCGGAAGTTAGAAAGGATGGGTTCATGATTGATAGTTATAAAGTTCATAAAGTAGAAAGTTTATAAAGTATTAAGTCATTAACTTTACGAACTTTAAGAACTTTATAAACTTTAAGAACTATTTGTCTTTATTTAACTATGAATTTAACTAACAATAATGCGATGATGTTGAGGATCTTGATCATCGGGTTGATCGCCGGACCGGCCGTGTCTTTGTAGGGGTCGCCAACGGTGTCGCCGGTGACTGCCGCTTTATGCGCATCGCTTCCCTTACCGCCGTAATTTCCAGATTCAATAAATTTCTTGGCATTATCCCACGCCGCTCCGCCCGAGGTCATCGAAATCGCCACGAAAATTCCGGTTACGATTGATCCAACCAGAACACCCCCTAATGCCACTGGCCCCAAAATAAAGCCGACCGCGATTGGGAGCAAAACCGGCAAAAGCGCTGGGTAAATCATCTGCTTGATAGCCGATCTGGTAACAAGATCAACCGCCCTGGAATAATCCGGCTTAGCCGTTCCTTCCATAATTCCTTTAATCGTTCTAAACTGGCGCCTAACTTCCTCGACAACCGCGCCGGCCGCTTTTCCAACCGCTTCCATTGATAAAGCCGCAAACCAGAAAGGCAAAAGTCCTCCGATAAATAATCCGACTAGAACTTTTGGATCGGAAAGCGAAAAGACCATTGTTTTTCCCAAATTGGCAATTTCCTCCGTGTAAGATGAAAACAAAACGATGGCCGCGAGTCCCGCCGAAGCGATGGCGTAGCCCTTTGTAACGGCCTTGGTGGTGTTTCCAACCGCATCCAGCGGATCAGTCACATTTCGCACTTTCTCCGGCATCCCGGCCATCTCCGCAATCCCACCGGCATTATCGGTAATCGGCCCGTATGCGTCAATGGCCACCACAATTCCGGTCATCGAAAGCATCGCAAACGCCGCTACGGCAACGCCGTAAATTCCGGAAAGCTCAAACGCACCGATGATGCCAAAAGCAATTACCAAAACCGGCCAAACGGTTGATTTCATCGAGACGGCCAGCCCGGCAATTATATTTGTGCCGTGTCCGGTGGTCGAGGCCTTGGCGATTCCTTTAACCGGCGCGAAGCTGGTTGAGGTAAAGTACTCGGTGATCACAAACATGGCCGCGGTAACCGCAAGACCGATTAAAGCGCAGTAGAAAAGAGATATCGGATTGTGATCTACCATAATCCAATTTGTCACAAAATAAAACGCGATTGCCGCCACAATTGCGGCCGCCGCCAAACCCTTGTACAAGGCGCCCATGATTTTTTCGCCGCTCAAGCGGACAAAAAATGTTCCGATAATTGAAGCCAAAATCGAGACACTACCCAAGACAATTGGGTAGATAATCGCTTCGCCCGAACCGCTGAAAATTAAAGAGCCCAAAAGCATGGCGGCGATGGCAGTAACGGCGTATGTTTCAAACAAATCGGCGGCCATTCCGGCACAATCCCCGACATTATCGCCGACATTGTCGGCAATCACGGCCGGGTTTCTCGGGTCATCTTCGGGAATATTTGATTCAACTTTTCCAACCAAATCGGCGCCAACATCGGCGGCTTTGGTAAAAATTCCGCCACCGAGGCGCGCAAAAACCGAAATTAAAGATCCGCCGAAACCGAGTCCGATCAAGGCCTTCGGATCGCGCGTGATGGCATAAAATCCGGCAACTCCCAGCAACCCGAGACCAACTACCAGTAGACCAGTTACCGATCCGCCCTTAAACGCAATATCCATCGCTTCTTTAATTCCATTGCGCGCCGCCTCCGCTACTCTGACATTAGCGCGAACCGAAATGTTCATACCGATATAACCGGCAAGCGCCGATAAAACAGCGCCGATTAAGAATCCGACGGCCATTACATATCCAAACGCAAGCCACAAAATTACGGCCAAAACCACCGCCACAATCGCAACCGTTTTGTATTGTCTATTCAAATAAGCCGAGGCGCCTTCTTGAATCGCCTGGGCGATCTCAATCATTTTTTTATTTCCGGGACTTTTTGACAAAATCCACTTGCTGACTAAGAGCCCGTAGATTATGGCAATAAGCGAAGAAAAAAGTGCAAAAGATATCGCGATATTTTCTATGGACATATATCCCCCAAATTAATTTACAATTTAAATTTCAAAATTTAAAAATAATTTTCAATGTTTAAATTTTCAAAGAATTGGATTGTTACTTTATGAACTCCTGCCTGCCGGCAGGCAGGTTAAAAACTTTACCTGCCCGCAATGCTTGAAGCATAGCTTCTGCAGGCGGGTAAACTTTACGAACTTTTAATGAGTTATTTGTACACTATTCCTCGATAAACTTCAAGGGTTTTTTGCGCCGTCTTTTCCCAAGTGAAATTTTTGGCGTTTTCTTCTCCTTTTAAAATCAAATCTCTTTTAAATTTTTGATCTGTTAGAGTCCTATAAATCTTGGCCGTCATATCCTTAACACTTTCGGGATTAAAATAATATGCTCCCTGACCGCAGACCTCCGGAAGACAGGTCTTGTTTGACGAAACCACCGCCACGCCGCAGGCCTGCGCCTCCAAAGCCGGCAACCCAAACCCCTCCGAAAGCGACGGAAAAGCAAACAACTGTGCGTTATTGTAAACAATTGGCAAATCGTCATCCTCGATAAATCCCGTAAATTTGACCGATTTTTGGATATTAAGCGACTCGATTTTTTGTTGAAGATATGGGAATTTTGGATCAACACGACCGGCAAAAACTAAATCAAGTTTATCTTTAAATTTGGGATCTTTGATGATTTGAGAAAACGCCTCGGTGAGTCGCAGCAAATTTTTGTGACTTCGCCATTGGCCAACCGACAAAATATACGGCTTGGTCAAACCATATTTTTCTACCTTTTTTAAGGTTCTCGGGTTGGTGATTTTTTTAAACTTTGCGTCAATGCCGTTATGAGTCGTAACAACTTTATTTTGCTCCAAATCAAATTCGCGGATTAGCTCTTTGCGGACAAACTCGGAAACCGTCAGAATTTTCAGGGAATTTTGGGCCGCGTGTTTTATCACAAAATTATAAGCCGTTCTCATTAGAAAACTGCCGCGCTCGGCATATTGCGATAAAGTCAAATCGTGAATCGTAACGACAAACGGACCTTTATAAAAAATTGGATGATTAAAATGCGGATAATGAACCAAGTCCGGCTTGAGCTCATAAAGCAGTTTCGGCATTTTAAACTGCTCCGCAGCCGAATAATGTTTGGCGTCAATCTCGATAATTTCGACCGGATTGTTGCGCTCGCTTAGGGCTCGCGCCAGTTCTTTTTCGAACTTTGTCCTGGGCAAAATTATCAAAATGTACTTTTGATCTATGTCGAGGGGCAGCAGTTTTTTTAAAAGTTCACAAGAATACCGCCCGATCCCCGCGTGAGATAAGGAGAGAAATCGCCCATCGAATAATATTTTTTTGTCCGCCATATTTTCCTACTACCATAAATTTATAGATTTTAGGATGAAATTGCAAGAAGAAAAAGGGCCACCCTTCGTCCCGCCGTTGGCGGGACTAAGGGTGGCCCGAAAAAATTGTGAGAGCTGAAGTGGCTTAACCAACCACTGTAAAGACCGATGATATCCAAACCTGTTCTCCGGCGCCAGCTTTGATATCCGCACGGTTTTGCTGAATCCACACAAATGCCTGCGAATACGCGCCCGCTTCGTTGTCGTCCTGAAAAAATAGGGTTGTAGGCACATTGCAGTGTCTTTCGTCGTCGTCCACGAAACTAGTCATCACCTTGAGTTTGAACCTCGGCGGGCCGTCTTCGATCCCCCGAAGCAGATCCCTAACTTGGGTGATAGCAGAAACGAAAGCTGCGGTGCCCCGAGCACTCGAGGCGGCTTCATCATCGGTAAATGAACCCACTTCCGGATGGCTTCTCGCAAGATCGATCTGGTTTTCCATGAACGAAGCATGGTCAACCTCGATTTGCGCCGACTTTTGTGCCAGAAAGACATAAACATACGGGAATCTGGACTTGGGCAGATCACCAAGCGCTGCCAGAATCTCGTGCGCTTGCACATCCCCACCATATTGGACCTTGCGGTTGATTAGATCGGAGAGGCACTCCTTGACCGGAGCCAAAGCCCTCTCTCGAAAATCGTCTCCGCAGGCCCAACTGTGAGTTGTCATCGCATTCGACGAACTATGGGCGGTTTCCATGTAGAAACCACACTTACATTTTTCCTCTGTACAGCTCTGCTCGTCATCTTCAAACGGAAAAATTGCGACATGCGTTCTTTCGGTCTCCCCACCACACCTTGGGCATTTGCCAACCCCAAGCGATGTTCTCTCCGGCATCTTGGTCATCTCCTTAATTCAAGGTACGATTTGGCCAGATTATGTACCGATCAACCTAAAAAGTCAAGCACCATTGACTTTAAAAAAATATAAGCGTAGATATTAGTCAAGAATCGCACTTTTACACCATTGCTGGTACACCACCTAAGGAGATGATGGAGATGGCGAGGCATCTGTCATTCAGCGACAGGCAGGAATATGTGGCCGCACTGCGCGCGGTCACCGAAGATGTCGGGAATGCTCTTTTGGGTCTTCGACACGACTTCGAAATCGTAGATACCCATATCTACAAAGGTCATGAATCGTCAACTCTCGACATCTTTGCCCGTGACACTATGCTAACGACAATCGACCACTACCTGCCCAATTTTGAGGGAACGATTCGAACGGAACTACGCCCTTACACGAGGGTGTTGGTCGAGAACACCACCCACAATCCGATGTATCTCGTCTGTGATGAGCTTGAGGGGACAACCAACGCTAAGCGCTGTTTTTCATCACCGATTAAGCACCGCCCACAATCCACTGTTTCGATGGCGCTTCTCTCGGCCAAGAATCTCGGCTCACTTGTCGCTAGCGCCGTTTACCTACTCAATCATGCACCCGGTGAAGGTAGGGTTTATTCTGCAGTACTGATAGAACACGATCAGTACTTGGTAACATTAGACCGAACCGAGCTCCCAGCTAAGAGTATCGTGAACACTCACGGGGACTCGATCAACCGCATCCTAGTTATCGGCTACTCCAATACTCATCGTCGCAAGAAGGGTGATGTCGAGCAGCTCCTGGCTGACCAGAAGTTCAGGATTTATGACGGTTGCCGGGCCTCAAGCATGGATGTCATCAACATCATTCGTAATGAATATGATGCCTATGTTGACCTTCGGCATTTCTGGTCAACAAAAGGCAGCGATGGTGTTGAAAAAGAGGCAATGCTTGAGGTCTATGACATTGCCGGCGTTCTTCCGATCGCACTTGGCTGCGGGTTGACTGTCACTGACGCGACGGGTAACTCTCTTAACGGTTACGAGCTCGATGCCACTATCCCGCTCGTCATTGCCCGACCCGATATCCACGAAAAGATCCTCGAGACCATCCAGCCCCTTGTCCAGGAATGGAAGCAGGCCGGAGAAGCTGCCTGATTCATTTTTAGGCAAATATTAAAGGCCCTCGTCAATTGACGAGGGCCTTTGAGATCTCTTTGGGTCCGGAGGTCCGGGAGCGATTCACTTCCACTCCGCTTCGATCTGGATCAAGGCCGCCCGGATTTGCGCGATACGCACACACTGGCTTGTTCGGCCGGCTGCTTCTTCTTCGCACTCGCGTTCCTTGAGCGCGATGTAGAGATACGAAAACTCCTGCTTCGTGAGCGGAAAATCGTTTCGTGCAGGCCGAGTAACGGCTTGGCGGACATCCTCGGCGTCAAACTCCTCAAGCTTCTGTTGCTCCCGGAGGAATGGAAGGATGCCCATCGCAGATTGGACCCGCTCTCTCCGAAGATCCTCCGTTACGGCCCATGATTGCATTGTCGTGGGATTCGTCGAGGTTCGGTCGCTCTCGATCGCGAATCCGCACCCTGTGCATTTTTCCTCGGTCCAGGTCTGCTGTTCCCCTGGAACAGAGTCGCTCTCGACGAGATAGATCTGTGTTCTATGTTCACATCCGGGACATGTTCCTTCGTCTTGAAACTTCCTCAACATTATTCTCACCTCTTCGGGTTGAGCTGATCGTACGATCAGCGTTCGTTGATTCCCTTGGTGCGGCGAAGTAAGGTTGAGCGCAGATCACTCGGGTGGTATTTATCGAGCATGGGAGGTAAACCCACAAGTTCGAGTACCCTGTCAATCGCATCCACCGATCGTTTCTTCCAACCACTCTCGTAATAATAGCCATACTGCTCGGTAAAGATGAGAGTGGCCTGAAATTCAGGTTGGCCGGATTGACCACCGCGTCTCGCTAGGGCTGCCACACCATTCCCATAACCTCCCGTCATACCCCCTTCAATCCTGACGAAAAAGATACGGTCATACTCCTGCATCACACACTTCATGTGTTCAGCAAACATCTTCAGTTCTTGCAGATCCATCTCTGATCATCCTTTCAAGTTACAGGGTAATTTCTCCAGCAGAAAAATATAGCAAAAATGGTAGGAGAATGCAAGCGAATGAGGGTTGAGTTACGAATTTAGAATTACGAATTATGATTCTTGATCCTAGTCATAATTCATTATTCGTGATTCATAATTCGACCATTAATTCTTAAAAGTCCAAACCTTATTCAAAAAGAAATTCCACAGTGTTGCGGCGGCGGTAGCGGCAATTAGGCCGAAAATGCTCCGCCAATTTAAAATCGCCGTTGCGCCGTAAAATGCAATCTGATTAATAATCAACCCCCCCAACGCAACCACAAAAAACTTCCCCGCCTGTTTGGCGATGGCTTTATCTTTAGATCGAAAAGTCCAGGCACGATTCATAAAATAACTCGAAGCCGCCGCGAAAATAAAGGAGATCGCCTTGCTAATTTGTTTAATTGATTGTGCCGAAAGCGTGCCCGGGGATTTAAGCCAAACAATGCTGATAGGATAAAAAATCGCCCAGTCAACAACTGTATTGATTGCGCCCACAATCGCAAATTTAACAAATTGGCGATACGATTTTTTGCCGGCGGCTAATTTAAAAACAATTTTGGCTGATTTCATAAGCTCGCCAGAAATTTTTGATTCCCCCGAAATCCGATCGGCAAATGTAATGGGTGTTTCAACCAATCTAAAACCGTTATCTTGCGCCAAAAGCGGCATTTCAACCTGAAAAGCGTAGCCCGAGGCCTGAATTTTATCTAAATTTATCGCTTTCAAAAACTCTACCGGGTAGCACTTAAACCCCGCGGTCGCGTCCTTCGCTTTAATTTGCAGCAATGTCCGAGTTACCAAATTTGCGCCCCAACTGTTTACATATCTCGGCCACTTCCAGCCGGTAATTTTCCCGCCTTTTGTATACCTTGAACCGATCACAACCGTTTTTGAGTTGCATAAATTAATTAATTTTTCGAGCGCTTCGACGGGATGAGAAAAATCGGCATCCATCGAGATTAATTTTTTGTAGCCATTCTCTATCCCCCACTTAAATCCGGCAACATAAGCCCGACCCAGGCCTGTTTTTTCCTTCCTGTGCAAAATAAAAACACCTTTATCTGATTTTGAAATTTGATCGGCAATTTTCCCCGTCCCATCCGGCGAATTATCATCCACTACCAAAATATCGGCGTCAATTTTAAAATCCCGAATTTTTTTAATCAATTTCGCGATATTTTCTTTTTCGTTAAATGTTGGAATCACGATCAAAACTTCATTTCTCATGACCATAATCTACACCCTATAAGCCGATCTGTAAACAATTAATTTTCCCGTGGAATTATTCCCTGAGCCAAAACCAAAAACTATTTTCAAGCTCATTGCACAATTTATACGAATCGGCATGTGATAAAACGCCGAGATAAGAATTTAGCGACTGCACGAGCGTATTTTTAGAAATTATTCCGGATTTATACTGCTCAATTCTTTTTTTTAGTTTTTTGAATATCCTCCTACTGGTTTTGGTTCGCAATTTTATGTGTTTATGCAAAACGACATAACCCAAGAAATCAACGCCTCGCCTGTATTTTCTGATCTCAACTTTATTCGGATGAAGCGAAAGTTTTAACTTTGTAGATAAAAATTCCTCAATCTTCGGGAGTAATTCGAGCAGCTCCCCTTCACTCCGGCCCACGATCACAAAATCATCCGTATATCGCAAATAATTTTTTATTCGAAGTTCATGTTTGATAAAATAATCGAATTCATTGAGATAAATGTTGGCAAAAAGCTGGCTGGTTAAATTGCCAATCGGTAAACCGTGTTTTGCAAAAAGCGATTCCTGCCGTGGACAAAAAGTATTCTCTCTCTCGTAAATCCCGAGCTTGTCGAGAGGCTCGATTTGGCTCGCCGATGGAAAACTTTCTATGATTTCCCAAAGAAGCCAAATCGCTTCGTCATCTTTTATTTTCCTTTTTATTATTCCAAGCAAAATCGAGTGATCAACTGAAGCAAAGAATTTCTTAACATCACATTTCAGAGCAAAGCAGGGTCTTGTGCCATTTTGACTGACTTGGCGTAGAATTTTTGTCAATGTCTCCACTCCTTTATGTGTGCCTTTGCCAACTCGACAAGAAAATGAATGCGAAATGAAACACGGCTCAAACAAGGGATTCAAAACGCTGAAAATTGCATGATGCAGGACCCGATCGCGAACAGTCGCTTTGTGAATGATTCTTGGCTTCGGGTCGCAAATTATGAATTTGGTATAGACACCGTGTTTATAATTGTGGTATTTTAGCTCACGGTGAAGCTCGACAATATTACTCTCGAGATTCCACTCGAATTTGAGAACATCCTTTTTGTTTTGCTTGTCGCGCTTAAATTCAT
Organism: Candidatus Berkelbacteria bacterium; assembly: GCA_026397175.1. Classification (GTDB taxonomy): domain Bacteria; phylum Patescibacteriota; class UBA1384; order UBA1384; family DTJR01; genus JAPLVK01. Next base: position 36,521 of record JAPLVK010000018.1, on the reverse strand, counting down.
CAAAACCGGTGAACAAATTTTCAAGCGAAATAATTTTTTCAAACAAATCAGTATATATTTTCATAAAGAAAGGAGGTTTTTGGGGATTTGTGGACGGAACACAAATCTGCCTTCAATAAAAAACCTAATCAATAATATAAAGAAAGAAAATTATGGAAGAATTTGACATGCCGATTTTTAAGAAAACTTACTCGCTTTACAAGGAGTTTTACGGTATTCGAAGTTCTGTCTCCAAGCAAGACCGTTATACCGTTTATCTTCGAGTCGAGAATTCGATGCTCGAAATTATCGAAGGAATTTTATTGGCCAGTCAGCAAACTAAGATCGAGAAATCACCAACGCTCGAAAAAGTCAGCTTAAACCTCAATTTTTTGCGAGTATTAATTCGTCTGATGAAAGATGTTAAAGCAATCGACATTAAAAAATACTCAACACTTGAAGAAAGCATTGATGAAATTGGCCGCATGCTTGGCGGTTGGATAAAATCCACTAAAGAAGCTTGAAGAGATAAAGAAGGAAGTTCCGGAAGAGAGGCAGACCGACATTGTCGTTGGCGTTGCCATTCCAGTTGTTGACATCGACCGTCTTGTCGTTGCAGTTGCCGACTATGACACGGTTGCCGTTGGAATCCAGATAATTTGCTTACTTTCATCTTTTATCACCGGAAATCGAGCTTTACTTCCAGCTCTTTTGTAAAGGGCTGGACTATATGCTCTCTTTCTTTTCCTGAATTTTATTTGGGAGCAGCTACCAAAGCAGCATCTCCACCAAAAGCAAGCAAGAAGTTCAATCTCTATCTATAATCGCACACTACTGCCCTTCCTGCCTACCGGTCTTCGACTCTCCTTCGACGGTGAGCTCGGGACGATCAAACCGCAAGGATCAGACTCGAGGAGCAGGCAGGCGGGAAGAGGCAATATTCCGGCGAATCAAGCTAGGATATCTCGCATGGCTAAGCCCTGTCTGCCGACAGGCAGGCGTAGCCGAGCCAATATTGGCAAGATAAAAATAATATATTCTATTTTTATGAAAAGGAAAAGAGCCCCGTATCGGGTCCGCCAAAGGCGGACACAATCGAGGCTCCAGTTCACAAAAGAGACAAGTCCTCAAGAGCACAAGGATCGTGGGGACTTCCGGAAGAGAGGCAGACCGACATCGCCGAGGGCGTCGCCACTCCAGTAGTCGACATCGACCGTCTCGCCGTCGCAGTCGCCGACTATGACACGGACGCCGAGGGAATCCAGAGTGTCGGTAGCGGCGTAGACATTGCGGTTCGGATAGGCCTTGAACTTCTGATAATACAAGAAGTCCTTGGTCAGCTCCATGACCGGCGACGGTACGAAGTACTCGTCGGGAACCATGCCCTGCATGTTCTCCCAGCTGGTGCTGGGCGAACCGGGCACGACCTCCTTGAGTGCCAGATACCAGCGGAACTCGCAGACGCTGGTCGGCTTAGTCGCGAAATCCTCATTGGGATACCAGCAGTCGGTGCCGTAGATGTAAAAACACGGCTGCCCACCGGCTGGGTGGATTTTCTGCCACCCCATGATGGTCAGTGAACCATGCGCCTCGGTGCCGTCGAGCTTCTCGCTCTGCGCGCCAATGATGACGCCGTTATACTTGTCAAGTCCGAGGAAAGCGAAGCAGGCCTCGGCAACACTCTTGCCGGGAACCTTTTCGCATTCGGAATCGAGCATGGCTTCGCTCCACGGGAACTTGGCGACTACCCTGGACTGCTTGGAGTTGAAGCTGACGCCGTATGTACTGGGGTCGCTCCACTCGTCGCGTCCAAAGAAGTTGCCACCCATGATCCTGCGTGCGAACCGCTCGTCAAGCGACTCATAGCCGACACGACCAACACCGATCATCTTGCGGGCAAGCGCATTGTCTTTCGATTTGCGCATCTTGTCCACAAGGTCAGGGTCTAACCCTGCCCCGACAAAAAGCTCTAGGGCATCACGGATGTCGGGGTACGCCAGTTTTTGAGTTGCGGTGATTTCCATCGCCAACTCTCCTCTCGATAATCCGTTCTGCTAGGCAGTAACGGACTCATCCCTCTACTGGGATAAGCACGCTAAAGACCAATAATTTGATCTTCACTGTGCTTATCCCGGAATATCCTAAATATTTAAAGGTGCAATTTAGTTGCAAAGTATAGCAAAACTCTTTCAAGAAATCAATAGTCGCAGTTTATTAGCGTACCAATCGTCTGATTCTCTTATCTTATGTCAACCTGATGTATCCTCTGCAGAAGGAGGATAGGGCGTCATTCTGAGGCGTTTAGCCGAAGAATCTCTGAACTTGTCGAAGACCATGAGCATAGTCGAATGGCTTCAGGTTTAATCTCGCATTCGCGAGAGATCCCTCGACAAGCTCGGGATGACAAATAGCAGTTGATAATTGGTACGCCAATCGCAGTTTCGACAGCCGTTCGATATTCTCTTTTTCGTTAAATGTCGGAATTACAATCAAATTATGGTTTGGCATTTTCTTAAAATTTATTTGCTGATATGCTGAATTTATCACAAATAAAAAATAAATGAAAAAAATAGCCGCTTTCTTTTGTGTTTTGGCGATTATCATTGTGGGCCTCGCAATCACCTATTATTTTTTAAAAGAAAAAGGAAAGGTCCAGCCCGTTACAGTTACGGTTGCGCCGGCAAAAAAAGTTTCCTCGGATCAATTTGCTTGGGGCGTTTTTACCAATCCTTATGTATTTAATATCCCGAAGCAGGGATTTGTTAAAGAAAATGTTGACAAACAAATTCCCATTTGGAAGGACCTTGGCATCAACACGATAAGATTCAATTATGAATTTGGCCCCGCAGATCCCAAAATCATTTTGCCGGAAAATGATTATTTCGTTAACAAAATGATTGCAAATAACATCGCGCCTTATATGGTTATTGAAAGCCCGTATATACCGGGTGAATTTATCGAAAAATCAACGCAGCAAGACGGATATGATTGGGGAAAATTTATTGCCGGACATTTCAAAGGAAGAGTCAAATATTATCAACTCTTAAACGAAGTGGATGGCACCGCCATCAAAAAGGACTACCCCGGGTTTAATCCGGACGACTATGATGAAACCAAATACCAAGCGGTAAAAAATTTTCTGCTTGGATTATCAAAAGCGATCAAGGAGACCGATCCGGCCGCCCAAAGAGTGGTAAATTCTCACTGGGTTGGAACGGCCATGATTGATCGGTTGATGAAAGATGGTGTGGATTTTGAAATTATCGGTTGGGACTGGTTTTCCGATATGGGGACGGATATGACGGCGGTTAAACCTATCCCGAGCAAGCAAATCAATATTATAGATTATTTTAAAAATTCCGGAAAAAAATTCTGGATTTCGGAGTTAAACAAACAAGACGGAACGATGGGCAACAAAGAAGCAGATCAAGCAAGTTTTTTTGAGCAAACAATTCAAAATGCTCAAAAAAGCGGGCGGTTAAGCGGCGTCTTTATTTTTCCTCTATTTGATACCACCGCATTTGATAACGGCAAAGAGACGACAACAAACACCTGGGGTTTGGTTCAAAATGTTCAAACGACCCAAAATATATGGGGGCCGGGGAAAAAGAAAAAGGCCTACAACACTTATAAAGATTTAATTGCTCGATTTTTGGCCGGGATATGAGCCAGATCTCGTTTGAGTTCTTCTTTAATTTCAAATAATTCAATAAACGCTTTTTTGATAACCTTTGGGCTGGCTCCGGTTGGTTTGCCGGCTTTTCTGGGGTAATGTCCGACCGGAACTTGAATTATTTTTGCGCCCGAGGCAAAAAGCCGGATCATCAGTTCCGCCGAAAACATCGCGCCTCGCGATTTAACTTTGATGTTTTTAACCTTATCCGCCTTAAATAATTTAAAAGCGCAATCCACATCTCTGATTTTAAATTTAAAAATTCGCCTTATCAGCATTTTCCAGCCCCAGGCATTTAAAAGACGCATTGCCGGATCTCGCCTCGGATTTCTGTAGCCCACCACCGCGTCATGTTTGCCAATGTGCCTTATCAAATTTTTTATCTCCTTCATTTTAAACTGTCGGTCAGAGTCGGAGAAAAAAATCAAGTTTTTTTTGCTGGCCTGAAACCCCGCCCAAACCGCCGCGCCGTAACCGCTGTTTTTCTTTTGGCAGACCAATTTGATTCTTTTATCTTTTTTTGCCCAGTCGCGAACCTTCGCGGCGGTTTTATCTTTTGAGCCATCATCAACAACAATAATTTCAAAATCGTCCGTAATTAATTTTGCTTCTCTCAATGTTTCACCAAGCAAAGCCCCGATATTTTCCTCTTCGTTATAGGCCGGAAAGAAAATTGAAATGCTATATTTTTTTGTCTTTGATTTTTCCATTTTTTTCAAGTGAATAATAACACGCCATCAGAATCATAACAAGATATAAGCCCAAATTCACCAGAACAACTATGTTGCCGAGATTGTTATTTGCTAAAAGATCTTCGAAAAATTTTACTTTAAAAAGCGGAACCATCGCCAAAATTAAATACGCAAAAGTTATTGTCGAGACCAAATACAAAATCCCCATAAGCCACCATTTTTTTAAAGATACAATCAAAAAAATCAGTGGCAAAAACGAAAAAATTTGGTATCTTTCGTGCGAGCGGGTTGGCAAAAAATAAAAGCCGAACAAAACCACCAAATATGCAAATGATAACGATAAGAAGTTCTTTTTTTTGAAATATGCCATTGCGGCAAACAAGTTGGCCAAAAACAATAATAGCGTTCCCCACAAATGGGCCGAAAATCCGGCAACTGTCAGGGTATCCGAATTAAACTCTCCCCACATGAACCATAAATTTCTGGCCCCTACCGACATGCGCGGCGTTAAGTTATTAAGAAATAAAGTCGAGATATAAAATTTAATTTGCGCCATTAAAGCAAATCCGAAGAAAATCGCACTCAATAAATAAAATATAATCGCTAAAATCAAAATTCCGATTCCAAGTTCTTTGAATTTCTTTTCGAGTAATAAAACAATAATAAAAAATGGCAAAATCGCAATCAGTGTTGGCTTGATTAAAAGCGAAATTCCGACTGTCAAAATTACCGCGAGATATTTTTTATCGAGCAAAAACCAAAAAGCCAAAAGCATAAAAATCATCATTAAACTGTCAGTTTGTCCCCAAAAACTTGAAGCGGCAAAAATTATCGGATTTAAAAGATAAAATAAGACCGCGGCATAAGCAGCGTTTTTGCTAACTTTTATCAAAACAAGTTTGTAAATTAAATATGCAAGCACGGCATCGAAAAAATACAAAATTCCCCTGTCCACAATCCATCCGGCCGTTTGAAAATCCGTAAAGCGCGACACAAAATTGACCGCGTGAATTAACGGTTGAGTCAAAATCGGATAAAGCGGACCGTAATTTGCATTAGTCAACACATAAAAATTTCTAAAATGGCTGTTAGCATCCCCAAGCCATCCCATAATTGTCTGAAAATCGCCCATATGCCCGGGACGCGTGATTAAAATTAATCGAAAAATAAAAGATAACGCGACCAAAAAGACAAAAATCCAGAAGAAAATTTTGTCGTTTGATTTTACTTTCTGCATTATTTCACCCTTTGAAAAATGACCAAGGTCTCATCTTGCACAAAAATTTTATAGGCCGGATTATTAAAATATGGTCTTTCGATATCTGCAAATTGATCATCCTCGTACGGCCAGTGACCGATTGCGGAGTCGAAAACCAAATAATCAGCGCGGCTTAAATCGTCAATATTTTTTAGTTGATAAATGCACTCTCTGGCGCTGATGTGGGGAGCAACTTGATCTTGCGCAATCACACAAGTGTCCTGCGGGATTTTTTTCAAACTGATTTCGACATTTTTTAAATGGTCGCCAACGCGATAAAATTTTCCGGTGAAAACCTTGAATAGCGGCGTAGTGTAGGGCGGCTTTCCATAATAAATTGTAGCCGTTAAAATTGTTGAAAAAAATATTGCCAGAGATAAAGACAAGATAATTAATTTTTTGTTTGAAAATTTTTCTTTTATTTTAGCAACTCCCAAAATTGCGCTGTAAAATAAAACCGGCGCCAATGTAACGGTATAGTGCCACCACATGACCCAAGCATTCGAGCGGTCAATTGATAAATATTTTTCGCCGAACATTGGCAAAATTAAAATTAAAGCGCTCGGGGCGAAAAAAGATAAAAAGCAGGCCGAAGATAATATTGCCAGCATCGAAACAATTTTGACCTCCGGAAAAAAGAAAATTTGCAAAGTGTAAATCGGCTTGGTAATCATGGTTTTTAAAATCTGCCCTGCGTTAGCGCCCAAATCATGATATGCCCCTATGTATAAATACGCACCACCGGAAAGTCGTGGAATAAAAACCTTAATCGCTAAAAAATACCAAGTAACGCCAAGAAAAATTGCCGCAATCCCCCACCAATATTTTTTCTTGAATATTGTATAAATTCCCAAAAATATTGCGTAAATGGCAAAGACCTCTTTGGATAAAAATCCGACCAAAACGCTCGCTAAAAATCCCCATAACTTGTTTTCCTCGATAAAATAAATCGCATATGCCAAAGCCGGCACTGCCAAAATCAACGGGTGAAAATCAAACTCAAGCGCGTCTTGCACGCCAATAAAAAAGACGAGAGAAAGTGAAATCAGCGCAGCCGAAAGATTGCTTTTTAGATATTTTTTTGCAATTGCGTAAATTGGAAAAATACTTAAAGAAAAGAAAACGGCCTGCGCAACCAAAACACTCTTGACATTAAAACCCAGCCGATAAAGCGGCGACAAAATTGCCAAAATCGGTTCAAAATGATCGCCCAAAAGATTTTTAAAATGATAAATGGTCGAAACAGGGGTCTGAAACCGACTCAATAAATAAATCGCCTGATCATACCCCGCTAAATCCATGGTAAAAGAGCGAAAGATACTATGTCTTTGTACCGACAAAACGGAGTATAGCAGAACCGAAAAGGCAAAAATTATCCAGTTTGAGCAATTTGGAAAATCGAATTTTTCGAATTTTTTAAAAAGATGACTGACGATTTTAACGATCAGGTAACTTGAAGCCAAAGAAAACGAAACGGCAATATAAAACCACGGTTCAAGGGTCAAAATTTTCCCTATGGGAATTTGATGCGGCGCGATTTTTTCAATTTGCAAAGCACTTAAAATATATTGAAACAAAATCGAGGCGGACAAAATTGCTATGAGCCAATTTAGGGATCTTTTTGAAAATTTGACTTTTACTGTCAGCAGCCAAACCCCGACCACGATCAAAATAAAAATTAGAAGAAACCAAATATTGTGAAATTTATGAATTTGAGTGGCAATGTTATATCTCAAAACGACCTTAATTGCCAAGGCCTCAAGCAAAAGTGCAACCAATAATTTCTTAAAATTCTCAAACCAATTTTTCATTATCCAACCCACCACCCCTTGGAAAACATCGCCATATAAAGCCCGGCCAAGGGCAGAAAAAGAAATGCGATTAAATATTTAACTTTTTTGGTAAGCGATGCTGTCGCGATAAAAAGCGGGAAAAAAGAAATAACATATCGGTTGATACTCACTAAGCTTCCGGAAGACAAAATCACCGCCATCCCCAAGACCACAAAAACAAGTTCCGACCATTTTTTTTGAAAAGCCAACACAATTGTACCAAAAAGCGCGAATGAAACCGCGAAAACCTCGGTCCATGGCAGAATAAATGTATCATTGTTCATATTCACTTTATGAAAAATTATGATTAGATCGGATTTTAAATTATAAAAAGCGCCAAGACCAATCGAGCGATTCCAAGTTGTGGGTCCATAGCTATGAAGCCATGCCAGAGGATCACCTAAAACATGCCGATAATAAAGTCCGACACCGATAATTCCGCCCAAGGCCAAAAATACTCCAAGTGGACGAAAATAACTTCTATGTTTGACAGCGTAAATTATGGCTTCAATCAAAAGCGGAATAATTAAAACCGTGCCAACAAGCCGCGTCGCGCCGGCAACTGCTCCGAAAATTCCCGCCTCGATAAACTTGCCTTTTTTTACCATTAAAAAGCTGGAAATTGCGGCAAATAAAAAAAGCGGTTCGCTGTATCCAAGAGCTAGAAAAATCGAAAATGGAAAAGCAATCATCAAAACCATTGATTCCCACGCCGTCTCGTCATCTGAAGTCAATTTTGCGTATCTATACATTTGAACCATTGCCCCCAGAGTCAAAATATTAGCCAAAACCAAAGAAACAACCGCCAGCTTGGTTGTATGAAAAAGTTTGGCCGCAGCAAAAATTAAAAGAGGAAAGCCGGGGAAAAATGCGGCGGTCACTTTATTGTAACCAACTCTTGCGATATCAATAAAATTTCCCGCGTCATAATTTTGAGAAAAATCCCAAAAATCTTGAGTTGGTTTGGCGGCCAAGTCATTTAATGGAATTTTAAAATGAGCGATATATAAGACCGCGATCATAGCGAGTCGCCAGCCCACAAACAACAAAAATATCGCCCCAATGACTTTGAGACATTGAGCCAACTTTAAATATTTTTTCCTTTGAAGAAATGTTCTCGGCATTTTCATTTGCCTAATATAGATTACTTGGCTGATTTAATCAAGTCCAAAGTTTCCTGCGCCGCAAAATCCCAGCTAAAGTTAAGGGATTTAATGAGTGCTTTTTTTGATAAATCGTTTCGTATTTTATCTTGGCTAATCAGGGCTTCGATTGCTTTTGAAATTTGCTCCGGGTTTTTTGGATCAACCAAAATTCCCGCATCGCCAATTACTTCCGGCATTGACGAAATATTTGAGGTAATTGTTGGCGCGCCGAAGCTCATCGCCTCCAAAACCGGTAATCCGAAACCCTCATATAAAGACGGGTAAATAAAAATCTTGCAATCGGTATAGAGGCGCGCCAAAATTTCATCTTCTACAAAGCCCGTGAAAATGACTTTATTTTGTAAATTAAGCTCTTTTAATTTTTCAAAAATTTTGCCTTCATTCCAGCCGCGACCTCCGGCCACCACCAGCGGATATTGCTGCTGCAGTTTTTCGCCAAGACGAGAATACGCTTCAAAAAGTCCGGTCAAATTTTTGCGCGGTTCAATCGTGCCGACCGATAAAATATAGCTATCTTTTTTCAAATTATTCGGGAGAACTCCCGCTATTTTTGAAAAAATTTTACGCCCGGGATAAATAATTTCGACAATTTCCGGATTGACTTTTGATAACTTTAGCACATCTTTTCGGGTTGAATTTGAAATACAAATCACTTTTTTAGCAATCTTTAAAACATCTAAAGTTCTTTTAGACAAATATCGCGAGAGCCGCACGCCCCTCTGATCGGGAAATAAAAAATGGGTCATATCGTGAATTGCAACCACCTGCGGGATTTTAAAACCAAGCCCCACCTCAAAAAAACTTGGCGCAAATAACACTTCGGAGTCGTCAAGAAATTTTTTTAAAAAATCAAGTTTTAATCCCCACAAAATTTCTTTGACTTTTCCGGGAATTTTTAGCCGTTTGAGCTCTACATTTTTTCTTTTAAACGAGTTAAATTTTTTTTGTTTTTCTTCGTCATCCCGAAAATGCGTCGAATAAATTAAAAAATGATCCTCCGTGCCTTGATCAATCATTTTTTGCGAAATTTCAAACGAGTACCGGCCAATCCCCGCATTTTCGATAATTGCTCTGGTTATGTCGATGGCTATTCTCACTTTAAGTACTTCCCTTCTATCTGCTTGTAAATTTGTACCTGTTCGTTGTCTGCGGCCACGATTTTTGAATTACGAATCATGAATTACGAATTATGGTTTTATTATTCCCATTCATAATTCTAGATTCATTATTCAGTTATTGTCTTATGGATTTTTTATATCCCTATCGCCAACACTATCCAAAACAGCACCGCCAGATCGTTTTTGAAAATCGGGGTGTCAACTAAACCATAAACCAAGATCGCCACAAGCGCGGCTAAGACAATGGCATTTTTGTTTTTTTTCAAAACACTTGCGACAAAAATTACAAAAGCAATTAAAGAAAATATCGAGCCGGCAAGATAAAGTTGAATATACAAATTGTGCGCCGTTAGAGCTTGTGGGGAAATAAATTCGGGATAATTAATGCGATCTTTTGTCAAATTACTGAAGTAGTCCTGAAAATTAGAAAGCCCGACGCCCAAAATCGGATTTTTCTTGATGATCTCAACGCTGGTTGACCAAATATAATATCTGATATTTGAGGAGCTGCCGGCTCTTCCCATGTCAGACCATTTTGGTTTAAAAACATAAGCCGTTGCCAAAATTAGCAAAATTAATGATGAAATAATAAATATTTTTTGCGCTTTTTTTGAATATTTATTCCCCACAATTTGGGAAATCAAAATTATTGCCCCGCCCAAAACACCAATTATTGCCCCGCGAGACCCGGTCAAAAAAAGCGCAAAAATAAAAACCAAAGACAAAGACAAATATAAATAAAATATTTTCTCTTTTATTTTGATAATCATCTGCCCCAACGACAAAATCAAAATCGGCGAAATAAACATGGCCAAATAATTCGGGCTTAATCGGTCTAAATCCAAAAGTCGGTTATCTTGCGCTCGAATACCAAAATAATATTGCAAAAGCGCGTTTAGCGAAGTTATCAAACCGGCGAGAATTATAAGGTTTAAAATTGTCTTTTTTTCTTCTTTTTCACAATTGATTATCGCTGTAAATAATAAAAATCCATCCACAAAATAGGCCTTATAAAGTCCAAGCGCCCGGGTTTTATCCGGATCAACCAAGACCCCGATAAATGTTACGGCCACAAAGATTAGTCCAAAATAAAACAGTTTATTTTTAAAAATCCCTTTAAGAGAGCCCGAAAAAAGTGAAAACAAAAATGTAAGATAAATTAGAACTTCCAAAACCGTCGTCGGAATCGGCCCGATCGAAAATCTGACAATATATAAAGGAAGAGCCAGGATGGTGATATATGCTAGATAGCGGGTAATCGATTTCATATTAAATAATTTATCAATTAGACAATTAATCAATTAAACAATTTATGAATTCATGAATTTCTTAATTTGTATTCTAATTGTCTAATTGAATAATTGCTCAATTGTTTAATTTATGAATTGCTTAATTGTTTAATTGTTAAATTACTTACTGCTCCCATCATTCCCATCAAAAACCAAATGTGAAAGATGTAAATGGTGGAAAAAGTGGCGTATTGCACCATGATTGCTAAAAACGCCAAAATCAAACCAAGCATCAAGGTTTTTAAAAGTTGATCCTTGCTTTTAAAAAAAGCGATGATTGAGCGGATAAAAACCGCTCCAAACAAAATCAAAAAGCCGATGAATCCAACGATTCCCGTTTCGGCCAACATTTCCAAATATTCGTTATTGACAATCGGCCAGCCGTCATCCGGTTTTGCACTGGGGTAAGAGAGAGTGGCCGGCCCAAAATTGCCAAGCCCAACTCCAACTAATTGATTATTGGAAAACATTTCAAGGGCTTGCTCCGAAGCGGATAATCGCATCACAACTGATTCCCCCACTTGCCGGTCATTCACAAAAAGATGCCCGATATATTCGTCAATTGCTCTGGGTTCGCTTTTTAAAAGGGCAAGATAAACACCGATCAAAACCACTCCAATAATCAAAACAGTCGGCAAAATAATATGGATGCGAAAAATTCTTTTTGCTTGCACGATCAACAAAACAACAAAAGTTACGCCAGCCGCTATAAATGCTCCTCTTGAAATCGTCAAAATGAAATTCAGCAAAAGCCCAATCGTCAAAAGCACAACAAACCATTTTGGAAAAATTTCTCGTGCTTTATCGCGAATCAAAAGAACAAGAGAAATGGCGAGTGGAATAAAAATGTAGTTTGCAAAATAAAGCGGTTCCTGCGCGCCGGCTTGAACGCGAGCAAACCCAAAAGTTGATTTGTCATAACCCTCTTTTAAAAGCGTAATTGAATTTGGCAGGCCAACCATGTCGCCCAAAAATTGATAAAGTCCAAACAAAACCGAAGCGGCGGCGCCGATTAAAATTCCTTTAACGATTAAAATTATTGATTTTTTGTCTTGCGCCACCATCGAAACCGTAAAATAGACAATCCCCATTAACGCCGTAAATGCAAAAACCTGCAAAGCGCGCGAAAAATCAACCGCCTGCGTTAGAGAAAAGGATATTGAAATTAGAAAAATTACGAGGGCCCAAATAATCGGATCTTTCGGCAGTTTGAGTTCTTTTCTAAAGCCCTTAACCGAGATATACATTATGAGAACCAGCAAAATCAGAATGTAATTTACCTTAACCGACATCCCTCCGATATCAATTGACGGCACTCTTTCAAACGGGAGAAAAAAGCCGACAATCGCGAGGCCGAATTCCGGATTTTTAATTAAAATTGGAAAAAGGACTAAAAACGAAAATATAACAACCATGACTACTTGAGCGTAGAGTGGCTTAAACGCAAAAATAACCGCGCAAACCGCAATCAGCCCAACAAGGACTGATAAATAGACGATCAGAGATGAACGATCAAATATTTTTTTCATTTCTTCTTATTTTTATACTCCTCGATCGCCTGCGTGTAAACAGCAATCGTGCTTCGGGCGGTTTTTTCCCAAGAAAATTTTTTGAGCTGTTCTTTGTTTTTCTCAATCATTTTTTGGCGCAAATCAGAGTCGCTGTTAACTTTGGAAATTGCGCTAACCCACGCTTTTGGATCATGCGGCGACAACAAAATTCCGGCGTCGCCCAATACCTCGGGCATCGATGATGTACTCGAAGAAATAACCGGGATTTGGCTTGCCACGGCCTCGAGCGGCGGCAATCCAAATCCCTCATAAAGCGAGGGAAATGTAAAAATTTTGGCGCCTTTGTAAATGGCCGGTTTATCTTTTTCGTCAACATATCCGGTAAAAATAACTTTGTTTTCAAGCCCCAAATTTTTTACTTTTTCAAAAAGCCCCTCAAAATACCAGCCCTTTTTGCCGGTAATTACCAAAGAGAGGTTCTCATTTTTTTTGTCCGAAATTGTTCTTGCAAAAACATCAATTAAAAAATCCAGATTTTTTCTGGGCTCGAGCGTTCCGACATGAAGCAAATAATCGCCGCGCAAATTATATTTTTGTTTGACCTGCCGCACTTCGTCCTTGCTTGTTTCATTGGCAAATTTGCTATCAACCGCCAACGAAATAACTGTAATTTTCTCCTCGGGGATAGCGAGCATGCGCATTAGATCATTTTTTGTCGATTGCGAACTCGCGATTATTTTTTGTGCTTTTCTATAAGAAAGCGGCATCCAGCGCGAATAAAACATTCTGGAGGCAAACGGGATGGTTTCGGGAAAAATCAAGCTGATGATATCGTGAATCGTTACCACTACCGGATTTTTATAAAAAATCGGCGCAGAAAAACACGGTTGATGTAAAAGCTCAACCTGCGCTTTTTTGGCCTTGGCCGGAAATTGAAATTGATCCCAAATAAATCTTTGCGGGGTCGAAAAGTCCCTTTCCGTATCCGGCCCGATTAAAACAAATTCGTCCTCTTGGCTGACCTCTTTTAGAGATCTAACCAAATTCGACACATAAAACCCAAACCCCGTCGGCTGCCCTAATGTTGTTTGAATGTCGATGGCAATTTTCATTCTAAATATTTCCCTCTTTTGCAAATTTGTGACATTTATATGATCATGACCTTCGGCTGTATTTCTTGAATTACGAATCATGAATTACGAATTACGGTTTTCTTAATTTATTCATAATTCATAATTCTAAATTCATAATTCGTTTTTACTGCTCTCTTCCAATAACAGCTCTGATCAACTCCATCGGAACCGCTTTAAACAAAATCGCCAGCAAGGCATATAAGATAAACGAAATTGCCAAATTAACCAATAAATTCACGCCGATTTGTGACAGAAAATATATCGCCCCGCCCATCAAAACCGCCGCGAGCAGTGCTCTAAAAAACGCCTTTAAATCGATCGGGAGCCGAATAAAACTATTGGCATAGTAATAGCTGGTCAAAAGCACTACAATTTCGGTGAAAAGCGTCGCGAAAGCCGCACCAAAATATGAATATTTCGGGATCAGAAGGAAATTTAAAGCTAGATTAAAGGCAGCAAAGCCAATTGTCGGCCAAATCATAACTCTCTGTTTGCCAAGCGAAATTATCATATAACTATATAGCGAAGTGATAAAACTTAAACCGACCGAAAAAATCAAAATCTTTAGACAGGTAACGGAAGTTAATGGCGTATTAAACCATGTTACGGTGGCAGTGGAAATGAATTCCGCGCCACGAGAGCCGGCAATCAAAGCAATAATCGGCGAGGCAAGCAAATATATCGAAACAACAATCGGCAGCGCCAAAAGCGCCAAAAAATCAAATTGTTTTTGAAAAGCCGGCACAACCCTTTCGTCTTTTTGGGTGGCATATTTCGTAATTAAAGGAAAAGCCGCGCCTAAAAACAAAACAGGGAATGTCTGCAAAACCTCAAGGATTTTGTAAGCCGTGCCGTAAATACCGACATCCACCATCCCCTTCATCAATGACAACATGATCGAATCAATTTTGTAATAAACAAAGCTAAAAACAATCACCACGCCGATCGGGACCGCGATATAAATTACTTTTTTCAGATATTCCTTGTCGAACGCGAAGCCGACTTTTACAAATTTATTAGCAAAGATTAAATTGATCGCAAAATTGACAAAATTTCCCATCAAAAACGCGCTCATTAAAACCACAAAAGAAACGCCGATTTTTGATAAATACAAGATCGCTCCCAAAATTACAATTTTGCCCAAGACCTCGGCAGCAACAGAAATATCAAGCCGGTAATTATTTAAAAATACCGCGACAATCGTCGAATTCATGGTCTGGAAAAACCACGCAGCCGTTACGACGATAATGGCCATTTTGACATCAAACGCGTAGGAAAAGAAAATCAAAATTATTAGCGAAATAAGATGTACCGCTATGGCCAGCAATAATCTTAAAGTAAAAATATTCTGAAAGGCCTTGTTTTGATCTTTAGAAGTCGCGAGTTCTCGCAAAAGCGTCCAGCCCAAACCAAAATCGGCAAATACGGCAAAAAACGAAACGAAGGCAAACGCAGTTGTGTATTTACCAACACCTTCGATTCCCAAATACCGAAAAATGGCTGCGGCCGTAACGACCGAAATCCCGACTCCCAAAACCCTGCCAACAATCTGCACCGCGGTATTATATGCAACTTTTCTCGTATAACTCATTTATAGCTCATTGGGTAAAATTATAGCTTGAATAGAGAAAATTGGAAGGTTTTGTGCTTGTGAGACAAATATATGAAATTTCTTTGCGCGCATTTCTGGCGATCGCCAGAAATGCGCATATTTTTCTGGACTTTGAACATTTAAATTTCTCTGAATTATTTTTACTTAATATTTTTTACCTAATATAATATAATAATATAAGGAGAAATATGCAACTACTTGACCGTCGATTAGTTGCATAAAAGATAAGGAGAAGGAATTAATTACGAAGCGAAAAATCATCTTTTGTAAATGGACTTTTTTCTACCAACCAAAAAATCGTTATATCCCCCGATCAGACAAAATGGTAGGAATCGTAACTTGAAAAAATATCGAAAACTACTTCGGCTATTTTTTGCGCATTTCTGGCGATCGCCAGAAATGCGCAAGTTTATTCTCTTTCTAGCCCGTTGCCCATCATCCCAAATTTGTTCATAATTGTTATTTGCGCAAATTGTCCGATCGGACAATTTGCGCAAATTTATGATCTGTTATCTGTTGATTGTCAGATTGCCCGATTGTTGAATTGAAAAATTGCCTAATTGTTTAATTGTATAATTGTTCAATTGTTAAATTGTTAAATTTCTTCCGAAATTATGTTATCATTAATATAGATAAAAGGAGGGTTAGTGCTAAGGACCAGAAATGGCAAAATCATCCTCGGTATTGTTGTTTTGCTATTGATTATTGTGGCAATTATTTTAATGGTTTCAAAAAACAAACAGGACTCCGAAAATCAGATTGCTCAAACCCCTACCGGCCAAAAAACAGTTGTTCCTGTCGGCTCTTTGCCCAGCGGCACCGGAGGCACTGGCGGCACGGGAACCGGCGGAATTTCAAATTCGCCAACCACGGGTAAGTCAACGACACCCCAAGCTACACTCTCCAAAACCCCAACCAATCAGGCCAACTCATTTCCAACTCCCTCCGCAACACCAATCAGAACAGATGTCGGCAACGGAATCGTAGAATATGTCGAACCTGCCAATCCATATCCGGGTTCTGGTGATTTGGATTACACAAGACAAGACCGCAAGATTGCCGATATGTCAAATAGCCCATTGATGAATAAGTCAATGTGCGAGCTTGCAAATTTATCCGACAGCTGGTCGAGTCCGATCGAAAAATTTATTTGCGATGGTTTGAATTTTTTTACAGACAAGGTTTTTGAACCTATAAATCAGCTTAATTGCATCCTCACGGCTGCTAGTATCCAACAAAATTATGCCGAAAATATAAATTGGGAGTATAAAGACGCAGAATGCCGAATCATCGACAGATAAATTTATTTAAAATATTAAAAATAAGCATATTGGTCTTATGCGCATTTTTTGTTTTTAATACTCAATTTTCTCTCTCAAATCCAAAGACGCAAAATCAATCAACCGTTACCTTGAATGTATCAATAACAACGGCCCAGGCAGCATATTCTAAGGGCTCCGAATCGTTTGTTACAAAAATGTTACTGTTTCAACACCCCTCAAGCAAATGGGTCAGGGATATTTACAATTTGGCCAGGGGCTTTCTGAATATCCTGCTCCTTGTCGGTCTCCTTTATATCGCGTTTAGAAATATTCTACATCTTGATATCGAAAACTATGCAATCAAAAAATTGATACCGAGAGTGTTAGCAGCCGCGGTTTTTGGAAACATTGCCATTTATCTTATCGCCTTTTTATCCTCGATGGTTGATAAACTATCAGCCATAAGCATTTTTTCTCCGAGACCAATTGATCTTTCGATGATGATGGGTGGACCAGCAGCGTTGACGGGTATTCTAGGATTGGTAGCTGCGGGCGTGATCGCTTATTTTGCAGCAAGCGCGTTTACTCTGGGGGCAACATTGATTTTATCGGTCCCCCTCGCATGCTGTTCGCTAATCATCTTAGTTGCTCCATGGGTACTTGCTTTGGGAATTAGTTTGTTAATGGATGTAAGGCCTTGGGTGGTGTTAATTGGCTCCGCGGTAGCGCCGATTGCAATTGCCTGCACAATACTACCTCAAACCGAAGGACTCTTTAAAAGATGGCTTAAGATCGTTGCTTTTTGGGTTTTTTATCCCCTGATTCTCTACGCTATAGTTTATATCGCAACAAAAATCCCCAGTTTCTCCGGGGCAACTGGCGCTGGAGGCCTTTCCAGAATGATTGGGTTTGTTTTGCCAATTGCAATTCGTTTCGGACTGCTGCTAATGGCGTTTCGACTACCGTTTTTATGGGAAAAAGATATTGGCGGATTAATTGCTAAATTGCCAGGACAGGTCTATGGCGCTGGAAAAAAAGTTGTTGGGGCTTCAATCGGCGCTGCGGCCACGGGAGGTAGGATGGCGTACTTCTATCAAGGTCGTGCAAGAGATAGAAGTATAAGGGAAGCTAAAGCGGAAGCTGCCAGAACGATGGAGGGTAATCGGCATGTTGAATGGGATCGCTTCGCAAATAGAAGGTATGGTATGACAGGTGCTGATCTTGATGCATACCTTGCAACTGATCCAGGACGCGCGACAAGAGTCCATGGTGAATTTGAGCAGGAGTTCAGATCAAGCGTTGCAGAGGCGTCGAGCCAAGCTGGAAATCAAGCATTCGAGGACTTTCGAACTTCGAGATTAAATAAAATCTACGAAGGTGTTCAAAGATTCAATCCCGGAGGAATTTCCTCAGCTATTAAGGAAAAATGGGAATTTTTACAGAAAGATACCGAGAAAGCACATTATAGAAAATCTGTTATTAATGAAATTATATTAGGAAAAACCTATAACGAAAAGCATCAGGAAGCGATTCAGAAAGATGATCAGAGCAATATTCACTCTTTGCCAGAACTAGAAGCAAATGAAGCGATACATTATAAAAAACTTCTCCGAACTGTAGCAGAAGCAAGAGGAATTTCCGAAGATACAGCGAATACGCTTATCCAAGCTGACCTCCAACGCCTATATTCTTCCCAAGGTTCATCTGGCGAATATGTATCGGCTTTTGAGGATGCATTGAATTTCAAACATAGAAACTCCGATGAGAACTTAGCCCAAGTCGATTTGGCTAATGTTGTGCAGGGCTTTACGAGACGAAGGGTTTTGGCACTGCAATATGCTAGATCAAGAAATCCTGATGATGTTGAAAATATGAGAAAAAGAGCAATTGGCGAATCTTACGAAAGGATGAGGGGAATGCCTTCCGGCTCCCCAACACCACAAGGCCCACAAATGGCCCAAATTTCCGCAGGGGAGCAAAAAATTATCAATCTTTTGACCCGCATCGATCAAGGAGTAAAAGCTGATAGTTCTGCTTCCGCCTATGACATTGCTAGACTTCATGTTCAAAGCTTGGATGTAAAAGATATAACCAATGATGACTTTATTAAATTAACAGCGCAAAGTCATGGCACGCTGGGCGATATCACGAAACACCTGCAAGGCAAAGGAGAAGATCCGGAGCAGGCCCAATCGTTCATTAAAGATCTTATTGAAAGTAACGGTGGGCCTGTCTCGCAGTTTATGGGAAAAATTGGAGATGATGACCGTCTCCAAAATTTGGTTAAACAATATCAAACGAGTCGCGGCGGACAACTCGCGCTTTTAGGAAAAGTTCAAGGGGCAGATACGGTCGAGAAGGTTTCGTCAATTATCCTCAAACAACAGCCCGATCAGGAAACACTAATGAAACTGCAACAGTCCTGCGCCGCATTCGCCAAAACCCAAACAACGCCGCAGGAAATGCAAAATGCTAAAACATTCTTGGGCTCGCAATTGGGTCTTGGCTCGGGTGAGACAATTGACGCTCAAACCGCGCAAAATGTTGCCAGAGCTCTTGAGACAATGGCATTTAAAGAACCAAAGGATTATAAATAATGCAAATAATAAACGATCCGAAAATAATTAGATACCGTGCCGCTTTGCAAAACGAGCGCGAATATCTCGCAAACGACCTTCAATTACACTTGCAAGAAATGCGCGACAAGGCAAAAAATAATATTGCTAATAAAAAACCTCCTTTTGACGAAGCAAACACGAAAATTTTGTATAACGAAATATTCAGCATTTCCAGACCACATCTGGAACTGCAAACCGGAGATCTCTGGAAAAAGCAAACTGTTGAAATTCAAAATGAAACCATCCAGGAAACAACTCGGCAAATTATAGATAAATTAAGGAATAACGACGAGGAATTTATTCAATTTAGTCGAACTCTTGTCCCCATGTTAATCGAAAGTAATTTTATCAATGTGTTAAAAAAACACGGTCAATAATTTTAGTATAAATGGCAGATCCAACTCAAGATACAGGAGGTGAAGCACAGCAGCAGGAGCAATCTCCCGATGCTTTAGATGTTGCTCAAGATACATTTGATACTGCCAAGGATGTAGATGAACTAACCCACCACGAAATAAGTGAAAAGTTGGGGCTTAGAAAAAAAGAAGAACCGGAAGGAGAAGGACAAGAAGGCGGTGAGCAAGCCGAGCAGCCAGCCTCCGGTGAAACAAGTCTCAAACCGGAAGGCCCCGAAACGCCTGCCGGAGAAAACGCAGTAAATCCGGCAGAAAAAGTCGCCGATCAAGGCGCCAAGGGCGCGGGAAAAGCAGGGGCGGGTGTCGCCGAAGATGCGGTGGCAGATGCCGGGGCAGATGTTGCGGCGGACGCTGCGCTTGAAGGTGGGGCATTGCTTGGCGCGGAGGCCGGTTTAGAGGCGGGAGCTTTAGCTACCGCTCCGGAATCCCTTGGTGCGTCTCTCGCGGTTCCGGTGGCAATCGAAGGCGCCAAAGCCGGTTGGAAATACAAATGGTGGGTAATTGCAGTGATAATCTGTTTGTTGCTCGGTGGCCTTATAATGGCATATTATTTTATCTCAAAATTTTTTTCTTTCGACAAATCGTCCCCCGTCGCTAACTCTGCCGTCTCTTCAATCGAATCGTCAGTCGGTTCGGGAAAAATTGTTTTTGATTCAGCAAACGATCTTGCAAAAATCAAAAATGCGGACATTGGAGAAAATCCCCTAAAGATGATGGATTATTTATCTCAAAAACACGAATCCATAGAAATTCATTTTTCGGGACTTGTCGCGCCCGGAGCAACAATTACTCAAGAAAACGATCAGTCCGCATTTGATGTTACAGCCGCCGATAATATAAAATGCACCGACACTTCGACGAATGCTAAAATAATCGAATTTCCCATCAATCTGAACACAAAATTCGATTGGAAGTCCAAAGTCCTTTCAAATTATTCTGATAAAATTAGATGTGCGGTGGGATATTATCCCAAAATCGATTCACCTGTATCCGGCAAGTTTTCAAGTACATACGGCCCGGGAGAGTTTTCTGTTTTGGAATTAGAAAAATTTGCCCCGATGGCAGCGCAAGAGAAAACCGCCGAAATTACCGACGAGATTTTAGGGGCAAATGATGATCTGGGTATTGATAAAAATGGCGACAACAATCTTTTGCCGACAAATGTGGTTTTAAATCCCCTTTACATCAAAACAAATTTGTCAAAAACAGGTAGTGGTGTAATTGATACGCTAAAGTCAACGATCCAAAAGGTTTATGAAAATCAACCAGGCCAAGGCGTCATCCCCTCAACTGCAGATGACGGAATCGGATTAAAAGTAAAATTTTTATGAAAACCAAGAAATCAACTCACATCAAATTATTCGCCAAGGCATTCTTGGTTTTGATGGGGGTGGTTATAATTGGTGGGGTTTTTGCAAATCCGGCACACGCCAATCCAACCAGTGTCGGGAAGGACTGGAACACCTCCGTCACCAACGAGTCAACCGATGTCAGCTCTAGTCCTCTAACCAAAGACGCCATCTGCGCCAAACTTTTTACAGGCGATCCTGACAATATTTTTCGCGAGACAATTTGTTCTTTAATGAGCATTGTCGCCTTGTCGGTTACCGATTTTGCCACCAATGTTTCCTGCACCGTTCAAAAGTTTTCTTCAACAAATTATGACCAATCCATAATATTTCACTGGGGTGCGCAAGTTGGTGCGAATTATCTTCAATGCAATCCCAGAAACGAACCGACCGGTTCAACCTCGATCTTAGGCACCGCCAGCAATGACATTAATGTTTATGGAGTCCCCGGGCCGCCGGCCTCCGGATTCTACGCAAGTCAGCCAAGCCAGCTTTCGTCAGATCTTCTGCCGCCAAGTTCATCGCAAACCATTCCGCAGCAGTCAAAATGGATCTACAACATCTATAATGTTACCCGCGGCATTATGACGGTTTTGGCTGTTGTTTTTCTTTTTGTCTTTGCTTTTGCTAATATCCTGCACATTGATGTCAATACTTACGCCATCAAAAAGGCCTTACCCACCGTCATTATCGCGGTCATTGGCGGTTGGCTTTCTATATATATTGTCTTTTTTATCTCCCGGATTGTTGATTTTCTTTATCGCATCAGCATCTTTTCCCCATACCAAGCACTCAATCCGATTTTTAATATTTTCGGAAGCCATTTCGTGCTCAACGGCTCCCCGGGAAGTCAACAAACCTTGGCTTTGGTCTTTAGCGTCGGTTCAAAATTGATCGGTGCCTCCGCCGACCCAACATTTATCGGCGGATTTATCGGCGGACTTCTTCTGTTAATTGCTTCGGTTACGGTCTATGCTTTCGAATTTACGCTTGCCTTGAGACCTTTCGTGGTCGGGCTTTTAACCGCAGTCGCACCAATTGCCTTTGCCTGCATGATCTTACCGCAAACCCAGGCCATCTTCAAAAAATGGTGGACCATTTTATTTATCGCCATTTTATTTACTCCGATTGTCAACTTTGTTTTCTTCATCTTGAATCAAATTAACATTCCCTACACCAGCGCAAATCCAATTGTTTTTCTGGTTTCTTGGGTTTTGAAAATTGGGGTAATTATTTTCTTGATTCGCCTGCCATTCACAATCGAGTCGGACTATAAAAAACTTGCTTACGCTGTTTCGAAAACCGGTTTTGGCGCTTCAATCGGCCTATCGCAACTTGCAAAGCAAGTGGCCCAAAAAACACAAAATCCGCAAGTTGCCGATAGCGCGCTTGAGTCGCAGGCAGCTAAAAAAATTATCGCCTCAACCACCAGATCGATTTTGCCCGCGCTCAAACAAAATTTTCGCGCTCTAAGGCCTCAACCAATGCCACAGGACTCAAAAAACACTCCCAATCTTGAAGGTATTCTTGATCAAGCCAGCCGCGCCAATCTTAATCGCACAAGCGATTTAATGATCCGCTCGGCCGCCGATTTATCGCCCGAGGCCTTTAGAAAAATTATTTCGAATTCGGATTTAAAACTCTGGCGCGACGAGAATCTTTTATCGGAGCTTAAAAATAAAAGCGGGCAGACGCTGGATGACTCCGGCGCCGCGCTGCGGGCGGACTCGGCCCGAAAAATCGTTCGCCTCGCCCAAGCGGTCGAGCAAAACAAAATCGCCAATCCCGACGCGATTAAACTTTTGGCCCAAAAAGGCATTTTGGACACTTTGCCCGTAAATATTTTGAAAAAGTCATTGCAAGACGGCATCATCAATAAAGCGGACTTGATGACTACATTTAAAGATCAAACCGATCGGGTTTTCGAAAAACTTCAAAATACGGCCCCTGCCAGACAATCATTTTTGAACACCAAACAGGTTCGTGAGTTGATGGACTTGGATCGCAAGGACAATGTCAGCGGGTTTAAAGACCTCTCGAAAATGTTTTCGGACACTGTTTCAAATCCAAACATTATTCCCCCGCCGGCGCCGGCCGTGATTCGAAATATCGTTGATTCTATGAAGAGCTCGGATCGAAATGTTTTTGACAAAAACGGGATGTTTTTTTTGGAGCGCCTCGGAGAAATTAACCGCTCATCAAAAGATACGATTGCCGCAACTCTGCAGAAATCTGGCGTCCCTTCGCAAACTGCCGCCTCAATTGCTACAAATCCCCAACTTAATCTTGAAGATGTTAAAAGTTACGCCAAAAGCGAAAATTTAACCGGAGAAAATCTGGGACTTTTGCGAGAGGGTTTTCTAAATCGCGATTTATCAAACGATATGACCTCGCATATCGCTCGACTAATTTCGGACAATAAAGTAATGATCAGCAAAGGCATCACGCAGAAATTATCGGACTCGGCCAAATTAGAACAAGGAGGAAATCTGGACAATGTCAAATCCGCGCTAAAAAATGCTGTGCAGAAAATGTCGGGGCCGGTTTCGCCGCAGGAGGCCAAGGACTTAAGTTTGGAAGTTGATAAATTTTATCCCGGCGCCACGATCAAGGCGGGAGAAAACTTGTCCGAAGAAGATATCGGAAATGTTAAGCAAAGAGCCAAAAGCATTTTAGAGACCATTGATTCCTTGCAACAATCGGGCGTCAGCCAAGACACACTATCAAAAGAACCCCAAAAAGCGATGGAAAAAGTGGAGGAGCAAGTTAACACCACGATTCAAAAAGTGCTTTCGGGCGAGGTGAAAAGCGACGCCGGTTTTGACGCCTCGCTAAATAAAATTGCCGTCAAAGGCCCCGAAAAAACTGGTAACTCTCCCCAAAGCGCAATCTCAAATAATAAAGCTGCGGCTCAAGGAGCGAAATGACGGATGATACAGAAAAAGAACCGGTCGCGCCAGCTGAATTGCCGCAAGGCGAAGATGTTGAGGTTGTCAAAAACGAAGAGTCCGCAGAACAACCCAGTGAGCCCGTTGACCCTCGTAAACAAGAAGTACAAGCCGATCGAGACCGAATTAACGAAGACACGAGAACTAATTTAGAACGATCAGATAAAGAAGCAAGATCTCTCGCCAAAACCATGGCGATGATGAAATCCCCTGAAGAGGCAAATGATCTCCTGCGGGAATATTTTAAAATTAAAAAAGATATTTATGGCTTCGGCGATCCGCAAACGCTGGCAAAGGAAATTTTACAAATTGAGTCCTCTCTCATGCAGAAACTCATAGCTGATTTCCATGCTGCCTATCCCAAACCAGAACCCAATCAGTCAGAAAATATCAACAATGCAATTGAGTCGGTTAGGGCATCACTTTACGGAATGGTGCTAAACGGAACGCTGAAAGGCGAAAAAGTTACCGAACTGATTGCGGGAGGTATTCATTTTCTAAAAACACCGGGGGCTGAATTATCCGGTACCGGATTGATTGCGAGTAAAGATATTTTTGCTTACACAAGGGTTGATAAAAATGCAATTTATATTTACGAAAACTTTATCAACGGAGGTCGGGAAAACGGATCTGCGGACTCTAGCGCACAAGCCCATGTGATACGGCATGAATTTAGCCATATTTTGGTCGAGAACGGATGTGTTTGGGATATTGCCAAATACAATCAGTTTCTAGATGCGCTTGAAAGCGGAAATATTAACGGAATTACAGATCCAGACCTTTTGATGATTGCAATATTTTTGACAGATCCATCATCAAATGCAATGTGGAACCACGACATAAAATCGCGACTGGGAAAACTACATTCCTTACCCTCAAACAAACAACAAAAAGCTCGAGTCGGATTAGCTCAGGAAATAGCAGCGGAAGTTGTCGGATGCTTTCTTGAAGGTAGTGTATCTCCCGAAACATTTCTTGAACAAAGGTTTCAATTTTTAGACCCCAAAGAACGGATTGGATATTTAATAAAATTATCCGGAAAATCAGAAAGTGAATTCGCCGACTATTATGGTATAACAGCGCAGACAAAACCTTCTGAAATAATCGGGGCGCTTTCAAAATATCCTGAATTCAAATCAATTTTTAAAGCCAACACATTATGGTTTAATAAATTTAAACAAGCTTTTTCAGACCGAGGAAAAGATATGGTCGCTAAGCCGCGCCATGCCAAGGCATTGGTACAAAAAGAGTCCGTAGAAAATCAAGAAATAGAGGACTTTGGGTTTTCAGAAGACGATCTGGAAATGCTTAGTGTCCCAGAATCATTCTCAACTCCGACATCGAGTGATTCATCCTCGCCCCAAGGTTCATCATCAAATTCAAATTCCACCCCATTTGTTCTTTCTCTATGGGAATCAATGACGGGACAAAAAAGTATGTAATTCTAGTACTTAAAAAATCTACCCCAAAATCTTCAGCAGCTCCTCTTCGGAAAGCTGCTTAGTTTCATCTTCGTCTCTCTTTTTCACTTCAATTTTATCTTGAGTTCTTTGGCTCACGACAAGGCGGTATGGGATTCCGATTAAATCGCAATCGGCAAATTTTTCGCCGGCAGAAATGTCTCTGTCGTCGTACAAGACCGAGATTCCCGCTTTAAATAGCGCCTGATACACCTCTTCGCCTCGCTTTTCGCTTCCCTCAAGCGAAATGAGATGAACATCGTAAGGCGCGACCGCTTTTGGCCAGATAATCCCTTTTTCGTCATGATTTATTTCGACAATTGTGCCCATTAACCGCTGAATACCAATGCCATAACAGCCCATAATGACCAGATTTTTCTTGCCTTTTTCGTCAACAAAGTTTAAATCAAACGGTTTGGAGTATTTGGTGCCGAGCTTGAAAATATTGCCAACCTCAACCGCTTTTTTGATCTCGTATTCGGTGTTGGCACAATCGGGGCATTTGAACTTTCCGTTTTCTTGATCGGCCAAAATATCACTATTTAATCCCGTCTTGCACTCCGCGCAAACATAAATTTCGTCCTCCCCCGCCTCGGTTTCCGTTTGAAACTCGTGAGAGTACTTGCAAAATGTGCCACCCGAGGCAAAAGTCAGATATGTTTTTTCCTTAATGCCGCATTTATCAAAAATATTCCAGTACGATTGGATCATTTTGTCATAATATTGATTTAGGTCCTCTTCGTTTTTATGAAATGAATAAAGATCCTTCATCAAAAATTCTCTGGTTCGCAAAACCCCCGATTTGGCCCTAATCTCGTTTCTAAATTTATTTTGAATCTGATACAGCGCAAGCGGCAAGTCCTTATAGGACTCGACGAATTCACGGGCCAACGGCACAACAATTTCTTCGTGCGTGGCACCAAGCGCAAACTCCCGCTCGTCCGCGCCCTTAAGCTTGTAGAGCGCGTCAAAGGTCTTCCAGCGATCAGTTGTCTCCCAATTGGCTTTCGGGACCAGGCCGGGCATATAGATCTCTTGAGCGTCTGCTGCATCCATTTCGGATCGAATCTGGGTGATGATTTTTGAAACTACCTTCAAACCAAAAGGTAAAAGTGTATAAACCCCGGCCGCCACTTTATCTATATATCCCGCCCGAATTAGAAGTTGGCTCGAAACCGCCACTTCGTCTTTTGGATAGTCCTTTTTGGTTTTGATAAATAATTTAGAAAATTTCATTATGGTTTTACTTTAGCAATTGGAAGAGTTGAAATCAACTCTCCACTTTCTCTTGGCGTGCTCTGCGGCATAGGAAACACCGATTCTTTGGTGACAAGCAATCCTTTTAGGTAAATGGCAGGCCTTGTCATTTTCGCCAATGTAGGCCTCCGTTTCCATAATTCGGCCACAAATTATCCCCTTTCCGATTTTTCTAACAATAATCTTACCCAAAAGATCTTTGGCTACTTTGAGTGTTTTTTGTCTAAAAAAATTTCGGCCCAACTTTTTTTGCATATTTGTTTGGATTGATTCTTTTGCCCTCCGCGCTATAATAATAACAGACGCATCAAATTAAAAGGATGATTTGATATGAATTCAAGGAGGAATCTCCTTCTCTATATAGTTGTGTTTGTGTTTGTTGTCGGATCTTTTGTTTCAATACCTATAATTTTAAAAAATGTCAATGCCGACACCGAGTCCTCAAGTCAAAACCGGGCTTTAATTTTTAGCAGCGATTTTGCCAAAGAAAACACTTTTGACAATGTTTTATGGAACAAAATTTCGGATGGCAATGGAAATCAACCGGATGTTTTAAACGGTTATCTTAATTTGGCTACTCAAAAATCCGGGGCGAGCGTCTATAATCAAATTTCACAAAAAATTGATTTCAAACAAGGCAAAATATATGAAGCAAGCATCAACTATAAAGTCACTGATAACGGATCGAATTTCAAGGCCGAAGCCGGGTTTATTTTGGGTCCAGCCGGAGAAATAATTACTGTACGCTCTCTTGCATTGCAAAACAAGGATGTAAATTTTAAAAACTATTTTTCGCCTGTAATTGATTATCCGAGTGCTCAATTTTTTATTAAGGTCTCGGCCGATAAAGGCACTCTTCAGATCAAAAATATCTCGATTTACGAGATGGAGGCCTTACCGTCTGGCACTAATTTATCCGATAATGAAGCGACCAAATCTCCTTCGGCTGTCTCCACAACCTCTGTGGTCGCCTCTGAAACTCCGGCCATAACTTCAACACCGATTATTTCCGAAACCCCATCGGCTATTCCAACCTCGGTGCCTTCTCTAACGGCAACTTCCTCGCCAACACCAATCAGCTCTGCAACCCCCGAAGCTATAAGTTCAAAAACAGCCCAAGATGAAACAGACATCACATTCAAACCGGGTTGGAACATAGTCGGTTTTTCAAGTGCCCTTTCGACCGCCGACTTCACTAACAAAAATCTTTATGCTTATCAGATGCTTAATAACAAGTGGATTTCGCAAAAGGCAAAGAGCAAGGAATCGTTTATTTTGAACGAAAGTGCGGGGGTTTATATTTACAATCCCACCTCTAGCGAAATTGAGATCACAGCTCAATCACAAACGAAAGCTTCAGACAATGCCGCAGGGAAAAAGTGGAATATTTTTTATAACGATTCCGACTCGGCCAAAAACATTTCCGAATTAAATTATCAAATTGCCAAAAACGGCAAGATGTCATCCGCAAAAAGCTATAATCTTGCCACTTTAGTAAATGATAAAAATGCGTCAAACGAGGTGTATATTTTAAAACAGACAGAACACGGTGTGGCCCTCAATAAAATTGATCTTAATAAAACTCCCGAAATTCCGGCCAAATCAAGCTTCTGGCTTTATATATTTGACCTCCCAAAATAAACAGGATATTCTCAATCTCCGGGTCGGAGGGGTTTTGATTATTTTCCCGATTCGACAATCGCCCAAATAAAGAGAGCGAAAGAAAGCGCTATCAGCAAAATCCCAAAAAGAAAAGAGTACTTAAATAAAACTAGAACATTGTTATTGACTCCTAAACTATCGGCAGAAGCGCTCGGCGGAACCTGCAAACTGCCATAAAAAATTATCGCTCCCAATGCGAAACTAACAACCCCGGCATTAACTTTATTGCTCATAATTCCCCTTTATATTATTGTATTATATTTATTGTATCATATAATTAATAACCTTTATTTTCTCCTGTTTTCTGCTAAAATAATTGCGGATCGGATAGATTGATTTGATAAATTCAATTGAAGGCCTTATCGTCTAGTGGTTAGGACACCAGGTTCTCATCCTGGCAACCGAGGGCTTGCGGGAGTGGAGCCCGCAAGTAAATAATAAATTGAAATTTAGTTGAAGGCCCCATCGTCTAGTGGTCAGGACATCAGGTTCTCATCCTGAAAACCGGAGTTCGACTCTCCGCGGGGTCACCAACTAATTTTCAACAGTCCTTATACTCTCCGCGGGGTCACCATCGCGTATATTCAGGACTCACTTCGTTCGTCTTGAAAACGCGATTTGTGGCACAGTGTGTCATCGAACGAAGGATCAGCGATAGCCGCGTTTTTTACTTCGAGTTTGTCGAGAAGAGAATATACGCGGCACTTTTTGTATAATAAGTATATGCACTGTGTTTATGTTTTACAAAGTCCGAAAGATCATGGGTGGTATATCGGCTCAACTTCGGATATTGGAAGAAGAGTAAAAGACCATAATTACGGAAAAGTTAAATCAACAAAATTTAGACGACCATTAGAGCTAATACATTTTGAAG
>JAPLVK010000018.1:0-7376 GCA_026397175.1 Candidatus Berkelbacteria bacterium | reverse complement strand
AGCAGAAAAAGCTGAAAAATATTACAAGAGCGGAGCGGGAAGAGCTAAACTCAAGAAAATTTTAATCCCGTGACCGACTCCCTCCCGCCTCTGGCGGGATAAACCGCGAGGTCACCAAAACGAAAAATTGCCAACAGTCCGGCGGTTTTTTGATTGAGTTATTTTACTTTATAAACTTTATACTTTATGAACTTATCATTTTTTCTGCTACACTCAACCCAGTTTGTCGTTACTTGACGCAATTGGATAGAAAGGGTGAGCGCCGTGAAGATGGTTTTCCTCGCGCTGGTTTTCGTATTTCTTCCGGCAATCGCTTTTGCCGAAGAACAAAATCCCGCCGTGATGGCATTGGGCGCCGAAGAATATCTGGGCAAGACCCATGCTATCTTTGAGTTCAACGGCACGATTTTCCTGTTCAAGGCCTTTTATGACCAAGAACAAAGTGCCACGGATCGGATAGACATGGCCTGGCCGCTTTTTTCGCAGCCACAACTCGGGGACCACCCGAAAGGGTTTTTTGGTTTATCGGCCATACCCCAGACATATTCCGAGATCCGCCTTTCCTATGGTGATCTCGCTCACCCCGAGACGCCAGCCGAGTTCTACGCATTGGTGCAGTATCGGGGCAACCAGTTCTCGGTCAAATTGATGATCCCGATTTATGCCGAGAACAAACGAATTTACCCCAAGTTTGAAATTGAAGAACTTCGGCTGGGGCGCCCGGTCAAACTAGGCCGGCTCAAAATCGAGCTCGTTGGATCCGCTTTCGCTTCACGCGAGACCGGTGTGCAAGGAGGCGTCGGCGTGAAGCTCACCTGCGGACACTTGAGTGCCCGCCTCGTCCCAGAGAGATCGGCGGTCATGCTTCAGGCCGAACTGACCGGTCTGTTCGACAAATGACTAAGGCCCCTCGTCAAACGAGGGGCCTTTTGCTTCTTCGAAAAAGTTGAGGCGTGGGTCGTGCAACGGCACGAACCCACGCCTCGGAGAACGCGTTGACATCTAGCCGGAGGAAGCACATAGCCCCGCATTGGGGCAAGGTGGAATGATAATGGTCTCGCCCCAGTTCTGATCAAAGTACCCACCCGTCTTAGGGTCGTACACGAATTTGGGCTTGGCCGGCATCTTGCCCCCCTCGCACTCCTGCGAGTACGGATTGCCGAACTTCTCGGGCTGGTGCCCGCTGTCGTGATCCGGTCGGCAGCACTGCTGCCGGCCCCGTTGCGCATGTGTCGCTTGCGCTCCTCCACCTAGTGGCGGAAGTTTCCCTGTCTGCAAATTGTTCTGCGTTTCCAACTAAACACGCCTCCCTTGCTAAATCTGTACCGTCAACGCGGTAGTTTTTTTATACACCAAAACAGCATTTTAATCAAGAGGGTGCAGGCAGCTCTTGACAACCATTTTTTCTCGGGTATGTTTTTGATACAAATAAAAAGAAATAAATTGGGGGAAGATAAGTTATGCGCAATCGGGAAAATTCGCCTTATCTTGGGAAAACATCAATAATCTTGACCTTTTTTGCATTTATTTTTCTTCTTTTTCCTCCGTCAGTTTTTGCCTCCGATAATATCTCCGCCCTCGTAATTTCTAAAAACTTTGAATCAAGCACAAAATATTTTTATGACGCTCGGCCCTGGGTTTCCGGCAATATTTCCAGCCAAGTCAAAAGTGTTTTGGTTCATTTTGATAATATTTCCAACGATGTTGATTATTTTGTGGCCATCTCCGATCCGGTAACTTTCTTTTCAACGGCTGGCAAGTGTTTCTCTCCATCTCAAGGCAATTGTTCAGACGATATCCCCGATGGGACTTATAAAGTAACAGCTGAAGCTTTTAGCGATATAGATGTTTCTCAAGTTTATGTTTTTCCAAAATTACTGGTCAAAATTCCAAACGGCAGCGCTGTTGATCAAGCCGCTCCGGAAAAACCGATTTTAGATGCAATTTCATCACCGATTGATGCCGACAATGTAACGCTAAATGGTTCGGCCGAAGCAAATTCGCAAATTAGTGTCCAAGGCGAAGGGCAAAGCAAGACCCAACAGCTAACTAATGGCGAGACCCGTTTTTCAATTACCGTTTCGCTGACTCAAAACGCGCAAAACAACTTCCAAATTACGGCCACTGATGAGGCCGGTAATATTTCCGAGGCCGTAAATGTGGCGATCACCGAGGAGACACCGCCGACACCGACGCCGGCCGAAGAATCCCCCACCCCGACTCAAACCCCAACCGTAACTTTTAAAAAGTCCGTAAGCTACCGGGGCTCATCGGGGGCTTTTCAAACGAGCGGTGATATCGCTTTAGAAAATCCCGTTGCAACGGTGCTTAAAACCACAACGCCGGGTGACGACAGCTCGGTCAAAGGCGCCTCAACAGAAAACGAGAGTAAGTCGAGCAAAGCACTGCGAGTCGGATTATATATTTTGGCAGCCCTCGCAATAATTGCCGCCGGATATTATCTGATTTCAAAATTTGCAAAGCGAAAAAAACCGGCGAAATCAAGAAAATCAAAAAGAGTTGACAAGAAGCGCAGAGTCGGTAAAAATAAATTAAGATAAAAAAATAATAAATAAGAAAGGAGATCTGATGATGAACTCTAAATTGAGTTATCGAATCGGTACTCTAAAACGGTTTCTAAACTATGGCCTGTGTGCGCTTTTGTCACTACAGGTTTTTTTGTTTTATCCCGCGGCGGCTAATGCCGGCGGCGAACCGGTAATTAATCCGATTTCCGTAACGGCTGCGATCGATAAAGCGGCCAATGATGTGGCCGGCACGATCTACACCAACGACCAGCGGCCAGTTATTGCCGCCACTTTTACCGCCGGCACCAATCCGATTGATCCGTTAACCGCCATCCTGCGAAATAATTCCATACCCAACCCGGGAACTACGACCAGAGATGCCAGCGGTATAAGTTACACGCCAAGTTCAAATTTGGCAGAAAATACTTATGCTATCACTGTCGATGTAAAAGATGATCATGGCGTTGCCGCCACTCGCGTCAGCAAAACGGTTATCGTTGATATTGTTGCCCCAAGTGTGCCAACGATCTCTTCTCCGGCGAGCGGAATTTCAAATAATAATACGCCAACCATTTCCGGCACAGCAGACACCAACAGCACGGTCAATGTTTACGACGGTGCCGATCCCGCTCCGGTCGCTACCGGAACAGCAACGGGTGGCAGTTACTCCGTTACCACATCAGCTCTATCGGGAGGCGCCCACACCTTGACTACTAAAGCAACTGACTATGCCGGAAATGTTTCCGCTGCCTCTACCAGCATCACCTATACTGTTGATACGATTCCCCCGGCCGTTAACGCCGGTTCAGATAAAACCGTTAATGCCGCAAACTTCCAGGATGCAACCGCTTCTGACGCCTCCGGCATTGCCAGCTATGCTTGGAGCAAGGTCTCCGGCCCAGGCACTGTAACTTTCTCTACGCCTGCAGCCGAAGACACCAATATTTCAGCCGACATCAATGGTCTTTATGTCCTTCGGCTAACCGTAATTGATAATGCCGGCAACCCTGCTTCCGACGATATGAATTTCACTTGGGATTCAACGGCTCCGGTAGTAATAATCAATCCAATTATTTCACCATCTAGCAACACTGCCCCAACTATTACCGGTACCGCCTCCGATGCTTACTCCAACATTGTTTCAGTTGAATATCGAACTGATGGCGGCAGTTTCTACCCGGCGGCCGCTTCCGATGGCACTTTCGATAGCTCAAGCGAGGACTACACTTTGACCACCACCACCTTAGGCAATGGCAGCCACACTATCGAAGTTAAAGCCACCAACGCTCTCGGCAATGTCGCCACCTCCGGCTTTGTCAATCGCTCGTTTGTTGTTGACACCGCCAACCCAATCATCAACATCACCGCCCCAACAACCGGCACTGTCTTAACCGGCGCAACCGCCAATATCACATGGAACGCGACTGATGACGGCAGCGACATTGCGGCAAATACTGTTGATCTGGCTTACTCAACCGGCGGTGCTTACACTGATATCGCCACCGGTCAAGCCAATTCCGGTTCATATACTTGGACATTACCGATCATTGATAATTCCAATGTAACAATTCGTATCCGAGCTACTGATAACGCCAGCAATACCGGCGAAGCATTCTCCGGCACTTTTACCATCGACCGCGTTGCCCCGGCTGCTCCAACCGGTTCAATTCTTCCGGCTAGTCCGACGAGAGATGATACACCGACCGTCACCGGCACAGTTGATGGCCAAACCGCTAGCGTTCAAGTTAATGTCGGCTCCACTCCTTTAACTGTAACGCCAATTTCCGGCAGCTACACCGCTAACTTTACAACAATTGCCGACGGCACTTATGCTATCAGCGCCGTTGCAATCGATATCCACGGAAATGCTTCAACCGCAACCACTATTGCCGCTGCTTACCAGATTGATACCGCTGCTCCTGTTTTTGTGCCCGGCAGCCAAGTCCCAACCAGCACTAACAACTCACGCACCACCATTGAGGGCACTTACAGCGAAACCGGCAGCGGTCTAAACACAAGTACGGTTGACCTGACAATTGATGGTTGGTATTCCGTTCCGGCTTCCGATGTTCATTTCACCGTTGGTCATTTTGTCTATCAACCTGAATTTTCTTTTGATGACGGCTCTTATGATGTTGCCGTTTCCGTAAGCGATACGGCCGGAAATCCCTCCGCAGTCACCTCTTGGAGCTTCACTGTTTCCAGCGCTCCGACTATCACCTCCGTAACACCGGTTGGTGGCACGGTTGTAGCCGGCAATGTTAACTCAACCAACACTTCCGTCAATGTCGTTGGCACGGTTCCGGCCGATGATCTCGGCATCCAAACTGTAGAAATTTACCTTGATGGAGCTCCTTTTTCTGCGCCACAGACTACACTAGTGCTCATGGGCATTACTTCTTTCTCGGCTTCAATCTCTGGAACACAATTAGCTCAACTTAAAGGCGCTCAAGGGATGCACACCTTGTCTGCCCGCCGAACCGGTTTTTATGGAAATCCCTCTATACCTGGCAATGTAATGACAATTAATACCGATACGATTGCACCAACCTTGTCTTCTACCGCTTTGTCGTCGCCGATCAACAATTCTAGCAAAAATAATGTTTCCTTGACTATTTCTGGCGAAGCAAATGCCGCTGTTAATTATTCAATTGATGACGCTCTTAATACTCCGCCAACCTCTGCCATTACTGGTATGACAACTCTTGATGGCGGCGGCAATGCCACCATTTCCGGCATCGATGTCTCGACTTTAAATGACAGCAATCTAGCTGCCACCGTAACGCTTAGCGATGCGGCCGGTAACACCAGCACCCCCGGTACAGATACCAAATTAAAGGATACGCTCGCGCCGACAATGGCTCCAATTTCCATCGCTTCTAACAATGCGAATACCGCTCTGGCCAAGGTTGGTGATACCGTTACCTTAAGCTTCACTTCGAGCGAAACGATCACCCTGCCAACCGTTATGATTGCCGGCAATACTGTCACGCCAACCAATACCGGCGGCAACAATTATACTGCTACTTATGCAATGCAGTCATCGGATACTCCGGGTACTGTTTCTTTGTCAATCTCCGGCTTTGCCGATCTTAGCGGCAATATTGGTTCAGCAGTCACTGTAACTAGCGACGCTTCAAGTGTCCTATTTGATCAAACCCCGCCGGAGCTCTCGACTGTCACTATCGCCTCCAATAATCCTCACTCTGCCTGGGCAAAAACCGGCGACACAGTTACTCTAACAATCGGCGCGTCCGAAAATATCCAGACTCCGACTGTTACAATTGCCGGTCATTCTGTTTCGGCCAGCGGTTCAGGCACAAGTTACTCGGCAACTTACACCATGCAATCGAGCGATGCCGAAATTGCTATTCCTTTCTCCGTTAATTTCGCCGACCTTGCCGGCAACAGCGGCACAGCTGTTTCGGCCACAACCAATGCCTCAAGCGTTACCTTCGACAAGACCGCACCAGTTGCTCCAACTATCGCCTTAACTTCTCCGGTCAATAATTCTAACAAAACCAATGCGGCTATCTCTGGCACAGGCGAGGCCGGCGCGACATACAATTATTTTGTCAGCGATGGGATAAATCCTCTCCAAACAGGTACCGGCACAGTCGGAGGACCAATCAATATCACCGGCCTTGACCTTTCGTCTTTCAATGATGGACCAATCACCGCTTCCATGACCTTGACCGATATGGCTGGCAACACCAGCGCGGCCGGAACAAGTATTGCGACCAAAGACACCAGCACACCAACTCTTTCGCCGGTTACAATTGCTTCTAGTAACGCCGATAACACTATCGCCAAAGTTGGCGATACGGTCACGCTAAATATTACCTCTTCAGAAAGCATTACGACGCCGACCGTTGCCATTGTCGGGCAGACCGCTTTGGTTAGTGGCTCGGGTACCAGCCATTCAGCAACTTACACCTTGCAATCGGGCGATACCGAGGGCATCGTTACTTTCCAGATTTCCGGCTATTCTGATGCAAATGGCAACCCGGGTGCAACTGTCAGCGCGGTCACTAATGCTTCAAGTGTTCTCTTTGATCGAACCGCTCCATCCATGGTTTCAACAAGTCCGCTTCTTGCGACCAATAATCCTTCAATACCGGTTGCCGCCACTTGGAGTGATGCCGGTTCCGGCTTTGCCGGCGACCCGACTCGTACCATGAATATTGGCGTGCCCGTTGATACCGACTGGAATGCTGGCACTAAGACCATGTCTTATACTCCGGCCGGCCCACTCGATAGCGGAACTTACAATGTGACTGCGACAATTGCGGATAAAGCCGGAAATGTCGGCACAACTTCTTGGTCTTTCACCCCCGATACTATTCCCCCGACCCGTAGCATCCAGATTAATTCGGGCGCGCTCTACACAAATACAACAGCTGTCACCTTGAGTCCCTCGGCCACCGACAATATCGCCATGAGCAAAATGGCTTTCTCCAATGACGATGCCACCTACACGACTTGGGAGGACTACGCCACCACCAAATCCTACACTCTGCCAGCAGGCAATGGCTCAAAAACCATTTATGTCAAATATCAGGACGCGGCGACAAATGAGTCCACCCATTATTCAGCTTCAATTACACTCGACACGAGCGCTCCGACAGTTGATGCCGGCACTGACAAAATTGTTAATGCTGCGACCCTCCAGAACGCAACTGCCTCTGACACTTACGGCATCGCTTCTTGGGCCTGTCGGCAAATAAACCTGTAAGGCAATTCAGCAGCGCTATTTTATAAACTTTTCGGTAACATTTTTGACGATCCCTCGGACATACTCGGGACAGGTTCTAATGTATTTTGTTTTACTCCTTATCATCAGGTATA
>JAPLVK010000010.1 GCA_026397175.1 Candidatus Berkelbacteria bacterium | reverse complement strand
CGGAAATACCTTCATGTTTTATACGAAATAGAATCTGATCTTTTATCTCTTTGGCAATTGGCTCTGACATGTTGTCCTCCTTGACACTTTTTATTGTGCCTATTCGCAGACTACATGTCTAATATACGGGGTACCTGCCCAACGCGATGTCTACTGCGTTGATGGCAAGGATGAAATGGAAATCCTGCAGGGCCTTCTCGCCTTTACCGACTTCGCAGCCAATCCGGACGAGAACCGGCTGATGATCCGCCACGATAATGTCCTGCTTCCCACCAATAAGGAGATTGCCCGCGCAATCTTCCGGGACATGGGCATATATGCCGCCATCGACGCGGCAAAAGCAAAGTACGGCAAAGATTGGCGCGACCATCTCGTGCCTGAGTTCATCCCGTTGTCCGTGATCGAAGAAGCCACAGCCATCTCGGTCGAGCTTATGGCTCACGCCATCGCCGAGATCGGCAACCGCATGCTCGGCGAGCAGGTCTTCGAAACCCAGCCGATTGATAGCTGGGTCAGCCCCTTCCTGCCCTACGCCAGCTCTTTCCAGAGCTAGCTGGCAGATTGCACCACATCCAAGAGCGCCAAGGTCTTTTCGACCTCGGCGCTCTTTTTCTTTTAAAACGCTAAGCTCTTTTTAAGAAAATTAATTTAAGCTAAGATTTAGAAAAGTGAGGTGATTAAAATGTTGGACTCAAAAGCTAAAGAAATGATGACTAGTGAGCTCGGAAAATTGGGTATTAAAAAAGATCAAGTTGATGATTATATGATTTGGGGCGTCAAGAAATTGATGCTCGGTGTTATGAAAATCAAATGGTCTTTAAAAGAAAATGGGATTGAAGGCAAAACGGCCGACGAGCAACTCAAAAAAATCGTTGACAAAGTCGTCAAAATGGATGCCGATGATTTGCACGAAATGATGCACAAAAACGGCGATGATTGCGACTGGAAGAAATAAAAAAAGATAATGAGTTCAGTATACTTTTCTCACGGTCGTGAGAAAAGTATACTGCTAGGCAAGTCGCCATTCATATTATCTTTCTTTATCGATTGCTTATATTTCTGCAATGATATGCAATCACCACCAGCCATTGCAAAAAGATTATTATCCAGAGTGATTCGAAGGTGCCGATGAGTCCCCAATAATATTTTAGACAAATTCCAGACGCCGTGCCAGCAATAAAATATAATATTGTTGAAATCAAAAAGTAATTAGAAAGCCGCTGCCATATTTTTTCTTTTTTTGAGCCGATATACACGAGAAACATCGAAAATAAAATAAAAAGAGCCATCACCGTTACTATATTATTGTGCAAAACATCAGCCGGAGTTCTGACTCCCATCCACGGATCCATTGGGAAAAACACAAAAAGAACGCTGCCGGTAATGCCGGCAAAAATTAACGAAATCATACCGGAGCGAAAAGAAATATTTTTAGTAAAATTGATAATCCCAATTGCAAAAAGCACGATCGTGAAATTACTTAAAACAAATAGAGAAACAATAATATTGCTATGCGGCAAACCCCTCGCGAATATTCTGCTTACCGGATCAATAAATGGCGTGTAGCCATCTCTCAAAAAACCGCCGATAACTATCGTCGCTAAATAAATAATCGCCCCCAAAATCCCCAACATCTTAAATTTTTTCATTTTACTAAATACTTATCTAACAAACTGCTTCAAAGGTAAACTAAGGATTCACGAAGGATAACGAAGTCAAAATTTGCAATTTACTTTTTATTTGTTTGGTCTTTTAACCATTTGTTAAATTCCTTTTCTTTCCTTATTTTGTTTTCCATAATCCTAGCGAGTTTTTGCCGATGCGACAACAGCCCTTGCTCTCCCGCCATTTCTTCCATCCTTTCCATCTGACTTTTCAACATCGTCTTCTCGCCCATACAAAGCTTAATGATTTTTGACAATTCCCTTATTGCCCCATCGTCATCCTTAGTTTTCCTTTGGCCTCCCTTGATATCTTTTTCTAACGCAAAGCAATCT
This sequence comes from Candidatus Berkelbacteria bacterium, assembly GCA_026397175.1. GTDB lineage: Bacteria > Patescibacteriota > UBA1384 > UBA1384 > DTJR01 > JAPLVK01. The sequence continues at coordinate 17,324 of JAPLVK010000010.1, read as the reverse complement.
TCGAGCAATTCCAAAAGTGACCCAAACGAAAAACCCATAAACTCTAAATATTGTTTTGTATTATTGCGGCCATAACCCTCGGCGATATTTCTTGGCACACTTCGAGCCGAATCATTTAAATGGCCGATTAGCCGAGAATCGGCAATCGGATGCAAATAGCAAGCAGTAAATTTTTTAGTTAGTTCGTAGACCTCTTCGCCCTGCTGAAATGTCCTTAAAACCTTATATCCCAATGGATTTCTCATACGGATTTATATGAATTAATAATGGAAAACAAAAAATTTATAAAATCTTTTTCTGATTTTCTAAATTGATCACTTCATCAATTTTTACCAAAATCGCATTTTTGGCAGGATAATTTTTGTCAGCGTTTTGACAAATATCAAAATATCTCCCTTCGTTTTGAACTTCAACTGAACCCTTTGCCCGCAAATAATGATTATCTGATTTTGAAATAATACAAATTAACTTTGTCGCTTTTAGATTTTCAATAGTTTTATGCATTTGGTAATCACCGATCAAAAGTTTCCCGTCCACAAACCCGAGCGAAATCACAATATTTGCGTTTGGTTCAGCACTTTTTGAGCATGTTGCTAGAATTAACTCTCGGTCTTTATCAAAGGCGTTTTTCCAGTCCATAATTTATATTTTTTTAAATAGAACCCTTAGCCACATTCTAGCAGAAAAATACTTTCATCTATAATTTATCAACAACGGTGATTTTTTTATCCAAAATCACATCATTCTCACCAAATTTAAACATTCCTTTTAACAATTCTCCTTTTAGAACCTTCGGCAGCCAAAAAATGTCGTCCGGCCACATATCCTTATACGGAAGTTTATTAACCGAAAACCATTTCGGCCTCATCTCTTCGCTTTCTTTCGGCTCCCCATCCCAATTTTGCGAAAAATAAATATGTACCATTTGATTCCACGCCGCATTATGAGGAAAATAAAAAGAGAGCTCGGCGACTTTTTCTAAATCGTTTGCCAAAACATCAATTTCTTCTTGTGTTTCTCTTTTGGCCGCGTCTTCTATCGTTTTATCTTGACTTTCAACTTTTCCGCCAACCCCATTCCATCTATTTACGCCAAAACCTCGCTTTTTCATCGCCAGACAAATTTCGGTGATTTTCCCTTCGTGTTTTTTTACCAAAAATACTAATGTTGCGTCTCTTGGTTTCGTCATGTTTTTTAAATTATTAATTGAATTATATCCTCCGCAGCTATGTTTTCAAGTTTAATTATTTAAGGACAAAATTGTGTTTTTAACTTTTTGAACACATTTTTGGGAATCGTGGAGAATTTTGTTTTCTGAAAATCGCAAGACCGTCCAGCCGAGTTTTCCTAAAAGTTTATTTTTGGTTTTGTCTTTTTCTTTTTTTAATTTACCGGAATGCGCTTTTTTATTATCGCACTCGATGGCAATTTTTCCGTTTTCGCAAAATATCGCAAAATCAAGTCGAAACCGCTTTTTTTTGTCTATCAAAACATAATATTGAGAAATCACTTTTATTTTAGCTTGTTTTAAATCCCGCTCAAAAATTTGCTCGATTGGGGCGACATTAAAGACCTCTAAAATATCCCGCGATTTCAATAAACGATTAAGTGTTGTAAATCCGAAAGTAACGCGCCGGGGAATTTTGTTTTTTATAGGACGAGAAAGTTTAAAAATCGAGCTGATTTTAATTTTTTGATATTCGTCAAATGCTCGCGGGTGGTCTTTTTCTTTTGGCAACAAATTGATTCGCTTTTTTGTTTTGATATTTTTTACTTCGGCATAATATTCGATCTGTTTTCCGTTTTTGCCAAATGTCGCCGGCTGATAAAATGCCAGAAATTGGAATTGCCTTTTCGGCATATGACGAGCCGGAATCCGATACCACTTTTTTGTCAAAAGAATTTCAAGATCGCGAGCGCACTTCAGCACACCAACTAAAACAATCTCGGTGTGGTTTTTTATATTTTTGGACATCGCCCTGTCTAGAAAACTAAAAAATAAGATGGTTTGCAGTTCTTCGACTCGTTCCTCGCTCGGGACATTCGACTTTTTTATATTTGCAAATGTCGTTTTCTCATTGGTCGAAGACCATGAGCACTCCATTTGCGAAGCAAATTGGAAGTCGAATGGCGGTAGGACTGGGATTTGAACCCAGGATACGGTTGCCCGCATACGCGCTTTCCAAGCGCGCGCTTTCGACCACTCAGCCATCCTACCACTGTTATCTCTCCGGACACCAAAATCTTACCAAATAAACCTGTTTTGCTCAAGACGAAAAAGAAAAGGCCGGAGAGGAAAAAGAACCGCTCCGGCCTTTGTATAAGTTCACGACTGGGTGTCGGTCAGCGCTGTCCACCCTTGACGGGACTGCGATGCGACACCCGCAGATGCTGCTTGTCTCTGACACCCCTGCGGCCACGACGCTTCCGGCGGCCGATCTTGGACTGGTAGTTATCGTATCTACCGCATGACCAAGGATCAACACAGCCCGAAGAAACATCGCACGACAGACAGGGGTTATTCAGGTTGAGCATCTCTTTTGCGACCTCCTGCAGTTTTGGCTGTCTAGCGACAGCTGCCTACATCTGCATCAGGAAATGACCTCAAGCTTGACAGCACCCTCCGAGAGCTGTCAGATCGGATTGCTTTTGGCCAGAACTTATCCGGAAGCACTCCCCTTGGCAAGCACCAGAATCAAGATAACAGCGCAGACTGCAATCCCCCAAAACAAAGTGTCAAACTCATCCCAGTCTGCAAGATGAGAACGGACAGAAACGATGACTTTGGGTATTCGCACGCTATCCTCCTTTGGTCAATGAACTTTGGTACCCAATAACCTAGCATAAATAAAAACCAAATGCAATACTTTGTCCTGGCTGAGTACATCGGTAACAAAATATTGTTACTTTCTAATGTATCTTCAAAGTACTCGAATGGCGTTTTGTAGTCAAGTTTTTCATGTGGGCGGTGAAAATTATATTCAATCAACCATTCGGTCATCGCGATATTTAGTTTGTTGCAATCGATCGTAAAATTGCCATCATTGAGCCATTCGTATTCAAGCGTTTGATTGAATCTTTCGACAATCGAGTTGTCCTGCGGCGTTCTCGGTCTTGAAAACCAATGTAGGATCTCAAGTTCTTTTAGTGCCTGCTCAAACTCTAAATAAAACTCACTGCCGTTGTCTGTTTGTATATTGGTTATATCGGCATCAATCAAATAATGCAGCCGGTAAAGAAAATCCTTAGCTGATCTTGATGATTTGTTTTTGTAGCTTCTGGCATAAGCGATCTTGCCATGATGATCTATGGCGGTGAGGATGTATCGTTTGGCAGAGCCCCAATAAATAACGATGGTATCAAGATGAAACAGAAACCAATGTTCATCTTTTATGTCGAGCTTTTGGATACGATTTTTCTTGATCTGCCCTTTCAATCTCTTGAGTGATTTGTCTTGTTTTGCCTTATCCGGATAGAGACCGTAGCGCCTAATAACACACTCTATTTTCCATGTTGATATAGTTTCGTTGTATTCATCAAAATAGAGTTTCTTGAGTTTATTCTTGCCGTAATGAATGTGTTTGAGCCGCAGCTTTTTGACTCGCATTTGTTGCTCAATGGTAACAGTCCATTCTCTTTTATTGATCGGTGCTCTGGATTCATCTTCCAACTTATAAATAAGACCGTTATCGAATCGCTTGTGCCATTTGTAAAAGGTCTTGGCTGTGATGGCAAAGTGTTTAGCTGTTTCGTAAGCGTCTTTATTTCCCGCCGTTTCATAAAAGATCATCCATTCCAGACGAAGGAGCGCTTTGGCAGAGAGCTCGACATCTTTGGCCATGGCTCGCCAACGGCTGGCATTATCCATGAGCTCAATCGGCTTGCGATGCCAACAGTTGCCGCAAAATATCGGCTGAATTATGTTTGGCGGACTAACTGAAAATACTTTCATCGGTAGCTCCTTTCTCTAGTTGATTCAAAGATTGAATCATACCAGATTTGTTACCGATGTATGTCAGCCGCCGCATACTATTATATAAAATATAAATCGCAAAAAGAAGGTTTTACAATAAACTTTTGAGTTCTTGGTGCTCAAGAAATGTTTCGGTTTCTTCGATAATTTTTCGCATCATAATAAGTGTTTCGACAGGATATTTGCCCACAGCACTCTCGTTAGAAAGCATTACCGCCGAGGCGCCATCCAAAACCGCGTTTGAAACATCCAAAACTTCCGCTCTCGTCGGGCGAGGCGAAGTAACCATCGAGGCCATCATATCGGTCGCCACAATTCCCGGTTTATGGGATTGTTTGCATCTTCTTAAAATTCTTTTTTGCAACATCGGCAGTTTTTCTATCGGAATCTCGATTCCCAAATCACCTCTCGCAATCATCACAGCGTCCGAAACATCCAAAATTCCTTGAAAATTATAAATGGCCTGCGGCCTCTCGATTTTTGAAATTACCTTTGCTTTCCCTGCAATTTTTTCCGTCAAATTTGTAATGTCTTTGGCCTCCTCTACAAACGAAAGCGCCACAAAGTCAACGCCGATTTTTAGCCCAAACGCCAAATCGTCCTCGTCTTTTTTGGTAAAAGAATCGGCCGTTTGCGTGTCCGGAAAATTGAGGCCCTTGCCCGAAAATACCGGCCCGCCAACAATCACTTTGCAAAAAATCCTTTCGTTTGCGACTTTTTTGACTTTAAGTTCAATCAATCCGGAATCAATCATAATCGTATTGCCCCCTTTGACCAAAACCTCGATGTCGCTTAAAATCGGAATGTCGTTTCTTCGCATATTTTTGCCAAACGACAAAATCGCTTCGTGATGAATTTCGACATGACGGCCCTCGTGATTCATCTTGCCAACTCGAACTCGCGGGCCTTGTAAGTCCTGAATAATCTCGACTTTTTTCTTGGCTTTTTTAGCTAAAATTCTGATGATTTTAGCCCAGGCCTCAAATTCCTGCTGGCTGCCGTGGGAAAAATTAAACCTGGCAATATTCATACCCTCATCAATCATTTTTTTTAAAATTTTCTCGGTCTTTGTTGCAGGCCCGATCGTGCAAATAATTTTCGTCTTGCGAGGTCTTATTTTTTTATTTTCGAAAATATTGATCATAAAGTAATTTTAACAGATGAACTCGATATATTCAATTTTGTTGGTTGTGTTTTAAAAACAAATGGGGCCGTGGAATCAGATCGATTCCACAGCCCCGTAAGAGTTCAGCGCTTTCTCGGATCGCCCTTCCCCTGAAATTACGCATTTCGGTCAGCGCGATCAGCAAGCACGATGAGCGATTGGCAAGCATCGGCTTTAGCATTAAAGCCACCCTTCTTGGACTTCGCCCAATGCTTGATGGCGCTTCGAAAATCGCCCTGTGTAGCACCCCGCGCCAAAGCATCGGAGAGATTAACTTCGCTAATCTCGCTTGGGGGCTTTGTAGACAAGCACTCTCCTCCAACTATCACAAACGACAAAGCATTTGGTCCGCCCCGCCATTTCTGTTCCATCACAAGCCAGAGGTCATTGTCGAAGCCGATTCCCTGATACAGTCTTATGTCGGGTATCTGACAGATCTTAACCCCCCTTGTTAGATAGGGCTTTTTTACCCCCACATGCCACTCGAGCTTTGTCGAGCATACTTCCCACAAATCACTTTTGGGATTCTCCGCCTGGATATCACTTAGAAAATCAAGGATATCACACTCATCATACTTTCTTTGTCTTACTTCTTGTCGTGTCAACGAACTCATCCTTTCGCCGGACGACGAATCGTACGGCTTATTTTCGACAAACGACGAATCGTTTGCCTCTTTTGGCGCTTCCGCGCTTGGCTAAATTTATATCAGATTATAAAAATTAATCAATACTTAAGCTCTTAAAAATCGCACAACAAACTACTATAACTTTTTACTCGATCGAGTAAAAAGTTATAGACAGGAAATCTAAATTAAATAAAAAAACTTAGTGATCGTGGCGTAAATGCTCGTTTAAGCATCTTCACGAGTCATCAAAGATACGAGGGTCCGTCCCTCGTATCCATACTCTGCTCTGCGAGGGACGGACCCTCGTATTAGTCCTTCATCGCATCCTGTAACGCTTTTTTGGATAAATCATAAGAAAACCCGCGGCGCATTAGAAATCCCAAAGCGCGGTTATAGATTTTTTCCCGTGGTACATTTGCACTTCTTTTTAAATATTTTTGTAAAACCTCGTCCAACCTTTCCTGCTCATTTTCTTCGGTTAGTTCCTCCTCAAGTGCTTGCTCAATTAAATCCTTCAAAACCCCTTTTCTAACTAATTCCAAAAATAACCGCCGTTTTCCTTTGGGTTTTAAAGTCAGGGATTGGCGAACATAATTCTTGGCAAATTTTAAATCGTCAATAAATTCAAGATCCTTGAGCTTTTTAATCGCAAACTCAATATCATCTGACGCAAATTCCTTGCGAGCTAATTTTTCCTCGATTTGTTTTTGAGTCTGCGAGCGCTGCGATAAATAAAATAATGCCCGATTAAGCGCTCTCTTCTGCTGCCTGCTTGGCTCTTTCACTGATTTTAGCAATTAATTTTTCTAATATTTTTGGTGATTTTGTCAAAAACGCTCTGGCGGCATCTCTTCCTTGTCCGATTTTATCGGAGTCCGCGCCAACTTCCTTTGGATCAACAAAGGTCAGCCACGCGCCGGCTTTATTGACAAGCCCATATTTTATCCCCAAATCAATCGCCTCGCCCGCTTTATTTACGCCTTCGCCATACATCATTTCGAACTCGGCAATTTTAAACGGCGGCGCGACTTTGTTTTTGACTACTTTTACGCGAACACGGTTTCCGATTGCTTCATCGCCGCGTTTGAGCTGCTCAATTCTCCTGACATCAAGCCGAATTGAAGAATAAAATTTTAAAGCCATGCCACCGGTCGTGGTTTCGGGATTGCCAAACATAACGCCGATTTTCATTCGCAGTTGATTAATAAAAATCGTGCTTGTCTTTGATTTTGAGACAGCACTGGTAATCTTTCTTAACGCTTGGCTCATAAGGCGCGCCTGAACTCCCATGACGGAATCGCCCATTTCACCCTCGATTTCTGATCTCGGCACCAAAGCCGCAACCGAGTCAACCACAATCACATCCAAAGCATTCGAGCGAATCAGTGTCTCGGTAATTTCAAGCCCTTGCTCTCCGGTATCCGGTTGCGAGATCAAAAGCGCATCAACATCAACTCCGATTTTTCTGGCATAGTCCGGATCAAACGCGTGCTCCGCGTCAACAAACGCCGCCATCCCACCCGTTTTCTGCGCTTCGGCCACAATCGAAAGCGCCAGCGAGGTTTTCCCGGACGCCTCCGGTCCGTAGATTTCAATTATTCTTCCTCGCGGCACGCCGCCGACACCCAGCGCCAAATCAAGTCCAATCGAGCCGGTGGGGATTACCGAAACATCCAAATTTTTGGTCTGGCCCATTTTCATAATCGAGCCGGCGCCAAATTGTTTTTCGATAACCGCAATCGCCGCGTCAAGCGCTTGTCTTTTTCCGCGACTTTCGCCGGAATTTTGTACTTGCTCTTTTGTCTGTTCTTTTTTCTTGGGCATCTTCCTCCTTTTTAACTAATAAATTTTTTATTGAACTGGCGAAATTGTAGCCGTTGGTGTGGACAAACTTGTTGAATATAAAACATTAAGGGTTTTTATTTGCTCTTTGCCGATACGGCTTTTTGATTTAATTTCAAAAATATTTAGCCCAGTCATCAAAGTTACTTTTTGCAAAAAATTGCCTTGATCGTCAACCGAGACCAGCTGCCCGTTAATTTCAACAATAGCCGTTTCCAAGGTCTTGCCGGAGATAACAATATCTTTATCGGAAACAGTTTGTTCTTTGGGAGAGATGATTTCAATTGTCGGCGGACGCGATAATTTTTCGGCCGAAACAATAATATAGCCGACCGTAAATGAAATTATCAAAAAAATCAAAATGCCGATTATGAGCCGCGGCGTAATAATAAGCCGATTAAAAAACGATTTGTCTTCTTTTTTTGAATTAAAACTTGTATGAAATTGACCAAAATCCGCTTTAAATTCCTCTAATATTTCGGCGCTACCAAAACCCAAAAAATCAGCGTAGCGACGGACATAGCCCAAAATATAAATCCGACTTGGGAATTCCTGCCAATTATCGGCCTCGATGGCCTTGAGATATTTAATCCTGACTTTTGTTTCCTCTTCGGCTTTTTCGAGAGAAATTTCTTGTTTCAAACGCGCCTGCCGGAGTTTTGTGCCGACGGTTTTAGCGGACGAAATTTTTTTTCTTTTAAAAGCCATAGATAAAATTGATTAAAAAGTTTTGTGTTCCTCTAATCAAAATACATCTACTCCAGCAGAATGCAAGCACGAGATAAGTTTATAAAGTTAAAAGTTCATAAAGTTTTTAAAGTAGGGACTCGGAACTTATTGTTGCTATTACAACCGTCGGTTGTGAAAACCGTCTTGAGAACTTGCATTATAAGTGTCGTCCGCAGCGCTGACTTCGTCGAGCGAATCAACCAAAATATCGCGGGGTTTTGCGCCTTGAGATGGGCCGATAATTCCTTCTTCTTCCATCAAATCAAGCAGCCGCGCCGCTCTGGCGTAACCGACTTTTAGCCGGCGCTGCAAAAACGAAGCCGAGGCAGTTCCCGATTGCATCACCAGCTGCTTGGCTTCGGGCAACATATCATCGCTTCCCCCAAGACCTCCGCCGCCGCCTCGTTTGCTTTTAATACCGGCGATTTCTCTGTATTCCGTAACGGATTGATCGTAAATCGCCGAACCCTCGCTTTTTAGAAAATCCGTAACATTTTTAACATCCTTTTCCGTAACAAACGCGCCCTGAATTCTTTTGGGCTTGGTATATTCGCCACCCAAAAACAGCATATCGCCGTTGCCCAGCAGTTTATCCGCGCCGGATTGGTCAATAATCGTTCTTGAATCCACCTGACTGGCGACAGCAAAAGCAACCCGCGATGTGATGTTGGCTTTGATAATTCCGGTGATGACATCAACGCTCGGTCTTTGAGTCGCCACAATTAAATGAATTCCGGTCGCTCTCGCGAGCTGTGCCAAGCGCACAACCGCCGCTTCAACTTCGTTTGAGGCCTGCGCCATCAAGTCCGCCAACTCGTCAATAACCAAAGCAATGTATGGAATTTTGTCGTGAAAATTTCCTTTTTGCGAAGTGATACCTTTTGATGTTTTTTCGTTGTATGATTCGATGTCGCGCGAACCGACTTCTTCGAAAAGCCGGAATCTGCGCTCCATTTCCGCAATCGCCCAGCGCAATAAATTTACGGTTTTATCTACATCCACCACCACTGGAGTCAAAAGATGAGGAATACCGTTATAGGCCGTAAATTCGACCCGCTTCGGGTCAACCAAAAGGACTCGCAAATCGCGCGGAGAATTTTGATATAAAAGCGAAAGTAACATCGAATTTAGTCCGACTGATTTTCCGGAGCCGGTTGCGCCCGCCACCAAAAGATGCGGCATGGTTTTTAAATCAGCCATGATAATATCGCCCGCCACATCCATACCAAGGGGAATCGAAAGATTTGATTTTCTTTTTTTAAATGTTTCAGAATCAATAAGTGCGCGAAGCGAAACCCGTGCCACTTCTTTGTTCGGCACTTCAACGCCGACGGCCGATTTGCCGGGAATCGGCGCTTCGACACGGACCGGGTGAACCGCCAAAGCCAAAGCCAGGTCGTCTGATCTGGCTTTAATCGTATTTAACTTAACACCTTCTGATGGTTTGAGTTCATATTGAGTAACGGTCGGACCGACATTGATTCTGCCCGCCGTCACCTCGACTCCAAAATCACCCAAGGTCTTGGTCAAAATTTCAACATTTTTAGCGACATTTCCGGGCTGCGCCTTGCCCACGATTTCCTGCAAAAGTTCAACGGACGGAAAAACCCAAGTGCCATCTTGTGGTTGTTGCGGTGGAGCCGGCGTTTCCGATTTGTCTTTCATGCCAATTCTACGACGGACGGCCTTAAAAACATTGACGCGAGCATGTTTTGGATCATCATAATTTCCCTGATTGGTTTGCGCCGTGATTTTCCTTATAGTGTCCATTAGCGATAAATTAAAGACGATCAAAAGCGAAACGATCGAGCCGATCAGCAGTAATATAAAGGTAACGACCTGGCCGACAGCCGATTGAAAAGCCGAGAAAATTGATGTACCGATGGCTCCTCCGCTTGCACCAAAAGGCGCGATTAGCGCTGCGAATAAAATCAGGAAAGCGAAAAGACCCCAAAAAACAACTTTTCCTCTTTTAACCAAAGTCGAGTCAACCAACATAACTGCGGCAAAAGCGACCCAAAACGAAAATAAATAAGCGACCACGCCAAAAAGCGATTTAAAGGTGTTAAACACGGTCGCGCCGAATTTTCCGGCCGCAGAAAATTCGGCCAAAATCAAAATAACCGCCAAAATTCCAACCAAAAGACCGGTTATTTCTCGGATAACTTTTGGGTTCACCGACTCCAAAACACCGGGATTTTTAGGTTTTCTCCCTCTTTTCATTAACTTAAGTTTAGCAAAGAAATGAGAGTTTAGAAAGTTTTCTGTCATTCCCGCGAAAGCGGGAATCCATCTGTGTCATCTCGAGCTTGCCTGCAGTGAGTTTATCGAACTGTCGAGAGATCTAAATTATAGATCCCTCCGCTACGGTCGGGATGACATATGGAAAAGGAAGATCGCTTGAAATGACAGAGTAATAGTGTAGGATTTTAAATAGATGATAGAGATTTACAAGGTAATAGCGAGCTATTTTGTGTAAAAAAAACGAATAATAAGAGGGTGAATTATGAAGGATATGTCCATTGATTCAAGATATTTTAGAGAATATCGAATCAAGTTAGGATTTAAAAGTCAAGGTGAATTCAAAAGTTTTCTTAGTGCCAAAGACATAACTCCGACTGTGAATTATGAATATATCGAATTATTAAATCAAAGGTTAGTCGTTATTATTGAGAAGATAAATAGTGTGGTTAGAGACGAAATAAAGCAGAAAGATTTAGGTGATTTTTCATCTCAATTCGTTTTCGAAATTTATAAAATTATGAAAAATGGCAGTATTATTCCTAGATTAAACAATCAAGGCAGGAGACCCGAGCAAGTTTATTTTTCATGGATGCGAGGTTTTGTAATAACTCAATATTTCACAAAGGCCATTTCAATTATTTTTGGAGTAAATATAAAAAACATTCTCCAAATAGGCGATGATGATTTGACGAATTTAGAAACCTTCAAGAGAACTCCTAAAGCAGATATTGAAATTAATTTGGGGGCCTCTAAAAAAGTAATACTAGAAATTCAATCGGGTTTTCAGGGTATAAACGATATTAAACAACATAAAGTAATCGAAGCCAAACGACTCAAACAAGAAACCGGAGATCATACTATCGCTATACATTTTGATCTTTATAATGGGCAAGTTGCTTTTATCGTTCTCGACTTAATTAAAGAAACCGATATGAACTGGATAACAAGACAACAAATGGAAGGACAGACAGTTTTTAATATTGACCAGAATTATTTTATTTGGAAATTGACTGAATTACCTCCTCAAATTGAGGAAATAAAGAAATTATTATCATTCTAATCAATCATGCAACCGTTAAATATTATAGATCTTTTTTGTGGCGCTGGCGGGCTTAGTTATGGCTTTGGTAAAAATAATTTTTTTAATATTTTGGCAGCTAACGAAATATTATCCGATGCTGCTAATGCATATTTTCTTAATCACCCAACAGCAAGAGTTTATGTAGGTGATATTAAAGATCTGGAAATTCCGTTCATGCTAAAAGATTTGCAAACAGATAAAAAGAATATTGACATTGTAATTGGAGGACCACCTTGCCAAGCTTATTCAACTGTAGGAAAAAGATTAATGGACGATCCGCGGGCGACGCTCTTCCATGAATACTTTAGAATTATAAAAAATCTAGAGCCGAAGTTTTTCATATTTGAAAATGTCAAAGGACTTCTCTCGATGCAAAATGGAAAATTGATTAACACAATAATTGATTTGTTTAAATCGTTAAATTATAGAGTTGACTTTAAAGTGTTAAATGTTGCCGATTATGGAGTTCCTCAAATCCGCGAAAGGGTCATTATTACAGGAAGCAAATTCAATAAAAGATTTCAATATCCAAAACCTACACATTCTAGTGACAACAGTACAAAATATCTGACTGTAGAAAATGCTTTAAGCGATTTGGCATTTATTAAATCAAATGAATCTTCTAATCGATATGCGAAGTCCCCACAAAATGAATATCAAAAAATGATGAGAGAAGAGCGCGACGAGTTACTTACAGAACATAGTTCGCCAAAGAATAATAAAAAATTAGTTAAAATAATGGAATTGTTACCCGATGGGGGAACGCCTAGCGATATTCCCGAACAGTATAGACCGACATCAGGGTTTAAGAACACTTATTGCAGATTATGGTGGCAAAGACCATGCACCACAATCACAAGAAATCTCGGAACACCTTCTTCGTCCCGCTGTATACACCCGGTGGCTCCCAGACCATTAACAACAAGAGAGGGTGCAAGAATTCAATCTTTTCCAGATAGTTATCAATTTTATGGTTCCAAATCATCGAAAAATCTTCAAATTGGCGAGGCAGTACCACCTCTTTTATCTATATCACTTGCTGATGCAGTAAAGAAACATTTTGAAGAGAACAAAAATCAATGGATTTCCATAAATCGGAAAAAAGATAAAAAGTTATATCACAAATTAGGGCTTAAAAAACTAAGTTCAAATCAACTGGATCTAGAGTTTGAAGGTTAAATTATTAAAATCGGGAGAATCTTCAACGAGGATTTGACAAGAAATTAAGTTATCGAGTCCCAAATTTAACAGATATAAAGTCCGCCCGATAGAACAACTGGCTTCGATTAAACTTCGATTATAACCGGTATAACCCCAGCACAAAAGCTTACTGGCTTACATAATTACATTCTGTCACGCCGTGCGCTTTGTGCGGGGCAGGCCATCTTAGTTCGGCTAGACTTCGATGATAACAGGAATCACCATTGGCCGTCTCTTCGTCTCCTCATAGAGAAACTCGCCGATTTCTTCTCGAATCATCGTTTTGATGAATTGCACATCGGCCGGCTGGCGCGAAATGTGGCGCTTAAAAATTGACCTGACTTCGTGGCGCGCGCGCCGTATCAAATCCTCGGCGGCGCGCATATAAACAAATCCGCGCGAGATAATATCGGGACTGGTGATAATTTCGCCGTTTCTGTGATCAACGGTTAAAATGACCACAAAAATTCCGCCCTCGGCCATGGCTTGGCGGTCGCGAAGCACGATATTTCCGACATCGCCAACTCCAAGTCCGTCAACCATCACAAACGAGGTCAAGATTTTGGCCTTGAGGGTTTCGCATTTCTGGTCAGAAAATTCCAAAACCTCGCCGTTATCAACAACTTTAATTTCATCTTCTGCCATGCCAAGCGATCGAGCCAATTCCGCGTTTGCTTCGCGCAAATATCTATGCCCGTGAACCGGCACAAAATATTTTGGCTTTAAAAGCCGAATCATGGTTTTGAGTTCTTCCTGATGAGCGTGCCCCGAAGTGTGAATGTCCATTTGCTTATAATCCACAACTTTGGCGCCAGCGCGCAGTAAATTGTCGTAAACCTCGACAACCTTGGTTTCGTTGCCCGGGATAATTGAGCTCGATAGCACAACCGTGTCCCCGCGTTTTATCTTAAAAAACTTATGTTCGCCGCGGCTCATTCTGGTTAGCGCCGAGGCGTCCTCCCCTTGCGTTCCGGTAGATAAAACGACGATTTTTTCGTCCGGATATTTGGCCGCTTTTTGCGGTGATAAAATTAGATTTTCCGGCACTTTTAAGTAGCCGAGCTTACCCGCTACCTCGATGGCCGCGACCATTGATCGCCCCGTTACAGTTAAGTTTCGATTAACCGCAATAGTTACATCAATAACTTGCTGAATTCTGGAAATTAGAGTCGAAAAAGATGCGACAAAAATTCTGCCTTTGCTTTTTTGAAAAAGCTCGAGCAGATTTTCTTTGATTTCGCTCTCGGAGATAGCATAGCCCGGGTTTCTGGAACCGGTTGAATCCATCAAAAGCGCCGCAACGCCGCTGTTGCCGATTTCTGCAATTTTGCCCAAATCAATAACCGGTTCATTGATTGGCGTCAAGTCAAATTTAAAGTCCGCTGTGTGCACAACTTTGCCCGCAGGCGAATCAACGACAATACCAACCGTGTCCGGAATGTTGTGATTTACCCTGAAAAAGCTGACTTTAAAAACACCGAGTAGCAGTTTATCTTTTTCCGGATTAACAACAACGGTCTTAACGCGATTGTTAAGCCCAAATTCCTCTAACTTTTCCTTTAAAAGCCCGATCGTCAAATTTGTGGCATAAATGGTCGGATTGCCGAGGCGTTCGATAATATAAGGAAGTGCGCCGATATGGTCCATATGCCCGTGGGTCAAAACAATGCCTTTTATTCGCGATCTGTTTTCCTGCAAGTATGTAACATCCGGAATTACAAAATCAACGCCCGGCATATCGTCTGACGGGAAAGAAAATCCGGCGTCAATGATCATAATATCGTTGCCATACTCTAAAAATGCCATGTTGCAGCCAACTTCTTCGAGTCCGCCTAAATGACAAAGCTTCAGGGTTTTTGAGGCCTTGCAATTAAAGTGTTGTACCGGAGCGCTATTCGGGTTGCGACGAGGGTGAGTATCCGATCTTGGTTTTGGCCTATTGTCGCGGCCTTCTTGCTTTTTAGCAAAAAACGAACCACGGCGGTTTTGTTGCAGCGGATTTTGCGGGGATTGCGGTGATTGTGGCATCCGCGACGGATGATTTGATTGAGGTCTTGGACTGGGGCGAAAATCATCAAGAGACGCATGATAGGTCGTCATTCTTTGTGGGGACTGATTCGAGTTGTTTTTGTTGGCTTCTGTCATATTTTAGTTTTTCCTTTCTTTTTTAAAAGAGAACGATTAGTAATTAATTTTTAATTTAAAATTTTGCAATTTAAAATCAATTTTTAATGTCAAAATTTTTAAAAAATTTCACCTATAATTCATAATTCTTAATTCTTAATTCGGTATTTTCTTAAGCGCAACTTGAATTTTCTTAAAGTCCTTAAACAGTGTCTCGCGCATGCCTCCGTTATAAAGGCCGACGGCCGGATGATACAGCGCCATGTAGGCCTGATTGCGGTAAGTAAATGCACGACCGTGGACTTGCGAAATCGGTCCGACTTGCGGCAAAAACCTACCAAGCGAGTGGCGGCCTAAACAGACGATTAGTTTTGGTTTGATAATTTTAATTTGCTCTAACAAATATGGCCAGCACGCCTCAACTTCTTCGGGCTTCGGATCGCGATTGCCCGGTGGGCGGTGTTTTACCACATTTGCGATATAAACATCTTCTCTTTTTAAATCAATGGACTCCAGCATCGCGTCAAGCAATTTGCCGGCAGCGCCGACAAACGGGAGTCCCAGTTCGTCCTCTTTTTCTCCGGGCCCCTCGCCGATAAACATAATTTGCGAATTTACACTGCCGTCGCCCGGAACAGGATTTTTGGCCAATTTATATAAAGGACATTTTTGACATCCTTTAACATCTGCATAAAGCTGAAAAATGCTGTCTTGTTTTTCCAATTTGAAACCTTAGAGAACTAAAACTCTGAATAAAGTATAGCGGGTTATTGACTATTTGTCAAGAGTATGGTATGATTCTCGGATCTGCTCTAGGTGTAATCCAAAAGCAGACGATGCCACTACCGACCACCGGGACCACCCGGGGCGGAAAGAAGAAAGGCAGATGTTGAAAATGAGTTATTGGAGGTTGTTTCTCAAGCCAGACGCCAAGAACATCGGGCCGGGTTCTCCCGGCAGTTGGTATGCTGGAGGAGGGACAAGGATGTTCGTGCATGAAGAAGGAGACGAAAGGGGGGCGTATGTTGACACATCGGTCAACAATGAGCAACTCATTGGCCTGCAGGTTGATTTGGCCGATTTCGGGTTCTTTAGCTTCGCTGGCTATATCACGGAACGCACTCGGCGCGAGCACGGCGTCTACAAGCATCAATCCGCAACCGGCGAAGTGACCGAGAAGGTGCAGGGGCAATGGCTGAATATCAACACTCCCAACCTTC
The DNA here is from genome assembly GCA_026397175.1 of Candidatus Berkelbacteria bacterium. GTDB lineage: Bacteria > Patescibacteriota > UBA1384 > UBA1384 > DTJR01 > JAPLVK01. The sequence continues at coordinate 1,120 of JAPLVK010000010.1, read as the reverse complement.
GGGAGGGGCTGCATCTGATGGCCGAGATCAAGGCCGGGCGCATTCGCCCCGCCGTCTCCTATGAGCGGCCGCAGATCGAGTCGCCAGCCAAGGAATTTCGGGAGATGCTCGGCGACCTGGGATTGGTCTTCCGCAACTGGCGGGACAGCCGCCCGACCTACATCTGGCTTTGCGCGATTAGGCGCTATCTCGTGAGCTGGCCGCAGCGCGCCTGGATCTGGTTCAGCGCGCCCTTCAAGGAGGCGGCCAAGCAGGAGAGAGCGGCCAAGAGCAAGGATCGGGGGCGCAAGAAGATCCGCGCTTCCTTCGAGAAGCTGATCCAGAAGGCGCCTACGATGGCGGCTTTCCCCGACTGGGATGTCGCGCACAAGCTCATCATGCTTGGGGTCGAAGATGTAATGATGATGGTCCGCGAGGAGGAGCTCTGGCCGACGATTGACCGAGCCATCGCACAGGTCCTTGCGCACGAAAACATCCCTGAGCTCACCATGTGGTCCAGCACCGGCTGGACCTTGGATTTTCATGACGGGGAGTTTACACGCATGTTTTTCACGAGCGACCTGCTCGCCAGCACCTTCCAGGCGCTCATCGCGTGGAAGACGAACCACCCCAAGAAGGAGGAACCCAAGGCCGAGTGATGTCTCACTCGCCTATCTACAACAACGGCCCCGAGCTTCTAGCTCGGGGCCGTTTTCATTTAAGAAATATGTTGACAAACAAAAAAAGGACCTTCGTTTTAATTCCCAATATTTTCCCGTTTCAGGAAGAAAAATATAATTCTTCGCTTCTAGCGGAAGCTCGCAAACTTGTCGAGAGGGTTTGCCAGAAAGAAGAATTATATTTTTTGTTCCTGAAACAAGCGTGCAGGGTAAGGAATTATTAAAACCATAGGGGCTGCCTCGCAAGAAGCCCCTTTGGTTTTAATACAAGTACCGTGACCCGAAGGGTCACAAAGAGATCTCTCGGCAAGCTCGAAATGGGCGTAATACTCAAAAAGTGTGTGATTTTGGGCCTTGCCGGATCTATTAATCGACAATAATTAATGACATGGTTTATTAATGTAAAACAAAACGCCCCAAAAATTGTCCAAAGTGTCATGCAAGATCTCTACATAAAAATG
>JAPLVK010000023.1 GCA_026397175.1 Candidatus Berkelbacteria bacterium | reverse complement strand
CTTCTGGTGGTATGTCTGATTTTGGGACTACAACATACCTGATCGGTTTACTTTTTTCCCTAGCTGATACAGGTATATGTTTAACTGCAAATTCTTCAGGTAGCTTTGAGGACAATAGAAAGACTATTACATCTTCGCAGAATGGAAAAAGATTATTCCACATTAAATCAATATAAGATTCAATATCCATTTCGCCGAAAGTCGGTTCCAGCGCTATTGGTTCACTTTTCTCATTGATGCGATATTGTAAACATGGCACTTGAAAACCAGAATGCTCAATCTTAGTCCGAATTTCAACAAACTGAGAGAACCATTCTTTTCTATCTTTACTCACCATATCTACTAAAAATTTCATTCCACCATTAGGATTGTTCTTGAGAAACTTTTTACTTTCTTCATCAAAATCTTGATCATTTTTGAAAATAAAAGAGATCTTGAAGCCAATAAATTTTGCTAGCCTGATGATATTCTGATTGGCAATATATCCCCTAATAAAAAAATCTTTAAACCAGATGTTCAAATTGTCATCTATAGATTCCATAACAGTCAAGGTTTTGTTTTCAACCCTTGTAACCTTTCCGCTTTTGAGATCTTGCCTATGTTTATTAACTAGCTCAACACACCTATCTTTTACTAATCTTGCCTCCATTAAATTTTGAAGGACGGGAGTGTAATATTCATCAAATTCTCTTCGGTCTTTATCTGTCGGAAATATTAAATCTCTGATTTCAAAAATCTGCATATACATCCTCGCTATAAAGGGATCGGCAGACCCCAAATCGGAGGTTTTTACTAAAGTATGTAATATTTCATGCTTCACAATATTCATGCAACACTTTTTATATTTTTTGCCGCTTCCGCAAGAACATGGGTCATTTCTACCAACTTTATTCGCCATAATAATCTCATTTTACAGTAAAGAGTTACCAAGATATTCTATCACTGACAATAATTAGTCCTTAGACCAGAAACATCTCCACTTTCCATCTACATTCACATAGTGGGTTAACTTGTTTAATGGTTGCGTCATACCCAATAGCTGTAAAGTGTATGTTGTTTCTGCTTCCGCCACATTTTTATACTCAACGCCTGTCTTATCAAATTTCCAAGAATCAAGAAATTTAATATTTCCTATTTTAAAATCAGTCATTGATAGTCCAGAGGTATCATCCTTTCTTTGCTTTATAAAATCTTCCTTGGAGATTGTTTTTTGGCAATCTGGGTGTAGAGCGTCATATTCAGCATCAGATTTGCCAAATTTAGTATCATTCATTAGCTCCTCAACTGCTGTCCTTACTCTCTTTATTCTCTCTTCTTGATTTGGGTTTGCTTTTGCATCAATGGATACTTTTTTAACAAATAGCCCTGATTTTTTAGACAAATTGTAATCAATTTTAGTCTCAGATTTTTCATATTCTTTAGGAAGATTAGCTATTAAAGGATTATTTTTGCCAATATTCTTAACTGTAAAATCTCCTTGGTTTGATGTCTTAACTTTTCTCATACCTAGCGACATCTCAATTCCCTCCATTGATTTGTTTGTATCTGAATCAATAAGCTTTCCCGAAATTGAATAAATAGGGAAAAAGAATAGCACTATTGCTCCCATTAAAATAAGAACCGCAACCGCAGAAACCACTACCAAGAGAACTTTGCTCTTTTTATTTTTCATATTAGTCCCTTTTTGTTTCATATTGCATTAATTATACCTAATTAACTGGATTTGTGCTTCTGTAGGAACCATTCTGACCTATTGTACAAGAGCCCCACAAACCCTGATTACTTTCCCTGGCACTTTTCTCAAAATTTCTCATAGCATCTAATTGAGCAGTTGGATAATTTGTATAAGCGAAAGCAAAACCCTGCTTTACCATTTCAGCGTTTACATTAGTTCCATCTTCTAAGTAGATATAGCGAAGCAACCTACCATATTTATCTCTGTCTGGTTGTGTTGTATCCTTCTCAAGTTTAATGTATTTACCACTGACCAGTTCCTGCATTTTCTGGGATGCTTTATCTCCAAAACATTGAACCGCTTTTCTTGGATCTTTAGTCTCTGGAGTATCAATTGCCAATAACCTTACCTTCTCTTTTTTGCCATCAATATTAACATTGATTGTGTCACCATCAGTAACAGAAATAACACTATAGAACTTCACATCTGAACCATTTTGCTTCTCTGATTTTGGTTCGGAATAACTTGGCTTTGAAGTATCTAGAGTCTTTGTTGTTTGAGATGTCTTGCTATTATTAATCTCTTTGAGAACAAGGTCAGCAAGAATTACATCTTTATTCGCACCTTTATCTTTTGCAAGCTTATTTATAAGTTTTGAGGTCTTTACCTTTTCTGGCGTTGGCGTAGAAGCGGGTGTAGGAGTAGAGGGCTTAGGGGTTGTCTTAGGCGTGCTTTTTGTTTCAGAACTACCAGAACCCGAAGAGTCAGAACTGGTTGAGCCACTGTTATGGCAATGGTATTCGCCATACTGCAAACCATACTTCTCGGTACAGTTTGTCTTACAGGTGTGGCATCCATTAGCGTCAGTCCTTCCAGGATGGGCATAAACTGTTGTTGAGAAGAACAAGACACAGGCAAACAAGACAACAAACAACAATGAATATTTTGATTTCATTATTTAACCTCCAAAGCTAATTTTTCACCTTGAAATCCAGCTGGAAAATAGAATAAACTCTCATCTTTATCATTCTTCTCATAATCACCTCTACCCTTATCGCTAACCTTTTGAAGAGTGCTTTTATCGGAATCCTTTTCTAGTGTAGCTTCAATCTCACTTTTGTCATTCTTGGAGAAGATAAGTAGCGAAATCACTTTAGTTTTTTTATTCTCATCTTTACTGCGAAAATCTTTGATTGCATTGCTAACCGAATAGTCTCTGACCTCATTCTCATCAATATAAATTATTGCCGAAAACCCATTATCTATATTTTCTTTCCTTACAACCTCATAGTTGGGCATTCTGCCTCGCTCTTTAAGCTCATCCTCATCGGCCTTCTTTTCTGCCTCTAATTTCTCCTGATAAAGCTTACCCTCTAAATCAAAATATACTTTTATTTCTTGAGATGCTTCTGATTTTCCCTCTTTAATTCCTTCAACCTTAATTATGTTATCCCCAGGAGTCAATTTAATGAACTTTGAGAATTCTCTTTTGCTTTTATTAAGACCAGCATCTTCACTGTTAACTTTTACCGAATCAACTACTGCATACTTCCCTTTAATCTCTAGGCTTTCATCTGTTATTACAGCGTCATTTTTTATACTTTTAATTTGAACAGAAGGTTTTTCGGGAATTATCATGGCAATGATTATAATAGTCAGAAATAAACCTGCTACTATGCCACAACCAATAAATAAGTATTTCTTAATTCTTTTGAGCAATGGTTTTTCTTCTTTTTTCATTTTCATCAGCATTTATTGTTATTTATACCTTTGGGAGTGAATTGTATACCTTTTTTAACAATTTTAAATACAATACTACTCTATAGCCCTAAAATCTTTTTCTTTTGGGTTTCAAATTCTTCCTTTGTAATAATTCCTTGTTTGTGTAATTTGTGAAATTTTTCTATTTCTTCAGCTTCAGAAAATGAGCCTTGAGCCTCTTCTCTATTCACCCTCTCATCTAAAATCTGCTTTATTTCATTGAATGGCCCCTGTTGCCATGTGTTAAAAGCAACTGTGTTCTCATCACTCTGGGCAGCTAATATTCCCTTCTTGCTCTCTATTGAGCCAGTGATGCCAAATTGAATATACCCATTGATCATCCCTGCTCTCTTAAATTGGATTGATGTAATATTCCTTATCGGTATCTCCTTGTCTCCCTTGATCCCATGATTCATAAAAGAAATTACACCCCTCCTCTTTATCACAACCTTTGTTTTATAAAGTAACAGTTGGCCTGTTACTCCTTTTGCTTCTTTGATTATTTCATCTTCCATATTAACTCCCTTTTATTTATACAAAAAAGGACAACCACCCTAGGTTGTCTGGACCGCAATAGGTTGTGCCTACTGATTTCGGATGGTTGCCCTTCTATTGGCGCAACCATCTTAGGTCTTTCATTAAGAAAAACTTTATAGCGGTCCAGACAGCTTTAATATTATATCCTTACTGGTGTAAATTCAACTGGTAGTGTATAAAATAGTTGAAGATTAAAATTACAATGAATAATAAATATTCCTTTTCTTATAAAAAATTCTGGCTTGAAATAGTTACTCGCAAACTGCTTGAAATGCTTGAGGTAGTTTATGCAGGAGGTGTAATGATCCCAGATAGGGGAATTAACCTTTGCTATATGACCCTCCTAGATAGAGCCGAGGAGGTGCTACAAGAAGAAGGATTTGAAGGTCTGCGAACCAGCTTCCCTAATTTTCCAGAAAATATAATCGGCAATTTCCAGATTATTGAATTTCAGTTAGATAGCTTCAAAAATGAATTTCTAAATTTTTTAAGTAAGCTAGACCAAAGATCAAGCGGTGCGAGGAAAGAGACTAGCAAGGTAGACAACAATACTGCGAGAGTGTTGAAATTGATAGATAAATCAATTGATAACTATAAAGGATTAGTGAAAAAAAGATCAGAAGCGCTAGATCTGAAAATTGAAGCAGCCAGGATAAAATACCTAGAATACTTATCCAACCAGAAAAACACATACAAGGATAATCACTCAATCAGCTTACCGCCAGGGACTAGATGGGAAGCAATAACAATAAAATTCAAGACGGGAGAAGATGTACTAATAAAAATTGGTAAGCAAAAAGCATTTTTGTGTAATTTCGCTGTAATGGGTTTTCAAGACAAGAGAAATTGTAAGCCTGTTTTTCAATGGACAATATTAAAGATTCTGTCTGAACACGGTGGAGAAATAGCTTGGGACAACCCCAAGATTCCAACCAAGGTGAAAGACCAAATTATGAAGCAAAAGCAGCTCCTAACTGATAAATTACAATTCTTTTTTGGTATAGATTCAGATCCCTTTTATGATTACAAAAGAGAAAGACTTTATAAGACACGCTTTGTGATTATCACTCGCCTTGAACAATTAGTAGATGAGGAGGACATTGATGATCCCATGGGCATTCAAGAGAGTTGGAAAGAACAAACGCCCGAGGTGTACACTGCTGATGATTTCCCCAACCGCTGAATTGTCTATGCAGAATAGTTAATTATTTTTGATTATTCCAACCTGTTAATGTTTGGGATTTTTTATTTTTGGCGAAAATTCACCATATATAGTAGAGACCAAAATGAAAATCACAAATAAACAAAATTACTATAAATCTTCTGACCTAGGTTGCTGTGCAGCATTAGTTACCGCTGGTTTTGAATTAAAGATGATAGATAAGGCAAACCCCAAGAGGGTTGTTTTTATTTTTGATATGTCGGAAGGAATACAACTTTCTACAGAAGATTACCTTTCCGACAGGTTGGAAGTTAGTGCAAGAAGATATTTTGAAAATCTCCGAGTCCTTAAAAGTAGGATTTACGGGGATTGATCATCAAAATCTATATCCTGATAACAGGATATAAACAGGATATGAAAAAATAATATTTCAGATAAGTTCAACCTAAAACAGGTTGAAAACAGGATGAAAAATAGTGGGCCAGTTGAGCACCGAAAACATATCGCAAATGAGTAAGACACTTCTTGATAACAAGTAATAAACAAGTAATGAAATTTGGCCTACAAACATTTCAAAAACAAGCCAATCCATTTATCGCAAGATTGACTTAAAACAAGTCAATAACAAGTCATTAAAAATTATCCTGAAAACAGGATAACTACAGGATAAGTGAAAAAGTAAAGTCAGTTAACTTGGGAACAAGATAACTACAAGATAAAAAATGAATTCTGAAGAGTCACAAAAATTAACAGGAGATACTCAATACGCCGAAGGTTCGGATAATCTTGCCTATCGCCTGGCGGAGCTATTTTTAGAACAAATTAAAATTGAACAGAAAGCAAATGAAGATGAACATCAGAGGCGGATTTCTACAAATCCAGAATAAGATATTTGAAGATATTTTATTTTCAAATTTTACGCTTAGAGAGCATAAAGTGCTTAACATCATTGTTAGGCTCACCATTGGGGTTAACCGCAATAGATCATCGCACAATTGTAAGATTAGCCAGTCAGAGATTTCCAAAATATCGGGTATCGGTTTGCCACACATAAAAGAAACTATTCAATCACTTGCAGGCAAGGGGGTGGTTGTTTGGATACAAGAAATTAAAATGGTCAAACTCAATATCAATTCATTTGAGTGGGCAATGCCTGACAAGTCTGTCGCGCGAGAAACATTATTAAGAGTATTGAGTAGAAACCTCCAAAGTCCTAAAAAGGAAGTAATTAGTGGCCAATTAGGCAACTTCGGTGTTCCCAAAAAAGTAACCAACCAACAGAAGAGCCCAACCGAGAGTAAATACAGTATTAAAGACAATAAAAACACTAGAATTCACAGAGGGATTGAGTCAATCGGTGATGTTATTAAGAGAAGAGGTCCATAGTCAAATTACGGGTTTATTCTTGGAGGAAGACAACATATAATTAAATTAATTGGAGATATAAAATGAAGTGCTTAATCTACACAAGAGTAAAAGGTGATATGCAAAGTTATAATGGGCCGAACAAATCCCTTATTAATCAAGTTAAAGAGTGTAAGAAGTTCTCTGAAAGTTGCGGATATTCAGTCGCAGGAGTTTTCCAGGATGTAAGACAAGATGCAAACAACATTAAGAGGCCAGGCCTTAGCAATCTGATTGCAAAATGCCAAGAAGAGAAGGATATCTCTGCCATTATTGTTCAAGGTATGGATAGATTAGTAAGAAATTTTGAGGATTATATCAATCTCAGAATATCACTTGCAAAAGTTGGGACAAAGATAATTTCTATTGGGCAATTAATGGGTGATGATGAAACGCCTGAAAGCAAAATGATTGACCTGATCATCGCATCGGTAGGCCATTATCAATCAAAAGTGCATGGCCAAAAAATATCAGCAGGCATCCGAGCTGCTAAAATCGCAAGAGAAGGGGCCAAGTGAAGTGCTTAATTTACGCGCGTGTCAGCACAAAGCGACAGGTTGATGAGGGTCGCTCAATTGGAGACCAAATAAAAATTTGCAGAAGGTATGCGAAAGATAATGGCTATGATGTAGAAGGAGTTTTTGAAGATGGTGGCCGAAGTGCAACAAATATGAGAAGAGTGGCCTTAACAGACACAATCGCAAGATGTCAAAAGAAGGATATTGACTCCCTCCTTGTTTTTGACACAGATCGGCTAGCGCGAAACCCTACAGACCACCTTCAGATCAAAGCGATACTTAAGCAGGCAGGAACTAAGATAATTGCAGTTAATCAGCCATCATTAAGCGAGGACACTCCAGAGGGCAATCTGGTTGATCTAATTGTAGCTGGTATTAATGGATTTCAATCGGAAATTACGGGAAGAAAGGTTTTGAAGTCTATGCAAGAAAAGTTTCGGGATGGCTGGTACCCTAGGGAAGCACCGCTAGGTTTCTTAAACAACAATATCGGAACCGATAAAAAACCCGAGAGAATTATTGAAATTCATCCAGAAAAGGGACCTTTAATTAAAAAAGCATTTGAAATGTTTGCGACAGGTTTATATGGAGCAGAGAAGATTAATGACAAACTTTTTAAGATGGGATTAGTCACAAAAAAGGGGAAAAGGGTTTCGCGTGCAGAATTTGCGAGAATTTTAAAAAATCCATTTTATTATGGATTTATGAGATTCGCAGGAGAAGAGAAGATGGGCAATCACAAGCCCCTCATCACTAAAGATCTCTTTGATCAGTGCCAGAAAGTATTCTTGGAGCATAATCGCGGAGCAGATAGATCTAGAAAGTTTTCTTTTATAGTAAGAGGATTTGTTCGCTGCGCAATTTGTGGACATAAGTACACGGCAGAGCATCATACCAACAAGAAGTCCTATTATCATTGTCCATCCGCAAAACATAGCAACAAAAAGCAAAATATTGAGGTGTCAGCTTTAGAGAAGCAGGTTGAAAATTTATTTGATAACCTCAAATTACCAGACAAATTTATTCTTGAGATTATTGAGAAGGCCAAAGAGATTATAGGGCGATCGCACAAAAAAGTTAGTGAGGAGAGGCGTATTCTCAATATTAGAAAAGAAAAACTTGAGCAAAGGCTTCATAACGCGGAAATTCAATTTGCAGACAGAGAAATACCCCTTGAGGTATATCAAAGGCTTTCTCGCGACGCTGAGAAGGAGATAAAGGATGTTAATGATGAGCTCGCGAAGCTGGAAGTCGGAAGAAAAGAGAATGTTCTTCTTTTTGAGAGATTAGTTCAAATGGGAAATAACATTGGCAATGCTTATAGAGAGGCCCCTGAAGAACTCAAGCGTTCATATCTAAATCTATTCTGGGAGGAAATTGAAGTAAAAGACCGCAAAATCAAAAAAGCAGTTCCGACCAAACTTTATACGGAACTGTTTCCTGATTATAATTTTGCTCAAACCAATAAACTAACTTCAAACCATATAATTATAACAACTGGAAGCTGGAGGGCCGTGTGGGATTCGGACCCACGACGCTCACCTTAAAAGGGTGACGCTCTACCACTGAGCTAACGGCCCATTGATTCACAATTATTATTAAAACAAAAACAACTGGCTTGAAACCAAGAAAAATTATAGCTTAATTTTGAACCAAAATCAACCGTTTCTTGAAGACAATAGTTTACATCGCCAATTTAATTGCGGTGTAGATGACGGCCATACCCACAATAGTCATGACGGTTGTTAGGGCTCTGGGGTGGCGGTGGTGGCTTTCGGGTAAAAGATCGCTCGCGCCAATATATAGGAAGAAGCCGCAAAATACGGCCAAAATTAGACCGAGCGTACTTTGCGAAATAGTAAAGAAAAATGTCGCTAAAATTCCCAAAACGGGAGCCAGCGCATCAATAATCAACCATGAAAAAGCGGTTTTTGACCGACCCTTATTTTTTAAAATATAATTGACCGTATTTATGCCGTCCGAAAAATCATGTGCTAAAACCGCCACGGCAACAATGATTCCGACGGCCGGCGAAACCTTAAACGCCAGCCCGATACCAAAGCCGTCTAAAAAACTGTGAACCGCCAAAGTCAGCGCGCCGTGAAAACCGGACTTGTGTTTCTCGTTTTCGCAGTTTCCATCTTCGCAATGGCCGTGGATTAAAAACATACGATCGAGAATTAAAAATATTACAAATCCAATGCCGATTAGGGTTGCAATAAACGATGTCTGGTAGCTGTTTTTGGCTAGTTCGATTGATTCGGGCAGCAAATCAAATAACGCCACACCCAAAACCGCTCCAGCGGAGAAGCCCAAAATCAGATGGAGTTTATCCTTGAAGCGAAGCGCGAATAATCCGCCCAAGAGAGTCGCCACAAAAGCCAAAATTCCAAAAAATATAAGCATATTTGCTACCTATCTTTAGGTTAAACTGATTTTGATTTAAATTCAAGAAGAAATAATTAAACAATTTATCAATTTAGCAATTAAACAATTGTGGAATTGACAAATTGCCTAATTGCTCAATTATTGTTCTTGACTTTTTGCTATTTTAGAGTATCATTTCGGGCTAGATCGTTGACAGAAAAAAACACGCGAGGTGCGACACACATGTTTAGGGTAATTGTTGTCATCACACTCATCGTCGTATCACTTTCTCTCGCATCAGCCGAGATGCAGCGCACGAGCTATAATAGCTCGTGCATCTCGGCCGACTTCCCGTATTCGCGCCTCGAAGGCGCGAGAATCGTGGGCGGTGTCGCGCTCGCAAGAACTTCGATCGCGATTCATCCCGTCATTCAGTGGAAGGAACTGCGCGGCGGTTGCTTCAAAGACCGCGCCACTCCGGCCGCCGCCCAGATCACTCTCGCCTCTTCCGACCCGTCCGTCTTACTGGTTGATGGGTCAGTTGTTCGCCCCCTCAAGCCGGGCAAGGCCTGGCTCTTCGTTCTGGTCTCGCTCGTTTCCTGCTGGAACGGCGAAACCATCGAGCTCTCCTGGTCCGATGCCTACCGCGTCGAGATCCGGTGAACTCCCCAACTTTTTGGGTCAGCTCAACGGCTCCGCCTCGGCGGAGCCGTTTTGATTTGATAAAAAATGTTTGACAACAACCGGACACGAGATAAGATTAAGAAGAGTAAAAAACTTAATTTGTGAGGTCAAAAATGGAGATATCGCGAACTAGTATTTGTAAATATATTGATCACACCAATGTCAAAGCGGATGCGACCGAAGAAGATATTAAAGAACTCTGCCAAGAGGCGATAAAATATAAGTTTCACTCCGTTTGCGTTACGCCGTATCGGGTCAAAATTGCTGCGGAGGAACTGGGGGAGATCTCTCGACAAGCTCGAGATGACAATAACGGAGATCGGGACGACAACAAAAAACCAGCTATCATCTGTGTCATTGGATTTCCGTTTGGGTTTACGACGACGCAAGAGAAAATTAACGAAGGTAAAACCGCGATTAAAGACGGCGCAACCGAAATTGATATGGTCCAAAATATCGGCGCCGTCAAAGAAGGAAATTTTGAATTTGTACAAGAGGAGATTCACCAAATTGTCGAGGCGATCGCGCCGGTTAAACTAAAAGTGATTATGGAAATCGGGTTTTTAACCAAAGAAGAATTGATCGAATCGTGTAAACGGGCTAAATCGGCCGGCGCGGCGTTTGTGAAGTCATCAACTGGATATGGCCCACGCGTTCCAACCCCGGAAGACATCAAAATTATGCGCGAAGCGGTTGGCTCGGAGCTCGGCGTAAAAGCGTCAGGCGGAATTCATACATTCGATCAAGCCAAGGCGATGATCGAGGCAGGAGCCACGCGGCTCGGGACGAGTTCAGCTCTTCGGATTATTGGAATAGTAGAAGAAGAGCTGAAAGATAAGGCGGGAAGTAAGGAATAAGACAGTGCAATACTTATCAATTTTCAAAGTTCAATTTCCATTTAATTTTCAATGAATCAATTATCAAACAAAATGAAAAAAACTTTCGATCTAGAAGAAAGAACGATTAATTTTTCTAAAAATGTGTTAGTTTTTTGTAAATTATACGAGAAAGATAGGATGCTTTACCCAATGCTTATACAGCTTATTCGATCTGCTTCGAGTATTGGTGCAAATTATGTAGAAGCAAACAATTCCTGTTCCAAAAAGGACTTTAGAAACAAGATTTATATCTGCAAAAAAGAGAGTCAGGAAACTAAATATTGGCTGAAAGTAATTAAATCAACAGTAAACATAGAAAAAGTTGATATACTATGGCAAGAGGCGCACGAATTAAATCTAATTTTTCAAAAAATCGTAACCTCTTTAAATGAAAATTCTAAAATTAAATGATAAATATTGAAAATTGATAAATATTGATAAGTATTTAAGGAGCATTTAATGCGTATTTCTTTTTGCGGCGCGACGGAGGAAGTAACAGGATCGAATTTTTTGGTCGAGGTAAACTCGGCTGGAAAAACGGTTAAATTTGTGGTTGATTGCGGGCTGTTTCAGGGCCCTCGCGAAACGGAAATTAAAAACTGGAACAAGCTGCCGTATAATCCCCAAGAAATTGATTTTGCAATCGCCACTCATTCGCACATTGATCATATCGGCCGCTTTCCACTTTTGTGCAAACAGGACTTTCACGGCAAGATCTACTCGACCAAGCCGACGGCCGGTTTTGCGCAGATTTTTTTAGAAGACACCTGCAAGTTGATGAAAAACACGGCTGATGATTTGGGCCAAGAGCCGTTGTTTGAGCAAAGTGATGTTTTATCTGCCGTCAATTTGTTTGAGCCACACGATTATTATGAAGTGTTTCAGCCGGCCGAGGGCATCGAGATAAAGTTTTACGACGCCGGGCATATTTTGGGCTCTGCAATTATCGAAATCGAAGCTGAGGGCAAAACGATTATTTTCTCCGGCGATCTGGGCAATCCGCCGGTTCCCGTTTTGCGCGACACGGATTTTATCGAAAAAGCCGATTTCGTTGTGATGGAATCAACCTACGGCGACCGAATCCACGAGCCGTCAGATCAGCGCAAAATCCGCCTTGCGCAAATTATCGAAGATGTCGTCAAACAAAACGGGGTCTTGTTGATGCCGTCTTTTGCGCTCGAGAGAACGCAGGAAATTTTGTACGAGCTCAACTCACTTTTTGAAAGTAAAAAAATTCCGCAAATTCCGGTTTTTATTGACTCGCCTTTAGCGATAAAAGCGACCGAGATTTATAAAAAATTTCCCGAGGACTTTGACACGGAGGCGGAAAGTCAGATCAAAAGCGGGGATGATCTTTTCAATTTTCCCGGATTAAAATTTACTCCCGATGCAAACGAATCGCGTCAGCTCGATCAAGATGCTTCGTCTAAAATCATCATCGCCGGCTCCGGAATGTCAAACGGCGGACGAATCGTTTTTCACGAAAGAAGATTTTTGCCGGTTTCTAGCACGGTGCTATTGATTATCGGTTATCAAGTTACCGGAACAATGGGACGGATGCTAAAAGATGGGACACACTCGGTTAGAATTAAAGGCGAGCAAGTGCCGGTGGCGGCAAGAGTCGAAATTATTGATGCTTATTCCGCTCACGCCGATCAGCCGAAGCTAAAATACTGGCTTTCTAAAATTCAAGGCGTCAAAAAATGTTTTATTGTCCACGGTGAGGATAAATCAAAACGGGTTTTATCGAGTATGATAAAAGATGAACAAGGAGTAGAAACGGTGATTCCGAAAGAAGGGGAAGAGGTGGAGATATAGTTTCTGAAAACCGAATCATGAATTAAGAATTAAGAATGATAATTAAAATATTGAAGTCCATTCATAATTCGTAATTCTAAATTCGTAATTCACTGTTTGTTGACACAAGATTCAAAGACAATTACCAAATTTAAAATACAAAGTAAATTTTATAGAAAGGCAATCATGAAGTATAAGATTTGTGTTTCGGGGGCAGCAGAAACCGGTGATTGCGCGCCGGACGCCAAAGAAAAAACCGAAGAATTAGGCCGTGAAATCGTGCGTCAAAACGGCGTCGTTGTAACGGGCGCCACAATCGGCGTACCCTACTGGGCAGCGGTAGGGTGTAAGAAAGAAAAGGGCTTCTCGATCGGTATATCGCCCGCCGCCACCGAGCTAGAACATGTCAAAAAATATAAGCTGCCGATTGACCAATTTGACATTATTACTTATACCGGTTTTGGCTATTCGGGCCGAAATCTTCTTTTGACACGAAGCTCCGATGCTATTATCACCGTCTGCGGGCGGATCGGAACTCTCAACGAATTTACAATCGCTTTTGAGGATCACAAACCGATCGGGATTTTAACGGGAACAGGCGGGATCGCTGATGAAATTAAGGAAATCGTCGCCGAATGCAATCGGCCAAATCCAAAAATAGTTTATGACGATGATCCTAAAACATTGATCGAAAAAGTTATTAAGTTAGTCAAAGAAGATAAAGAAGAAACGGCACTCAATTTGCCGCATGACTATCAGGATCACGATTCAAGTTCAAGTCCACGCTCCCAAGAATGATCTATTTAGATGTCTCCTTTTTGTTACTCGCTCTTTTTGTTTTTGTTTGGAGTATTTCCGGCATAATTGCGTTGGCCTGCGGCGCGCCGGCCGTTTATGCTGACTCGAGATTGATCGGCGAGATATTTAAGTTGGCCAAAATTAAAAAAGAACAAATTGTTTTGGATTTAGGATGCGGGGATGCCAGAAGTTTGATAATTGCCGCTAAAAATTATGGCGCACAAGGGATTGGGTTCGAGGTCTCCCCTTTCGCCTATCTTAAATCCAAGTTAAATGTTTTATTTTCTGGCCATACCAAAAATGTAAAGATTTATTTTGGCGATGCTAGAAAAGCGAAAAATGAGATCAAAAAGGCCGATATTATCTATCTCTATCTTTTTGATAAGATTTTAAGAGAAATTGAGCCAATGGTTTTTTCTGCGGCAAGGCCAGGGACGATTATTTGTTCTCTCGGGTTTCAATTTAAAAACCATAAACCGTATCTTTCAAAACCCTTGCAAAATTGCAAAAGAATTACAAAAGTTTATTTTTACAAGGTCTAAGTTGCTAAATTAAAAGCAAAAGGCACTTTGGATTGAGGTCTCCAAAGTGCCTTAGATTTGGGACGGGAGCAGTCGAGCTACAGCTTGTCGGCGGGGCAGGCCGCCACCAGAGCGAGGAAAAGCGTGCTCTTGTCGAAGGGCTTCTGCAAAATAACGGCCGGTTTAAGCGGGGCGAGCGCATCCAAGCTCTTCCGGAGTCCGCCCGTGATTACGATCACCGGGACGCCGGTTTGCGCCTTCAGGATGGTCGCGGCGTTGCCGTTCATGGGGTTTCTCTTCCCCATGTTGGCAAGAACGCAGTCGAACTCGCCCGAGCGGAGCCGCTCAATCGCTTTCGCGACATCAATTTCCCGCTCGACCGACCACCCGTTGAATCCCTCGATAACCACCCCAACCGTCCTGGCAACCTCGTCATGATCCTCGACAATCAGTACCTTGGGCATCGTTTTTGCCCTTTCTAGAAATGTTCTCAAG
Source organism: Candidatus Berkelbacteria bacterium (assembly GCA_026397175.1). GTDB lineage: Bacteria > Patescibacteriota > UBA1384 > UBA1384 > DTJR01 > JAPLVK01. The sequence goes on along the minus strand of JAPLVK010000023.1, from coordinate 41,040 downwards.
AATTTTCCTTCAATTCTTGGCCCTTGAGTGTAGCAGAATAACAGAAGAAGTCAATATCATTAATTAAACAATTAGGCAATTGAACAATTTGGCAATTATTAGAAAAATCTCTTTTTTTCTTTTGCATAAATTTATTGATATAATTTTCCTGCCTTAGAATTTATAATTTTAGATTTATTAAACGGAGGTCTTATGGATTTATCGGTGGTTAGAGAAAGAATTAAAATTGTCGAGGACTTAGAAGAAGAAAACCGCAAATCAAAAGAAATGATTAAGTCGGTTTTGGAGAACGATTTGGAATATCAAAAAGTTGCGCAGCAATCCAAAGAGCTGAACAAAAGAAAAAAACGGCTCAAAGATGAACTTTTGTCCGAAGAGGGCAATCAGAAATTAGTCGAGGACATCAAAGCAAATTTAGACGAAATAAATACTTTAAGAGAAATTTTGTCCGTAGAGTTGATGGAATATTATGCCAAAAATCAGACCGACGAAATCAAAGATGCTAACGGCGAGCAGCGAAAGTTTAAGGTAATCATCCGCTTGGCACCACGCGTTAGCGAGCAAAACTAAATTTTTAAAAAGAAAGAGCCGCGTCCCAATTTCACAATGTGTGAGCTTGGAAACGCGGCCTATGAAAGAGATGTCCCCCGGACTAATCCCGAAGGACGATGACGACGACATGGCGTGCCTTCTTCCGGCTCCCCCTCTTCCTCGCAGGAGGAACGCAGACAATCAGATTGCCCCGACGCTCAATCACGAAGTCGCCATGGACAAAGAAGGCGCCGTGACGCTTGTGCGGCTCTAGCAGCCGAAACCGTCTTTTGCCAACCCGGCGGTCTGCCTCGGGTGTTTTCCGCCTCGGGTCGCACTCTAGCACGAGCCCTACCCGTTTCGAAACCCTTTGATCGCCTACCCAGAAGCGATACTCCCGTCGCCCAATCCGGCACACGACTTTGCGCCCCACAAGACCCATCTTGCAGAGTTCTTCGAAAGACAGTTTTAGTGCCACGAGGCATCATCTCCTGAACATAATGTACAATACTGATCGAATTCTAGCTTTTTCTCCTAAAAATTGCAAGAGTACCAAGACAAAAAGCAACCGATACAGCGATAATCGTAAAATATAAAATTAGAACTCGCGGAATATTTGAAAAATCAAGATAGCCGAAGGTCAGATATTTATAATCAATAAAAAATTTAATCGAAAGATAAAAAAGCACTAAAATAATCGGCAGGGTTGATGTTTTATATTTGAAAAAAAGATACCAGGCCTGGATAGAATAAAACAAAACCCAAAAAATCTGGCCAAAGGCATTTAAAGAAAATCCCTGATAAAACATCGCAACCGGATAATAAATCAGGGCCAACAACCCAAAAATCATGCTTGGAATTGTGGCGAAGGTAAACAGATATTGATTTGGATTTTTTTTCTTGAAAATTTTAATCCACACGATTGCCAAAAGCAAAGGATAAATCGGGCAAATAACAACAAACGGCAGAACAAACCACGGAATTGTGGCAAATTTCGACCAATCGTAGATAAAAGCCGAGACAGACCAGATAAAATCGAGAAAAATTAGAAAGAGCATGATTTAATCATAGCATCGAATTATGAATTACGAATAATGAATTATGAATAAAATCAAATAAATCATAATTCGTAATTCAAGATTCATAATTCACAATCATAGCACGATACCCGCACAAGATTAGCAAAATGGAATCATAAGAACAAAACGATGGCCAGAAAATAAAATTTGACAAGCTGAAAATAAGACCCTACAATGACGATAGTTTTGTTTGACATCTTAAGAAAGGAGGGTGCGAAATGGCCCTCGATCAGATCAAGACGAAGCCGGTAATTTCAACGGCGAGGCAGCTTGGCGAGTGGCTCAAAGGCGAGTTTGGCGGGGAAAAGGGACTCGAGAAAACCCTGGGACGCGCGCCGCATTGCGAGATCTTCCCGCTCGACCTTTGCGTGCTTCTGGGTATAAACGCAAAGCGAGGCCCCAGCATCACCCTCCCTCACGCCGAACCGAAGACGATCACGATTCGCGAGTTGCTCGAGAGTGTGATCGTCAACAAAACCGCCGAGCTCATACTCCACGGCGATCGCCGCCTCTTCTACTTCGATGGTGGTATCGCCTACGAAGTACCACACGACTCTCCTTGGTACGATGTCATCCGAGCGGCCCACGATTGGTGCAAACAGCACCTGCCTTAGCCGCTCCCCAACCACACATGGCCCCGCCCTAAAAAGCGGGGCCATCAAGCCCTCATTGAAGATAGAATCTTGAATTATGAATTTTGAATGATGAATGGATAAGTATTAATTCATAATTCATAATTCGTTATTCGTAATTCGGTCTTGTTTTCAGTATTTCAACAATTTCACAAAAACATCCGTTGGAAGTTCTACTCTCCCAACGGTTGCCATCTTTTTTTTGCCTTTTTTCTGTTTTTCGAGCAATTTTCTTTTTCTGGTGACATCACCGCCATAGAGTTTTTCGGTTACATCTTTTCTAAACGGCGAAATCCGCTCGCTTGCTAAAATTTTTCCTCCCACAGCCGCCTGGATTTTAACTTCAAAATTTTGTCTGGGCACAAATTCCTTTAACTTTTCGACCGCTTGTCTGGCAACTCTTTCGACAAATCCGCGATAAACCATCCTCGAAAATGCATCTATAGCTTCGCCGGCGATCATAATATCAAGTTTGACCAAGTCCGATTTGCGCCAACCGATCAGCTCGTAATTTAGAGAGCCATAACCGCGAGTAACCGATTTAATTTTGTCGTAAAAATCAACGATAATTTCAGACAGCGGAATTTCGTAATGAATCAGCACTTTTTCTTCCAAATGTTTAATATCAACCTGCTCACCGCGCCTTTCCTGAAGTAGTGAAATCACCGACCCCAAATAATCCTTCGGCGTGATGATTTCAATTTTAACCCACGGCTCCTCAAATTCCCCTTGCGCGTTTTTTTGAAAATCTACCGTCGGCGTGGTGATAATTAACTCCAGATCATACTCGCGTTCGAGCCGTTCTTTAACAATTTCCAAATGGAGTAGCCCCAAAAATCCCAGCCGAAAACCAAACCCGAACGCTTGAGATGATGTCGGCTCGTAAGTAATCGAAGAATCGGACAGCTTTAATTTGGAAAGCGCGTCGCGCAGCCGAGCGTAGTCATCGCCGGAGTTTGTATACATTTCGGCATAAACCATCGGCCGCGGCTCTTTGTAGCCCTCTAAAAGTTCAACTTCGCTTGCTTCGCTTTTTAAAGCCACGGTCTCGCCGACCCTCGCCTCCGCGACCTCTTTAAATGTCGTTACAAAATAACCGATTTCTCCCGCTTCAAGTTTTTCGTCGCTCTTTAAGGAGAGCTCAATTCGGCCCAAATCGCTGATTTGAGTCGTTTTCTTTTGTCTGACAAGAGTAATTTCGTCGCCTTTTTTAAACTCTTGATCCATGACTCTGACGAAAACCACAATACCCCGATAATCATCATAAAAAGAATCAAACACAAGCGCTCGGGCAAATTTGGATGAATTGACCTTTGGCGGCGGAATTTTCTCGATAATATTTTCGATTAATTTCTCGACACCTTCTCCCGTTTTAGCCGAAATAAATAAAATGTCGTCTAAATCGCAATTTAAAATATCGGCGATTTCAAAGGCAACTTCTTCGGGGCGGGCTTCGGGTAAATCAATTTTATTAATCGCCGGAATTATCACCAGGCCGGCTTTTTTGGCTAATTCCAGATTGGCCAGCGTCTGCGCCTGAACCCCTTGGGTTGCGTCAACCAGCAAAATCGCGCCCTCGACAGCTGCCAGCGATCTTGAAACCTCGTAAGTAAAATCTACATGTCCGGGAGTATCTATTAGATTCAGTTCGTACTGAACTGAATCTAAATTTTCAATTTTACAATTTTCAATTTTTCGGCCAGAAGCCGATCCCGCTTCGCGGGACAATGAATTTTCAATGTCACAATTTTCAAAATTTGGGATTTGAGATTTATTTGGAGCTTGAGATTTGGGATTTGATATTTCCGTTTGTTTTGGCTTCCACAGCATGCGCACCGGTTGTAATTTAATTGTGATCCCGCGTTCGCGCTCTAATTCCATGTTGTCTAAAATCTGATCCTGCATTTTTCTCTTTTCAACCGTTTCCGTGATCTCCAAAAGCCGATCGGCCAGCGTCGACTTGCCATGATCTATATGGGAGATAATACAGAAGTTTCTAATGTTCACAAGATCTCCACAAACATTAGTTGTATGAGTCCCGCCCCGCAACCTGACGCACTGTGATAACAGGATGTAATCCGCCCGCCTGCAACGCCTGATGCGTAGCATCTGCGGGCAGGTTTCACAGTAAGGAACGGTGTGGGGTGATCTATATGGGAGATAATACAGAAATTGCGAATATTCATATATTTAAGTTATAAAGTTCATAAGGTTTGTAAAGTTTATAAAGTAGATAAAAATGCTATGCACTTACTTTATGAACTTTATGAACTTTTTACTTTACGAACTTACTTTTTCTGCCCATACTATCATAATTCCCTCCTCCATATTAACTCTCGTCACTTTCGCCGATTTAAGTTCGGGAACATCCTTAAGCAGGGCATCATTTAACACCCCCGATATAGAGGAAGTCAGAAATTTTAAAATTGTAATTGAACCGATCTGCGCTTTGGTGATGTCGAGTTTAAGCTGATCGTTTTGCACTTTTGGGACGATCGTTACTTTCGTGTTGCGTGGCAAAAATGAGACGATTTTCCCAGAAATTTCGATTCCGTCTTGAGAAATTTTGCAGGAATAATCTGATGCCGGATGATTTTGAGACAATGCGATTTTGGAGCACAAAACCCCCTCCGAAATCACTACCTGAAATCCCCGATCTGAATTTTCTACCGTGGGGATTTTAACAAACCCCAAGTCCGATCTTTGCGAAAGTGTGGTTGCGTCTTGTGGAATTGCAGAATTTTTGATGGATTTAGAAAAAGCAAAAAGCAAAACCTCGGCTAAAATCAAAACCAATACCATCAAAATAATGAAGCTCAACGGACTGCAAGAACTTTTTGGTTTTTTCGACTTGTCTAGATCGCGATAAAATTCTTTATCTTCTTCTTTTTTTGTCATCATGACTTCACTTCCTCAAATTCAAGCCACCAAGCAAGCCCAAGATAAGTTCCCGCTCCGACAATCAGCGCCACCAAAATTTGCAAAGCCAAAAATCGAACGCGGTCAATATCAACCAAATTTGCCGTAACATTTTTGGCGATCTGCATAACAGTTGCCATCACCGCAGTCAAAAGAACAACTTTAAAAATGAATGTGATCAGGTTATTCCAGTCGAAATCAACTTGTCGGTTAAGAAAATAAACCAGCAGGGCGAAATTGAGCCAGCTGCCGATTGTAAACGCCAGCGCCAAAGATGAGACGCCGCCGACCGCGCCAGTGGCCAAACGAGTAAAAACAAATCCCAAAATTATGCTCGTCAAAATTGCAATTATACTCGAGTACATTGGTGTTTTGGTGTCGTGCATGGCGTAAAAACTTCGGGCCAAAAGCGGGATCAAACCCTGGGCAATAATGCTTAAAGCAAAAAATCCCAAGGTCGCGGCCGCGGTTTTGGTGTCGGACCAGCCAAAAAATCCATAACCCAAAATGATTCTGATAATTTGCGCGCGAAGCAAAATCAGCATCGCCGTTGAAGGAACCAAAAAGAAAGTGACCGCTCGTAGGGTTTTTGTAAAAAATCTCTGAAATTCATCTCTGTCTTTTGTTATAGACAAAGAAAGTCCGGCCAAAGTCGGAAAAACGGCCATGGCAAAAGAGTTTCCAAAAATCACCGAAGGCACGGTTTGGATATTGTCGGCAAAATTATAAACGGCGATTCCGCCGGCAAAGGCAGAAGCAAAACTGGTGTAAGCCACCAACAAAATCTGGTTTGCGCCAAGACCGATCGCGCGGGGAACCATCAATTTGATAATTTTTTTAACGCCGATGTTTGCCAAATCAAAAATAAATTTGAACCTAAATCCGAGTTTAAAGGCCGAAGGAAGCTGAATTAGCATATGCAGCGCCGAGCCGATTATTACTCCGTAAACCGCTGCTTTTACGCCGAGGCGATCGGCAAAAAAGAAAACCGCAACAATAATTGAAAGATTATAGATTAGCGGTGCGATAGAATAGGCCAAAAACCTTTTGTGCGAGTTTAGAACTCCGCCCAAAAAATAAGAAATCGTAAAGAAAAGCGGAGAAATCAAAAGCCATCTGGCCAATATAACGGTTTCTTGGCGCTTGGCAATGTCAAAACTCGGGACAAGCAAATAAATGACATAAGGCATCAGGAAGAAAAGAACCGCGAGTGCGGCGGCGATGACGGTTACGCCAACGGTCATTGTGGCCTGGGCCAACTCGGTGGCTTTTTTGTCGCCTTCTTCGCGCAGATATGTGGAGTAAACCGGCACAAACGCAGCGGCGATCGAGCCCAAAATCAAAACATTGAAGATGAGGTCGGGCAGTCGAAAAGCGGCGAAATAAATATCGAGTCGGTCGGTCGGAATTTTGCTTGCCAAAAAATGATCTCGAATTACTCCGAGAATATTAGAAAGCGCCAGAGTGATAACCAAAATCATACTCGCGCCTTTTACCGAATTTTCTTTTGCAAATATGTTTTTAATCGCCCGAAACATACTCTGATAGTAGCAGAAGAAGATTAAAAACTAAAGATGGCTTACAAAGCTAAATTAGTTTAAATACAAAAGAGCGCATGTACATAGGAGTAATCGGTTATAAATTTTTTAAATTATGTACCGCTCCTTCATGCGCTCTTTCCTTCAGCAAAAGTCGTTGAGTTCTCCTAAGAAACGCTGTGCATTCCCTAAGATAGATATGATTTTTGCTGTACTCACGAGTTTCATGCTAAGGTGCAAGTGTCTGATCAAGGCGGAGTAATTGTCTAAATTGTCCAATGAGTACTTTCCCCTCCTTCTTAATCCGACATATATATCATAACACAAGTTATATAACTTTGTCAAGCCCCCTGTGTTTTTAAATTGTCAAAATACCTTGATGGTCGAGGCAAGATAAGGTTCAATAAATAACAATTTTTAATTTAGAATTTAAAATTTTCAATCAATTTTACAATTTTCAATTTTCAAAAAAATTCATAATTCGGTTCTGACTTTATGAACTTTACAAACTTTTAACTTTATGAACTTTTATTCCCCTGCTTCTGGAATTCTCTTTTCTATCGTCGAAAAGCGGCTAAATTCTGGGCTGAAAAATAGATCAATGTCCCCAATCGGGCCATTTCGATGTTTTTTGATCATGATTTGAGCAATATTCTTTTTCTCGGTCTCCGGATCATAATATTCTTCTCGGTATATAAACATCACCACATCTGCATCTTGCTCGATGCTGTTATGCACCACAACATTATTTGCCACAAAATTATGAACGCTGGGCACCGTTATATCATAAACCTTCTCGACACCGCATTTTTCTATCGAGACAATTTTTTCCCAAAAAACATCGGACTGTGCAAAATCATGTAATTCTTGATCTTTTAAGGTCTTAGCGATTTTTTCAAGCCGCACTCTCGATATTCCATTATTATATCTTTGCGTCCCGCTATAAGCCCACCCCATCATTTTATGAAAATCGCGACCATTTATCCCGCGTTCCTTGAGCTTATTTTTTATCTTGTCCCAGATTTGTTTGGGAATCACATCAATATTTGTATTTGCCGTAATCTGGCTCAACTCCTTGATTGCTTTTTGAACATTTGCCTCTTTTGCGCCGAAAATTCCGATCTGATTCAAAAACTTAAGTTGATTTTCTTTACCTGTAATCTGTAAATCGTAAACCGTTGCATACCCCTTTTTCCTGTTTTGTTTAATAATCGAAAAAACTTCGAACCTCAAAAGAAGGTGCTGCAGACCCTCAATCAAGGTTCGGCTTTTCGATGCATAATGCAAGCGCCACTGCCCTGCGGATTTGGTCAAACCGCCGTCAGTTGCAAACAAATATTTCAAAAATAAAGCTAATTTTTTCTTGGACAGCCGAAAAACGATGTCTGGAATATTTTTTTCTCCCGATCGTTGATCGAAAATCGCAAGTTCTTCATCAAACCATTTTACAATCGGATTTCTTCGGCCTCGCGCGAGCGGTTCGTTTGCTGAAAGATATAGATGATACCAATTTTCTTGTTGCACCAATCGGTTTTTGGTACCAAATTCTTCTGCCGCAGCTTTGTTGACAGCCGCTAAACATAATTGGTCGGCATTTGTGTAATGCAATGGCTGCTTTTTAAGATAACAACCATCTCCGATTAAATGCGCCAGTACAATCAATTTATTATCGGAAACATCAACTTTTAACTCATGGTCAATGACATTTCTGGCTGTTGCAATAAAATCACCTCCGTTTAAAGAATCCAGTCGTTCCCAACTATCTATAGTTTTGAATTTGTGATTGCCTGTTGCTTTAATTTGTTTGCCACTTGATAAAGTCAAAAGATAAACCTCTTTAGTCCCTGTGCAAAATACTTTTGACGCGCTTTGAGGTGTTATTCTATTTTTGTCATCGGCTCCGGCACACTTGAATTTTTTTTCACCTTCAAGATCGGCGATTTTTTTCATCAACCCAGTTCGGGCGTCAAAAACTAAGGTGTCGCCTGCCAGACATCCTGACTCACGAAGGTCGGCGAGCTGGGGAATTTTGGGATGTCTGGACTCAACGGCGCGCGAAAGCTGCGAAAGCGCAATAACCGGAACATTGAGTTCGCGCGCAAGGGCTTTAAGACCTCGGGAAATATCAGAGACCTCCTGAACTCGGTTGATTTCACCATATCCGCGATGAGCTGATTCCATTAACTGCAAATAATCAACAATCACCAGCCCCAGCCCGCTTTCGGCTTGCAACCGCCTTGCCTTAGCTCTGATGTCCATGACCGAAAGTAGCGCGGAATCATCAATGTAAAGAGGCGCTTCTGACAATACCCCCATGGCGTAGTTTAATTTCGAAAAATCATCCTCGCGCAAATTTCCGGTTCGAAGCCGCCACGAGTCAATCCCCGCCTCCATGGTCAAAAGACGATCTACCAACTGGTCGCGGCTCATTTCAAGAGAAAAAACGCCAACCGGGATTTTTTCTTTGGCGGCGGCGTGGCAAGCAATATTTAGTGCCAACGCGGTTTTTCCCATCGAAGGCCGCGCCGCGATAATAATTAAATCCGATCTCTGAAAACCGGCTAGCAAATTATCAAGTCCCTTAAACCCGGATGCGATGCCCCGCAGCTGCCCGCGATTTTCGTGAAGTTCGTTGATGCGGTCAAATGTTTCCGCCAGCACATCTTTAACCGCTATAAATTTATCAGTCGCAAATTTTTGTGAAACGGCAAACAAAACCTGCTCCGAACGATCAAGAATCATCGGAATTTCGTCTCTTTCCGAATAGCTGTCCTCGATCATCTGCGTCGCCGCCTTAATCAGCCGGCGCAAAATTCCTTTTTCGGAAACGATTTCGGCGTGTTTAGTGATATGAGCCGAAGATAAAGTGCTGTTGGCCAAATGGGTCAAATAGGTTGCGCCGCCGGCCATATCGAGTTTTTTATTTTTGCGAAGAGCGTCGGTTAAGGTGACGAGGTCAATCGGCGATCTTTTTTCAAAAAGCCCCAACATGGCCGAAAAAATCTCGCGATGATCGTCGCGATAAAAATCATCGGGCTGCAAGAGTTCGGCAATTTTATAAAGCGCGTCTTTATCTATTAAAATCGCGCCCAAAACCGCTTGCTCCGCTTCCAAATTTTGTGGCGGCAATTTAACCGCCTCGTTTTGTTTGGCCATATTTTTTTTAGAAAAAAACGCTGCCGATGTCTTCGGCGATATCTTCTTTCCCTTTAATTTTGCAAATCAAATCAACCTCGCAATTCATCGCATTTTCCACTTCACTTTTTAAAGTTGAATAATTTTTTTTCTCCATAATTTTGTCTTTGTGAAAATTAAAGCCGGCTAAAATTACGAGGCGATCTCCCTCTAAAATCCACTCGGTGGTTTCAAGCAGCGAGCCAAATGTTTTGTTTTTGGTGGCAATGGTTTCGATAATCGCTTTTCTTTGATCGGCGGAAATTTGCGTCAATTTCTTTTGATCGGTTTTTGCCGGTTCTTTTTTTTCCTCCTTAAAATCAAGTTTCGACTCAATTTTTTTATCCTCGGCCAAATCATCTTTTGGAATTTCAGAAATTTTTGAGGGGGCATCTTGCTGGGGTTTTGACTCCTGTTTGATATCTTCGCCGCCTTCCCCCTCGCAAATATCTAAAACCGCAAGCTCTAAAGGCAAGGTATCAATCGGCGATGATTTTGACTCTAACGCCGCCGCGATCAGACGATGCAATGTAATCTGGTGCCAGCTTAAGTCATCGCCCGCCTGGATTTTTTCAATTAACTCTTCCCTGACCTTTGCAATTAGCATATTCACAAATTCGGCAAAGTCAACACCCCGCTCGCGCAAATTTTGTAGATAACTGATCGCTTTTTTTTGATCGTTTGATTTTAAAATATCAATAAACTCAATGAGCTGCTCTAAAGCCGCCAGATTTAAAATTTTTAGGGCCTCGGCAAGAGTAATTTCGCCTTTGGCAAGATATGGCGAAAGCTGATCTAAAAGCGACTGCGCGTCGCGATATGACCCGCCGCTCGCCTTTACGATCAATCGCAAAACATCATCCGAAAGTTTAAATTTTTCGGACTTTGCAATTTGCTTGATGGACTTCTCAACCAGCGCGCTTTTCCCGAGATGAAAATCAAATCGCTGACATCTGGAAATAACCGTTTCGGGAACTTTGTGAATCTCGGTCGTGGCAAAAATAAAAATGGTGTGAGCGGGCGGCTCCTCGAGCGTTTTTAAAAGCGCGTTAAAGGCCTCGCGCGTCAACATGTGCACTTCGTCAATAATATAAACGCGATATTTGCCGATATTTGGCGCAAATTGGATTTTGTCGCGAAGATCGCGGATTTCGTCAATTCCTCGGTTTGAGGCCGCGTCAATTTCGATTAAATCAATAAATTTCCCTTGCGCGATTGCCAGGCAATTTTTGCATTTTCCACAGGGCCGATTTTTTGCGTCCAAGCAATTGGCGGCTTTGGCCAAAATCCGCGCAATTGTGGTTTTGCCAACCCCGCGCGGGCCGCAAAATAAATATGCGTGCGCCAAGCGATCGTTTTCGAGCGCTTTTTGGAGCGTTTTGACAATGTGATCTTGGCCGATAATATCCTTAAATAATTGCGGCCGGTATTTTCGATAAAGTGTTGCCATAGTCGTTATTAATAGTACTTATTATATGACAACAAAAACCCCAAAAAAGCAAATCTGGGGATCGAATTTAGAATTATGAATAACGAATCATGGGTGAATTACGAAAAATCTCGATTATTCGTAATTCATTATTCGTACTTCGTAATTCGATTCTTGTTTTTTGCTATAATCTTCTTATGCGAACAAAAGCCAAACTCCGCACTCGGACTAAAAATCCCAAAAACTACGCCTTTATAGATAGCCAGAATCTTAACCTTGCCATTCGCGATTTGGGCTGGAAGTTAGATTTTCAGAAATTTCGTGTTTGGCTTAAAGATAGATTTAGAGTCGAAAAGGCATTTATTTTTATTGGCTACATCGAGAAAAATCAGGATCTATATAAATCGCTTGAAAAATACGGTTATAAACTTATTTTCAAACCAACCCTAAAATACCGCAAGAATAAAGAAAGTTTTACAAAAGGTAACATTGATGCAGAGTTGGTGCTTCATTCGATGATCGAATGGGCAAATTATGATAGAGCCATAATTGTTTCCGGAGATGGCGATTTTTATTGCCTAATACAGCACTGGCAGAAAAACAAAAAAGCTTTACAAAATTATTGTTTCAAACCCCAGAAGATATTCTGCGCTACTTAGAGAGTTCAGAGAATATTTTGTTTATATAAACGAAATGAAGAATAAGCTAGGATTAAAAACGGGTAAAAGAAAAGAGAGGGAGTATCCCTCGGACTAACCCTTGGGCGTGCCCTCTCGTCGTGATTCTGCTTCAAGTATAGCACACCCGTGGTGAGTAAGCAACAGCGAGTCGAACCACCTGTGGTGAGCTTGTCAAATGAATGAACCTTGCCGAACCATTGACAAACAGGTGTCAAGATGGTATATTTGTCCGATCTGCTGTGCCCCGTTCAACGGGGTTTGGGTTTCAGCGGCCATCGAGCCGGCGAAACCTAAGCAGTTCGCGTAGTTCCTTGATAGTACAGAGATAGTACGAAATCTCGTGGCCGGCTTGAGTGCAGCTAACGAGTAGCAGTTATTCCACACCGCTAACCGCGGCACAAGGAGTTGTCCCAATGTCTAAACTCACGATTGCAATCCTGATCGTAGTCGCGGCGGCCTTGGTCTGTTTGGCGTTGACCACCCCCAAGCCGCCACCGCTCACAAGCGACCCGGTTGTTCAGGCTTTTGAGAGGTCGCACGCTGGTCGTCTGCCGGAGGGGTATGAGAACCTTAACGACGACCAGAAGCACGACTCGGCCGTATCCACCGTGGAGGAGGAAGAACGCAAGGGGTTAAGATCAAGGTCTGCGGTACTTGATCTAGGAACCCTGCGATTCAACGGCGGAGTCTCCAGGCGTGCGATACCGCAGCATGCTTACACTGGCCTCGCGTGGTGTTTCAAGTACGAGCCTCCCGCGTCTACCTGCTTTGATAGAACCTTCCCCGATCTTATTGTCCTCAAGCGTGATCAGGGGAGGGTGCTGCTGGAACCAGGGGATACGACCGGGGTCGTGATCCGCGCACTGCAGGGCAACGGAGACGAGATGTTCCAGCGAGCAGCCGTATTCGGCTCGCTGACCGTAGAGCTTCCCGAGCAGGGCAAGATCAAGCTGTCCCTGCGGATGTTCTACGCGAAGTAACCTGAGTGGCTGATCGTCAATCCGGGGCTCTCGACACGTTCGAGAGCCCCTGATTATTTTACTCCAAAGTGTTATTATAAAATTGTGAAAAATAAAGTTTTAAGATTTGTAATAATCATAGTTTTGGTTGTTGCTTTTGTTCCTGGTGTTCAATATTTTTGGAAATCTAAACAAAAGATTGCCGTACATGCTAGCAACGCATCGCAAATATTATCGTCCTCTTCGGATTGGAGTGCTGGAGTTTCAAGCAATATTGAATCGTCATCGGGTTCGTTAAACATTTCCCAACTGCCTCCCCCCAAGATTGACACCTCGGGAATGACAGTTACGGCCTCTAAGTTTGATTCAACTAAATTAAACCTTGTTGATGCAAATCTTAGCACTGCTTTTATGGGAACAACAGGCGATCCATTCTACTGGCAAATTGATTTTGGCGGAAATCGTCAGCTCAGTTGTGTATATTTCTATGAATTTGTTGGATCAAGTATAGGAGATGTAAGTATTTATGGATCCACAAATGAAACGGATTGGACGGCAATTTATGAGCATTTTCCGGGTGGACCTGACGGTCTTTGGCACTGTGGCGGATGCGGCTCAGCCAACATGACTTACAGATATGTCCGAATTAGCGTAACTCCTGCGTATTCTACATCATTGTTTTTTGACGAGATAGAATTTTATCCCCCGACTGCTCCTGGTACCCACACCACTGCCGCAACTCAAATCGACGGCGGCACAAACTTCTGGCAGTGGCAGACATTTACTCCAACTGAAACTGTTCCGGCTAATACTGCAGTAACATATAGATTCAGATCATCGGTAAATGGAACTGATTGGACTGATCCTTGGTCGGCAGTACAAACTCCAACATCGGGAAATGCTTTAGATATTTCTGGATTAGTTACTTCTCGCTCCGGCGAAACAAAATACCGGTATCTACAAGTAGAAACGACTCTTTCCAGGAGTGATAACGGTAACGATTTGCGACATTGCTTCGATGGTCCGGGTTCAGAAATTCCTTGTCCTCCAACTATTGGCCCCTCTGTTGACTCTTATTCCATCGGCTATCACACGGAACAGAAACCTAATAAACCCGTCGCCCAAACCGCAGTAATACAATAATAAAGTTCTCTTTTGTTTTATTTATTGAATTTATCAACTTATTGCGCATTTCTGGCGATCGCCAGAAATGCGCAAAAACAATCAAAAATTCTATATCCCCAATTCCTCATAAGGTATAAAATACTTATATTCTTGCGCAAATTGTCCGATCGGACAATTTGCGCAAAGTTATGTTTTTTTGTAGAAATATCAACCTAGAGCTTTGGCTTTGCCGAGATGTAAAGTTCAAAAAATGTGATATAATTCACTCAATATGAGCGACAAAGAGTTAGAACAATTAAGGATTAAAGTTATTCCGCTGCTTACCAAACATGGTGTTGTGAGCGCGGCGATTTTTGGTTCCCGAGCAAAAAATCAGGCGCGAATCAACAGTGATTACGACTTCTTGCTTAATTTCGACCCGAAAAAAGAGTACTCTCTCTATGACCTTGTTGACATTAAAAACAATTTAGAAAAAAAACTTGATTCTCCCGTTGATGTAATAACTGAATCCGGACTTAATCCAAAAATGAAAACCGAAGTTCACAAAACCATGAAAATTATATATGCCAAAAAATAATAACCAACTTTTTCTCGAGCACATGTTGGAGGCCGCGAATAATATCAGTGCTTTTCGTGGCAAGGCAGGCAAGGAACATTTTCTTGATAACATTTACATGCAAAGTGCGGTCATCCGTCAGCTCGAAATAATTGGCGAAGCGGCAAAGCGAGTCAGTTCTGATTTCAAAAAAGCTCATCCGGAAGTTGAGTGGAAAAAAGCCGCCGGTATGCGTGATGTTTTGATACACGATTATTTCGGAGTTGATCTAAAAGGTGTTTGGGGTACAATTACCATTCATACACCACAACTGGAAAAACAGTTATCAAAAATACTGGAAAACGAATTTGGCATTACAAGCAAACGGTAGCACTTGTTTATTTAAGCATATTAAATACAGATATTTCCAAGTCGAGACAACACTCTCTAATACCGATGGTGCTTCTACCCCCACCGTTGATTCCTACTCCGTCGGCTACCATACTGAGCAAAAACCCAACAAACCTACTGCTATCACTGCTGTGGTTCAGTAATTTTTTTAAGTTCTCAATTCAAAATGAACTCGTCTTATTATTCACATTCTGCCACTTGAACGCGATCGCGTTCAAGTGGCAGAAAATTGACATCGTAAGTCGAAAATATTGCAATTTTGTTCTTATTTAGTACTATAAACTTATGAAAAACATTTATTTTTCAATTCCGGTTTCAATTTTTAAGGAAGGCGACGATTTTGTCGCTTATTCTCCCGTGCTTGATTTATCAACTTGTGCCAGTTCAATCGAAAGAGCGCATAAAATGTTTGAAGAATCCACCGAAATATTTTTTGAGGAATTAGACCGCAAGGGAACAATGAATGATGTCTTGACTTCCCTGGGTTGGAAAAAGACCGATTCAAATTGGTTTCCACCAACCGAGATCTCACATCAAACCAAAAAATTTTCGCTCGCTCTAAAAGCGTGAAATGCCAAAAGTTACGGCGATCAAATGGAAGGAATTTGAAAAATTCCTCTTGTTTGTCGAATGTGAATTTGTAAGGCAAAAAGGAAGCCATAGAATTTATGAACGAGCAGGGCTCAAAAGACCGATAGTATTGCCAACCTATAGATCGCTTCCAGTTTTTGTTATTAAAAATAACTTGAGAATTTTGGAAATTTCTGTTGAGAAATACACCGAAATTTTAAAGAAGATAAAATAATTATCGAAACAACACTTTCAAATACTGACGGAGTTTCTACTCCAACCGTTGACTCCTACTCCGTCGGCTACCATACTGAGCAAAAACCCAACAAACCCACCGCCCAAACAGCAGTAATACAGTAAAAAACCATTTTTATCTATCGAGATATTTAAGGAGGAGAAAATGAATACAGAAAAAGAGAAAAAAGTTTTTAAGATATTTTAGCGAGTTGCGATTATTTTATTTATAGTTACCTCTCTTCTCTTGCAAACTATCCATGATGACACTTACGCGACACCATATCTCTCGGGCTCTCTCTTCGCATTTTTATTTCTTGCTATGGCAGTTCGAATGGATTTTATTATCCACAAAATAGTATTTGGCTAATTTTGCTACTTATCCTTTATGCTGTAGTTTCTTCACTTGCTGGAGCAGCAATAGGATTTGACTATTTGACTCCTTGGGTTTACGCAACCGTAGTAATATCCTTGATTCAAATCAATCGTCTTGATATCGCGAGATGGGTTGCGCTCGCAGCGTTATTGGCAGTACCTTTCAGTATGTTTATTAGAGTAACCCCTATTTGATTAAGTTGATAGTAGACGACCATTATAAACTTGGCATTCATGATGCATGATTAATTCAACGCCAATATCGTTTTTGGATATTGCTTAATGAGAGCGTATATACCTTCGAGTGGAAATTGCTTGCCTGGCAATCTCGTTTTCTACCTCATTTGCGGAAAGTTTCCTCGATTTTAGCCAAATTATGATTGTTCGAGCCAATGAGATTTGTGCCAAAACTAAGCTGATCGCTTTATAATTTGATTTCTTTCTGGTCTGATCAATAGCTTTACAGAGTAGAAACGGCCAACTATCATTCCCTGCATTACCAAAATTTAAAAGATAGTTAATTTCTGCTTGAGATCCGGGAATAATTTTTTCGAATCTCTGTTGATTTAACTCGAGATTCTTCAAACATCCGTTAAGTAATTTTTTGGCTTTTTCTGCATGAGAAAATTTCCTGGATGGGTGTATACATCTTTTCGTTTTAATTTTTACAATTTTATGATTATAATTTCGTGGTTCATACTGGCTGATGGCTTCCAATCCTGACTCTATTACTTGCTGTGGCATAAATTCTATTTTAGTAAAACTCGGACTATGAATCTTCTTTCCAAGATTAACCTCTTTAATAGAAAAGCCCCCACCTAGAGCGTGTATGGTCATAAAAATATCTATTCCGTAATCTCGAGTAGATTTTAAAATTTTTTTGGCTAGGACATGATTGATATATTTTTTGTTAAAAGCAAAATCACCGGCTATAGGTTGCCTTACGCAGTCACCAAAAAATGCAAAAATCATCGGAAAAGCGAAGTGATTGGTTGTACTTCCCTCAAACCTGTTTCTTTCGTAGACAGGCGTAACATAATCGGCGTCACCTGCGGTTAGTGGGTCAATTAATTTTTTAACCCACTCTGGCTCTACGGTTTTTACATCGCTATCTATTGTTGCTGCGTAATTTATATTATTTTCTTTACAAAAATTAAAAAAAGATAAAAGATTATTGCCTTTACCATAGTTTCCAGTGCCTATATATATTTTACGAGAATCAGTCGGTGTATCAAAAAAGTTGAATTTCGTCTTGTCCTTACTATTATTGTCCGCGTTAACAATAAAGTTCTCATATTCTTTAAAATATTTGTGCAGGCCTCGATCTATTCTCGTCAATGTATCGACAATCGTAGACGCCTCGTTAAGGGTCGGTATGCATACTGCAATCTTCTCTTTCATAATTATGACAATATTAGTTGATTATAAAAGCCAGCGTGGTACAATAACACCTTGTACTTTGACATTGTTTTTTTACTTTGAGTTGTACAATACCATTACAAAGGAGAGCTATCAATGGTAAGGGAATTATCTGTACGCGCTGTCCCAGGCATTCCTCTAGTTATCGAGGGTAGCGATTTGGGAATGCTCATTCACGAGGCCGCTAAGACCGAAGGGTATTCTGTTCACGACAACGATGTCCTAGTTGTTGCCCAGAAGATTGTTTCGAAAGCAGAGGGTGCAACAGTCAATCTAGCCCAAATCGTTCCTACGAAACATGCCCGGCAACTCGCCGAGCAAACCGGTAGAGACGCTCGTCTTTGCCAGGTTTATCTTGACGAAAGTACCGAAGTAATTCTGGTTAAAGGCAAAACCGTTGTAACGCGACATCGACTTGGCTTTATAGGGTCGGGATCGGGAGTTGACAGGTCAAATGTCGCTCTCCACAACAAAGAGATCGTCGTGCTTTTACCCCGAGACCCAGATGCGAGCGCTCGCAAGATCCGGCAGACCATCTTTGAAAAAACCGGAGCTAAAGTAGCAGTGATTATCAATGACTCTATGGGGCGCTCGGACAGAGAGGGTTCAGTCGGGATGGCAATCGGTATTGCCGGTATCCGCCATGTGGAAAACAGGAGTCAAAGAGATCTCTTTGACAACCCCTCCAACAGCACTATCGCACTCGTAGATGAGCTTGCCGCGACTGCTTCCCTTCTAATGGGACAAGCAGACGAGAGCATCCCGGTTGTGATCATCAGAGGAATGAATTTCACGCAAGACGATGACGCTTCGATACAAAACCTACTGATTACACAGACAAAGAAGGAGGGCTAACTAGTGATACGAATCAGCGACAATTGGAGGAACCCAGAAAGCCAACCCCTTGAGATAGTAGAACGCAAAGGACTTGGTCATCCTGACACACTTGCCGATGCACTGGCTGACGAAGTTTCGAGAGCGTACTCATTGTACTGTCTCGACAAATTCGGAGCCATTCCACATCACAATGTGGACAAACTCTACATAGGGGCTGGACTGTTCAGGAGAGACTACGGTCAAAGAGAAATGGTCAAGCCGATTCGGGTCCAGATTAACGGCCGAGTAAGCAACACCATGAACGGTCAGCTAATTCCGCTGGCCTACATCCAGACCTCTGCTGTCAAGCGCTACCTCGGATACACACTACCGCATCTGGATTGCGAAAACGAATTGGTCGTGGAGTGCAATTCGACAACGCATTCGAAGGTACCGTACTGGTTCGAGCCGAGAGATGTGAGTGATTTACCAGAGTATAATAGTGGGACACTACGGGCCAATGACACTTCAGTTTGCGTTGCCCACTGGCCCCCCACACTAGGCGAACGCTGTGCATTTGAACTCGAACAATCGTTTTGGACTCAAGGACCAGAAGGTTTTCGGGTGCCAGTACACGACCATATTGGTCAAGACATTAAGGTGATGGTGAATAGGGTAAGCGACGAACTGGACATCACTTTGTGTATTCCGGTCATCAGTACCAAAGTAAGTTCACAGCAAGAGTATGTTGAAGCTCTCCGATCAGTAGAGGAAAAACTAGCAATACAGTGCAAATCTATCCTCTCTGGCACAAGGTACAAGGGATCTGTCAAGGTTAACCCTGACAACGGAGGCGGCTACCATCACTATTTACTCGCTATCGGAAGCTGCATTGACTGTGGCGAAGAAGGCGTAGTAGGTCGCGGCAACACCAATCAAGGAGTTATCTCGATCTTTCGAGAACACTCCGTTGAAGCGCCGGATGGCAAAAACCCTGTTTACCATACTGGCAGGGTTCTCGGTACTCTGACCGCAGTTTTGTCTAGACGAATCTACGAACAACTCGGCTCCGCCTGCACCATCGTCGTGATGACAAAGAACAAGTTTCCTTTGCTTTCGCCCCCGCTGGTCAACATCAATATGCAGAAGAAAGCTTCCGCCGAGGAAATCGAAGCCCTTATGGGCCTTGTGTTCTCGTCGGACACCTATCTGCAAACCGTACTTGATCGTACTTCTGTGAGGCGATGATAAAGTGAAACGATACACCTGCCAAGTAGAATCCTGTGGCTCGATCATCAACTTCGTCAGCAGTGTTGACCTATATCCAAACCTTTGCGCACT
Organism: Candidatus Berkelbacteria bacterium; assembly: GCA_026397175.1. Lineage (GTDB taxonomy): Bacteria > Patescibacteriota > UBA1384 > UBA1384 > DTJR01 > JAPLVK01. The sequence continues at coordinate 21,273 of JAPLVK010000023.1, read as the reverse complement.
TGCAAAGGATTCATATATACCGGATATGAGGGTTACTCGAGCTGCAAAGATTGATAATACGCCACGGTTAGTATATGTTGACTCACCACACGAGGAGAACCTCGTCTTTTCTGCCGGAGAAGTAATCGTTCGCTACCCATGGGAAATGATGCGTGATGGCGAGTCCCTTCTCTATCTGTCTTACCCGCTAATTGAGGTCCAACGGCAACTACAAGGTGATCTAACCGCCCATGCTGCATGTATCTCGATCGATAATCGGGGCGTTTTGCTGCTTGGCAAAGAAGGATCCGGGAAAACAACTTTGGCAATCGAGTTGTGCCAAAAACACTCGGCACGGTTGGTTGCTAACGATTTGTGTATTCTAGGCGAACGGCAAGGAAACATTATCGCACGAGGAGGAACTAAGTTTTTCTTCTTGCGCAGGGAGTCGATCTCAAGAAACTTGCCCCGTTTGTTGCACCTCTTTCCCACGGCCAGTGGTGATAGCTGGCTTGACAAGACGAAAGTGGATCATACACAGCTCGGAGTCGAAACCGAAGATCGTATAGTCAATATCAGCAACGCCTTCATGCTACATGTCGACGAAACAAAAACGGAGTTGCACACCTGTTTTGCCGATACTCTGGTCACTCGTCTCTACCTGAATGAGAATTTCTCTCGCTACATAAGATCAACTTGTACGGTTATGACTGGAGGCTCGAACTTTGAGCTTCTGGGATATATCCCGTCACTTGATTGCGAGGAATTCTACAAGATGAGAAAACAAGTTATCAAGGGCGTGCTTAACTCCAGTCCGCAATATATTTCGGGACCTGTGCACCTGGTCGCGGACTATATTGCTAATCTCCAGCGCCACGGTTAGGCCTTACGCAAAATGCTACAGCCACACCGTGGTGTTTTGCATTTAAATATGTTATATTTTTATATTATGAATAAGATTATAGATAGAAAAAGCGCATCTAATATTGAAAAGGCGATAAGTTTTTTAATTGCCAATATTAATAAAAGCGGTCGCAACAGCAAACCGGTAATTTTGCATTCACTACAAGTAGCATTTTATCTTTTAGAGCAAGAGTACTCCGAGGACATTATTATTGCTTCAATCTTGCATGATATTCTAGAGGATTCGGATGTAACAGAACACGAACTTAAATCTGAATTCGGTGATAATATTGCAAATCTTGTCAAATCCGTTTCCTACGACCAATCCATTGAAGATTGGGATGGAAAATATAAAGAGATGTTTAAGAGAGTAAAATCATATGGCAAAGATGCTTTAATTTTAAAGTGTGCCGATATTTACTTTAATAGCTTTTACATAAAAATGGCGACAGGAATAGGATTCCGAAAAAAGCTTGTAGGGAAAATAAAGTGCTTTCTTGGCTTGTCTGCCAAAGAAATTAAGAATGAACAAATTTGGAAAGATCTGTCTAAACAATATTTAGTAGAACTCAAAAACATTAGAAATTAAAAATGCTTTATTCGGCCTTACTAGGCAAACCAGTTGATCACAGTGTTTCCCCCGAACTATTTAGAATGCTCGGGGAACAATTTGGATTTGAATATGGTCATATAAAAATCAATGTTGAATCAAAAAAAATACTTCCACAGTATCTAGCGGCCCTGGAAACACTTGGATTTTGCGGTGTTAATATCACGCTGCCTTATAAAATTGATGTAATGAAATTTATCGATGAATTCGATGAATCGGCAATAAAATGTGGTGCGGTAAATACTATCAAATTCAAAGGCCCAATCACAAAGGGATACAACACGGACGCATTCGGAGCAATTAAGGCAATTGAAAAAAAACTTAAGCCAATTAGGTGCGATGAAAAGGTCTGTGTTATTGGCGCAGGAGGAGCAGCAAGGGCTGTAATTTTCGAGGTTTACAAACGAACTAGAAATCTGTCTATAATCAATATTGATACAAAGCAAGCAAAAGAGATTTCCCGTGATATTTCGGGTAGCAAAATCGAGTATTTCGAGTTAAATGATAAAAATATGTATAAGCTAATTTCCGAATCAAATTTCATAATTAATACCACGCCAGTAGGGATGTCGCCCAACTTCACAAAATCAATTGTTAGTCAAAATGTTCTTGATAAGTTTAAGTCTCTTAAGGGGAAGTATTTTTTTGATGCAATTTTCAACCCATATAAAACAAAGTTTCTCTCCGATGTCGAAGCAAAAGGCGCAACTGTTTGCTCCGGAATGTATTGGATGGTTTTTCAGGCAGCAGCTGCTTCAAAAATTTGGATCGGGAAAGATTTTTCGGAAACAATTAATGCTGATGAGATCTCAAAATCATTGGCAAAATTTCTAAAATAATTGCTATTTCACCTTTTGTCCTCTTGCTGTTCGTGATATATGATTGATGCAACACTAATGTTGTTTCCGCATTTTGTCTACGATTCCTGCCCGGTAGCAGGCAGGTCTAATTTATTTCTGGTATCCTATATTTAATGGAAATAAATTTTACGAACCGGACTCAAATGGCTAAAAAGATTGGTGGGCAGGTAAATTTGCCCATGAGCCGTGTTAGGAATATTTTACTTGAGGCGGATGTGGCGATTTGTGATTTGCTAAAAGAACGAGGCAGAGTCACATTAAACGGCTTTGGCAATTTTTATATTATAGAGCGAAAAAGCCGGATTATTAAACAGATCGGCACTAAAACGCCGCGGTTATTGCTTAATAGCCGAGAAATAAAATTTAAAAGCATGCCGGATTTTAAGGCAACACTTGCGGGCAGGTCGCCGGAGCAAATCCGACAGCAAAATTTCGAGCAAAGGCAAAAAGAAAAAGAGGCAAAGACAAAAATCAGTCATATCAAAGTCAAGGATGTTTCGATACCAATTACTGCGGAAAAACCCCAAAAGAGTACTGTAAAACTTAACTTCAAAACTCTTTCGATTTTGCCAAGAGTTCAAAAAGAAAAAATTGAGCTGCAAATCCGCGAGCGAATTTTAAAAGTCGCCCGCAAACAAAAAGAAGCGAATAAAAATCAAAATGGTGCAGCGAAAAAAATTCAGACACCTGACGGAAAAATTTTTGTATCTTTAATCAAGAAACTCGCAATGCTAGGGGCGGATAACTTTTGTTTTTCGCTTGGCGAAAATGAAAAAATTGATATTTATTACTCGAGACCCAGAAAATCTTTGGGCAAAATTCCAAAAACAATTGTTTTAAAATTTCTTGATAAATATTTGAATCTGACGCACTTTAATCTGCCCCAAGAACGATTTGTAATTGTTGCAAATGATAGTAAAATTAGTGGTAGAATATATTTAAGAGCGCATTTATTGCCGACAAATAATGGCGCAAGCGTTTATTTAAAGTTCAATATAAAAAATGAGTAAAAAAGCGATTTTCGTTACTTTTGCCTCGACAATTTTACTGGTTCTTCTGGTTGGGGTTTTAAGTTATTTTGTTTATACCAACCAACCCTCGGCCGACTCCACCACGCCTCCGACTCCGGCGAAACCGATAAGGCCTATAAATGCGGCGCAAGTGAACCCGCCCGTTCCAGTTGTCCCTCGAATTGCCGGCGATTCAATTGACGACGGTATTGTGGATGGTCTTGATATCAACGCAGAAATTGTCCATTGGAAAGAAGTAAATGCCGATTATAATCTGGTTGACGAAACGGCCGGCACAGCTAACTTACTAAATGCTCTTGATTTATCGCAAACGATAAAATATTGGAAATGCCTTGAAACCAGAACCGATAAATCGTGTCCTTATTTGACCGCCACGCTGATACAAAATGACGGCGGAATTACGCTCCCGCCAACTCCCGAGAATCCGACATAAATTAAATTCTATAACACACTGAAGTGTGGGCTACGGGGAAACACGATAAATCCATTCGACTTGCGCTCATGGTCTGAGTGAAATCGAAGATGTGGGCTACGGGAATAAATGTAGACCACATTTTAGTGTGTTTCCTATCACGATTCGCGATAAATCGACATAATTCTAAATTTCTAAAAAAATGGGGGGCGTCCGAATGGCTCGGAACGCCCCCACTTGTACAACCCGATGTCGCTGCGCTGCAGGATGTAAGACAGGGTTGCGAAGACAAAAAAAGAGTTGCGGGTAAAGCGATATGTGGGATGGATGGAAGGTACGGCGATGCGTGATTAGTGCAGAAACGGCGCGCCTCACCGAGGGCGCCGTTTCGTCGCTTGTCCGTTGAAGTCGTTGGATCCGGCAAGGCCGGATCAGGTTTAGAGGTTTCGCCAGCAAGCTACGATTCGAGAGCTAGCTGACAACGCCCTCCACACTCATCAGAACGACTGCCGACCGGTTCATATGCGCATACGCCCTTTCTTCCCAGCTCTGCAAGCAGGGCTGGGTTCTTCGTCGGTGCAACTTTGCTTCTAGCTCTTCATGCAGTTGGGACAACTCTTGCGACCCGAGATGCGGCCTTGTTTTACGACCTATGAGCCCCAAATGCTTCACGCGGCCAGAGACATCCACATCGGTTTCATTTCTTCTTCGGCTTTCCTCCCTTCTTTTCGTCTTAGTCAAAGAACTACAGCTGTTACTGCTAGTTTAATTATAAAACATTTTCGAAACCTGTCAACTGAAAATTAATCAATTATTCAATTGGGCAATTAATCAATTAAGAATTCAAAATCCTAAAATTGACAAATTGTTTAATTGTTCAATTGTTTAATTTTTTCCCTTTTTCCCAAAATAAAGTTATAATATATACAAAAGGAGGAACATTAACGCCGCCTTAAAGACAAAATTTTTGTTGTTTGTGGTCTTTTTTTCCGTGTTGTTTTCGGGGTTTGCGACTTCTCGGGTCTACGCTGCCGATTTCCAACCCGATGCTACCGTTACGGCCGTTGGCAAAGCAGCCGCGAGGGCTCGCGAAATTTTAAATTGGGCTTTGACGCTTAAAGATGCCGGATTTTCCGATAACGGCACGGCAATCAAGGGCGCTTGGCAAAAAATCGTAACCCTCAACACGATTATCCTTTTTGTTCTTTTGGTAATTTTGGCTTTCGGCATGATTTTGAAAGCCAGTTGGGCACAAGAGCAAAAAAGAACAATTATTATCCTGCTAGCGGCTTTTGTGCTAAGTTATTTTTCTTTTTATATTGCCGTTTCCGCAATCAAATGGACTGACGAATTTCAAACCAGATTTTTAAAAATCACGACTTACGACACCGCGGGCAATCCAACCGTCAGGCCGCTTCAGGCAGAGGACTTATTGTCGGTTAGTTTTAATTATCAGGACTTTCATGGCTTCAAAAATACCAATACCGACCTGCAAGAATCGGTCAATACCAACCTTATGTTGGTAAAATTAACCACTTGGACAAACTACGCAATAGCGGCTGTTTTGATCTTCAGAATCGTGATTTTATGGCTTTTAGTCATTTTCTCCCCTCTTATTTTCCCTTGCCTTGCTTTTAGCGCCGTTCGAAATGTGGCGATTGTTTGGCTTAGAGAATTTGGCCGTTTTCTTTTCTTGGGTCCGCTTTTTGTCATTTTTTTGGTCGCCGTCCCCTACATCTGGCAGCGAACTTCAATCACCCCGACATTTTTACCAGCCGGAGTTACCAGAAAAAGCGGCATTCCTTTGCAAACCGGAACCAACGATACCGGAAAACCGGACAATACTTATGAGTCGGGTACCAATATAATTTTGATGCCACCGGGAGTCACGGGTGGAAAATTACAAATTGGTAGCAGCAAAGACGATAAGGGCAACAATTTATCCGAAACCGACACTTTCGTCCGATATTTAATCGCTCTTTTGATGATTTGGGCAGCGATCATTTTGCCGTTTTTACTTTTGCGAATAATCATGACTTTTTCGGTTCAAGCCGGAAGTAAAATCGTCAATACATTTAATCAATCGGCTCTAAAGAATTATCTTTCAAACATTACAAATGGAAGTCCGCCGCCAAGCCCCAAGACCCCGCCCGGGCCAATTGTAACCCATGAAATCAGCCAAAAAAATCTTCCTTTTGTCTCCGGCAGCACTCCTGCCGCCAAAAATGTGCCGACGACAATTTTCTCAAAGGTTGTCGAAAAAATGTCAATTCCGCAAATTATTCACGAAGCGGGAGCCCTGCCTGATGTCAGCGAATTGATGGCATCGTCTAGCCAAAACAAGCTTTCGCGGCTTTCACGACTCGAGCAAGACAAAGATAAACTGCAAAATTCCGCAGAGGTTTTTGATAAAATTTCAAATCCGGATCAGATCGCGGATAAAGTCGAACAGAAAAAATATGACGCGATCAAAAACAGCATTTACATGAAATCCGTCATGGGCGACAAAACCGCCGCAACCTTGAATAACGCCGTTACGAAAAATATGACCCATTATTTATCTTCAAACATTACGGATCAGCTCTATCAAAATTCCCTCAATAATTTTGAGAAAAATTTGACCACGATTTATCAGGGCGACGAGCAGTCCACCAAAATTTTCCAACAAACCTACAAGGTGCCGGACAAGACCTTGCTTGATTATCTCTCAAGAACGCAAGACAAATTAAGCGGCGCAAACCAGATGACAATCACGCTCGCGGTTAAGGCGATTAATGAAATCAAACAGGCCATGAGCCAGCCATCGGAATTGGCCAAAAATAACTTTTTAGCGCAAACGGCCCTTAAACTCGCCCATCCCGAAAAAATTGCCGACGCAAGCGAGAAACAAGAATATTCCGCGCTCAAAAAAGTGCTTGATTCCGGACGCAAAGTCGGAGACGAAAACTTTGATGAGCTCGAACAAGGAGGCGCGGTTGTGGCAGAGCTCTCAAAACTTCAGGAAAGTCCGACAGCCGAGAATTTGTCAAACGCCACCGATTCAATTGTCGATGAGTTAGAAAAAGACGAGGACTTCCAAAATTCAAAATTGATGTGGAAAAAGCACTTTCTTGAAGCACCGGTGCCGGCGGGAAAAAGCAGAAAGGAATGGGTTGAAAGCGAAGTCAAAAAGTTGGAGGGCGTATTGAGCGGTCTGATTTCGCCCCAAGTTGAGCAAAAAAAGAAAGCGCTTGAGGAAACCAAGGAGGTCCTACCTCTGATGATGGTTAGCGATTATAACGCCACCGATATTGTCAGATATGTCAAAGCCAAACTTAAAGCGGCCAAAGAAGCGCTCGAAGAAATGGTCTCAAAAAAGGAAACGGAAAAAGAGGATGACTTGGTTAACATTGATGTTAAGAAAAAAACGGATAGCCAACAAAATCAAATGGAGATGACGGCAGAAGGAGAACCGGCAGAAGGACCAGATCAGTTGAAAAAAATGTAAATGTTTCGTGGTATAATTTAAAACAGAGCAAAAAAGGAGGGGCCAAGTGTTAATCACGCATCCGGACGATATTTTTACTAATTTTTCACCCGATCTTTTAGAGATCTTAAAAGTCGCGGTCGAAAAAGCCAAACTTTTTAATTCTCCGTATATTGATCCGGATCATATTTTCTTGGCGATTTTAGAAGCGCCATCCGGGTTTAATTTAATTGAGCACACAGGAATGGACGCCAAGAAAATTCAAGACGAGGTCTTTAAAGATGTCCCGCGGGGCGATTTTCACGGGCAAGGTGAATTTTCCTCCGTCTCGATGGAACTTTTTCAAAAAGCGCTCGAAATCGCCAAGAGTGAAAAAAAGGACTATCTCGAACCCCACCATGTAATTTTGCAAATAATCAAAGACAACAAAACCGTTGCCTCAAAAGTGCTGCAAGAAAATAAAATTGACGAGGACAAAATCAAAAAAGCAGCCGAGGAACTCGCTAAAAAATCCGAATCGGAAACCGAAGAGGGTTCGGGCGAAGAAGACAAAAAAACGGAAGGCCAAAACGATGCTGGTCATCAGACCAAATCGGAACTTGAAACATACACTATTGATTTAACCGCCAAAGCCAAGGCGGGCCAGCTTGATCCGGTTTTGGCCCGAGACGCCGAAATCGAGCGGGTGATGGAAATTCTAACGAGGCGAACCAAAAATAATCCGGTTTTAATCGGCGAGGCGGGCGTTGGAAAAACGGCCATTGTCGAAGGCCTCGCCCAAAAAATTGCTTCGGGGCAGGTGCCGGATCAGCTAAAAAACAAACGGGTTTTAATTCTCGATTTGAGCTTAATGGTGGCCGGAGCCAAACACCGCGGCGAGTTCGAAGAGCGACTGGAAAAAGTGATTAAAGAAATCAAGGCGGCGGCCGGCTCGATTATCTTGTTTATTGACGAGTTACATACGATTATGGGCGCAGGAGCCGGCGAGGGTTCACTGGACGCCGCCAATATCCTAAAACCGTCTTTGGCTCGAGGTGAAATGCAAACCATCGGCGCCACCACCATCAAGGAATTTCGCCAATATATCGAAAAAGACGCCGCGTTTGAGCGGAGATTCCAACGAGTGATGGTCAACGAGCCGACAATCGAGCAAGCAATTTTGATTTTAAACGGCATCAAATCAAAATACGAAGAGCACCACAAGGTTAAAATTCCCGAAGAGTCGGTTGAAGCGGCCGTTAAATTGTCGGAGCGATATATTTCGGACAGATTTCTGCCGGATAAAGCGATTGATGTTATTGACGAGGCCGGCTCAAAAATTGAGCTCAAAAATATTAACCCCAGAGATGTAACGGTTAATTTGGTCAAAGAAATCGTTTCGGCCACCTCCGGCATTCCGATCACAAAGTTAGACCAAGACGAATCGTCGGTTTTGTTGAATTTAGAGGACTTAATTCACAAGCGCTTGGTTGACCAAGAAAATGCGGTCAAGGTGATTTGCGAAGCCATCAGACGAAATCGAGCGGGACTAAAAAACCCGAAACGCCCGGTCGGATCATTTATTTTTATGGGGCCAACCGGCGTTGGAAAAACGCAGCTCGCCAAGACCCTCGCCGAGGTTTTGTTCGGTAAAGAAGATAAAATGGTTCGCATTGATATGAGCGAATATATGGAGAAAAACTCAACCGCCAGAATGATCGGCGCGCCTCCGGGATATGTCGGCTACGAAGAAGGCGGGCAGCTGACCGAAGCGGTTAGGAAAAACCCATATTCCGTGGTCTTATTTGACGAAATCGAAAAAGCCCACAAAGATGTTTTTAACATTTTCCTGCAAATTCTAGATGACGGGCGCTTAACCGACAATAAAGGCCGCACGGTTGACTTTAAAAACACGATTATTATCTGCACTTCAAATGTCGGGACAGAGCTGATTCAAAAATCAAACATTGATGATCCAAACCTGCAAAAGCAACTAATGAATGTACTGCTTGAAACATTTAGGCCGGAATTTATAAACCGATTTGACGAAGTCGTAACTTTCAGGGGTCTTCGGCCACAAGATATGGCCCAGATCGCCGCGGTAATGATTAAAGATATCGAGGACTTGCTGAAAGAGCAAAAAATTACGCTTGAAATTTCAGAGCGAGCCAAACTCAAGCTGGCCGAAATTGGCTACGACGCTGTTTACGGCGCCAGACCGCTTCGCAGAATCATTCAGCGCGAAATCGAAAATCCCCTATCATTGCTCATGATTAAAGAAACCGTCAAAGAAAATCAATCGCTTTTGGTTGATTTGGACAAGGATCAAAAATTTATTTTTTATAATAACGAAAAGGCAAATCCGGCACCACAACCGCCAAAACCGGAAGAGAAAAAACCAACAGATCAAACGGAGCAAAATTTCCTTAGGGATGAAACAAAACAAGACGAGACAAATGATAAAATGGCCGAACAGGCAACAAGTGAATAAAAACATTGGCAAAAAGTTTTTATTCGGAGTTGTGGCTATTTTGGTTTGCATTGCGTTAACCGGCTGTACACCAATCGGGTCAACGACTTTGGGTGGCGGCTCATCGGGAAGCACCGGTTCATCAAGCCAAGGAGCGCTGACTTCGGCAGCGGGTAACACGGGGCAAAGCTGGCCGGTGCAAGCCGATTTAACCAAAACCGTTCAGATTGATTTTACCCATAAAAGCGACAAAAACAAAAACACTTCGTTGACTTATGTTTTAATCCAAAGCGAAGTCCCAATATCTTTGGGCAAGGTCTCGGAAGGAGTAAGGTGCAACACAGATGACGCTCTGAAACCATATCGGGCCGATTGTCTGGGCGAAGAATTTGATGCGACTACCAAAAGCCCTGACTATATGCCGCCGGTTAAAATTTTAAGAAAAAATTTCCGAGAAATTAACATTGTTTCGACCCCCAAATCCGAACCGGCCGATGTCGTCTTTTTAGCCAAAACCAATCCGCAGACAAAAGGAAACGGTGTGGTTTTCTTTGATGTTTACCTGCAGCAAAATTCGCTGTCGCTTCTTGATACAAAATCCGACAGAAACTACAAAACACAACTTTCCCTGACAGATGTTTTGGGCGATTGCGGACAATTGCAACCGGTTGACGACCCGAATTTAGTCGCAGAAGCAGTACAACTTGGGGGATCTGTCGAGGATATCAAAAAAGCGTCGGAGCAAAGGCGCAAAAATATGCCGCCCGATACTTTGGACCCGATCACGCAAGATAAACTTCAAGAAATAATTGGTCTAAATCCTTCAATCAAAAAAGATGATATCGAGAAAATGTTTGATTTTACCAATGAGAATAATCCGCTTACGGCGAGTTTTAGAAAAATCGGCAACAATCTTGAACAAAACCACATCTCAAATAATCAGCAATTAAACCTCAAACCCGATGTTTTCAACATTAAATCGCCTGACTTTTTGTCAAATGTCCAAGCGATGTCGTTGATAATCATGAAGGTTGGCGCTGGCGATGCGGAAGGTTCTCCCGTGCTGCAAATTGAAAAAGACGGCCAAAAATATCTTTATGCGCCGCAAATCGCCTCTAAGATAACGAAGGTCTTGCCCGTGGCGGATGGTAAAAATACAAACTTGGGAATTTCGGCGGTTGAATTTGAGTCAAAACCGGTTGTTTCCGACCCGTGGTGCGGCTTTACGCCGGAATCAAAGCCAGCGATATATTTATATCCCACAAAACCAACTTTGGTTAAAGTTAAATTAAATCCGCCGGTTGGGTGGATTAGCATTTCGGATCCAAAATATAAAAGTAGCGGTTGGAGTGTTTTGGCAATGCCATCCGGAAATATCTACTCGGGGCTCAAAAAATATCCATATTTATTTTACGAAGCCATGTTACCAATTCCCGAGATGCCCCAAAATTATGTCGTTTTGGACGGAAAAAATTTATCAAACGAGCTAAATGATTTGGGCAAAAAATTATCGCTAAACGATAAGGAATCGCGCGAGATGGCCGAATTCTGGTCTAAAAAATTACCCGCGGCAAAATATTATCAGGTTGGATTAATGGAACGATCGGAAATTGACAAAATTGAGCCGGTTGATATCAATCCGACACCGGACAGCGTGTATAGGATCCGGCTGGTTTTTAAACCAATGAGTGAAAAACTTGAGTCGTCCTATAACCCTACGACACACTTTGAGCGATCCGGTTTCTCGATGGTGGAGTGGGGAGGATTTCAAGTCAAATAGATCTCTGTCATCTCAAACTACTTCTTGTGTCATCTCGAGCCCTTCGGCAAGTTTAGAGTAAACTCCGTCGAGAAATCTAAGAGTGAATTACGAATTTTGAATTACGAATTACGAATCTACTCCCATTCATAATTCATTATTCATAATTCTAGATTCTATTTTAAAACGAAAGCCGGCCGGTTCTGTGCGAACCGGCCGGTGATAATTGCCCCCAAGGGGGGGCAAGGAATGGTCTCGTCGGGACGATCTTCCGTGGAACAAGATCGCTCCCGACGGGTCAAAGGGAGGGTTTCTGGGTACATTGTATCCGACATCTCCCGCTTTGTCAAGCGGGAAAGGAGTCATAGCGGCCGGACCGCCCCCTTCGCGCTTGCGGGTACGGCAGAGGGGAGCGAGAGAGCGGTCCGGCCTGGTTGTGTTTCCTATCCCGCCATCAGGCGGGATAAGATCTCTTTGCGACAAGCTCTCCCAAGGGCAGAGAGCGTTGTGATTGGGCTGCTCTGCAGCCGGGGGAAGCAGCAGAGCAGCTTTGACCGGTGCGACCGCGATGGAGCAGGCCTTCCCCACTGGGGAAGATTCAAAAGCAGAGACGCCCCGCATTCACTGCGCTAACATCCGCCGCGTTCAGCAGACCGACACTCTTTTCCACATGTCCCACAGCAGGGCGCCTCTGCAAACCGAATAAGCTCGTCCGAGTAAAACCCGCAATGAAGATGATGGCGTGCCGGCCCTCATCGGTGTCCCGATGAAGCTCGGCACAGTTTACTGCCTTCAGGTTTTTCCTCTAGTCCCGTCCTGCGTTTACTGCGAACAACGGCTGGTTGCGACAAACGCGCTGATGCACGGTACAGATGACCGGGGAACTCTATGGTCCGAATGGCTTTGCACTAGTTGGGTCTAGGGATCAACCCTAAAAAGCAACTATGCGGAAGTCGACTAACCGATCACCCTCGCATGCTTGCCGGACTTAACTAGCCCAAAGGCGGTCACTCCCTTCCCTTTTTTCAACGATCTTTTACAAGTATTTTATTAATAGCACTTTTTAAAAGGCAAGTCAAATGCAAAATCGAATTATGAATCATGAATTACGAATTAAGAATGAATTCCCATTCATAATTCATAATTCGTTATTCGTAATTCGCTGCTTCTATTTCTCGAGAACTTTCTTAATCTCCTCAAATAACTCTTTTACAGAACTAACTTGCACTTTAGTTCTTGCCGAGTCGAAGTTGCCATTTTTTTTGTAATATAAGATCACCGGCAACTCCCCGGGGAATTTTTCGAAAATTTCTTTGAGTTCAACCAATTTTTCTTTGCTTGTCCCCTTCGGCAAAATCACTTTAAACTCTCCGTTATCTTCAAAACATAACTCGTTTTTTGCGAATTTTTCGTTTAATACTTCTTCTTCAACTTTTGCCTCCGGTTCATCGGATAAATCAATCTCGACAACTTCATCGTCATCCGAAACCGTTACCATGTGTTGTGGTACATTGGACATATTTTTTTGAATTTTTTCCGCATCAAATTTTTCCGCCTTGTCGGCTAGAATTTTAATTTGATTGTCTTTGGTCGAAATTTTTCCTTCAACCAACAAAATATTATCGTTTTGCCAAAGTTCGGCGTTTTCCTGCAGCAATTTCGGAAAAACCAAGACCTCCGATTTTCCGGATAAATCCTCAATGCCTGCAAAAACCATCGGCTGACCGGAACGGGTGTTGATTTTTTTAATCGTGGTCAAAATTCCCCCGATTTTCACCCTTTTGCCGTCCATATTCAAATCAATCGCCCCGATTTGATGGGAAACCGCCTGCTTTAGCATCTCGCCCACTTCGCGCAAAGGATGCTCCGAAATATAAATGCCAAGATGTTCTTTTTCGAAGGCGAGCCGTTGCGCTTGTGTGGCCGGTTCAACTTGCGGCAAATCAAGTCCCCCGATTTCAATATCGGCCGCCAGCACTTCGCCAAAAAGCCCGATTTGCGCCGTTTTTTTGGCTTTTGAGGCGTCTTGAATTCGCTTGGTGATAATTTCCATGCCGGCTAAAATTTGCGCGCGCTCGGCAAAATTATCAAGCGCGCCTGATTTGGCCAGCGACTCCAGGATCTTCTTATTTAAAATCATGCGCTCCCCGACCCCGTCCACCTCGCAATTTATCATCCGATCCACAAAATCCTCGAGTGATTTAAACGGCCCATTTTTCTTTCTTTCCTTGACGATAATTCTGGCCGGATTTTCACCAATCCCCTTGATCGCGCCCAGTCCAAAGCGAATATTTCCCGACTCCTTGACCACACCAAAATCTACAAACGACTCGTTAACATCGGGCGGCAAGACATCAATTTTCATCCGCTCGCATTCCTCAATTTCAATAGCAATGCGGTCAATGTCGTTTAAATCCGAGGTCATCAAAGCGGCCATAAAACACTCGGGATAATTGGCCTTAAGATATGCGGTTTGATAAGCAATCATGGCGTAGCAAACGGCGTGCGACTTATTAAAGCCATAGGCGGCGAAATCCTCGAGCATGGCGAAAACCTCGTTGGCCTGTTTGGTCGAAACACCGTTTTTTTCGGCGCCAGAAATAAATTTAACTTTCATTTCCGCCATCAATTTGGCGATTTTTTTGCCCATCGCTTTGCGAAGTTTGTCCGCCTCGCCGCCGGTAAAATTGGCCATATCTTTTGAAATCTGCATCACCTGCTCCTGATAAACCGGAATGCCGTAAGTTACCTCGAGCGCGGATTTTGTCATCTCGTGCGGAAATGTAATTTTTTCCCGACCATTTTTTCGCGCAATAAATGAATCAATAAACTGCATCGGGCCGGGCCGATAAAGCGCCACCATGACGGCAATATCGTCAATCGAAGTCGGTTTGAGTTCCTTGATGTAGCGTTGCATTCCGCTTGATTCAAATTGAAACACGCCGACTGTTTGTGCTTTTCCTAAAAGTGCAAATGATTTTTTGTCATCAAGCGGAAGATTAAAAATATCAATTTTATCACCATTGACGGCTTCGATGATTTCAAGCGCTCGCTCGATCGTGGTCAGGTTTGAAAGTCCCAAAAAGTCCATTTTTAAAAGTCCGAGCTCGGCCACCGGATACATCGAATATTGGGTGATTTGGCTAACACCTTCTTTTTGCGCGCTCTGGAGCGGCACATAACAAGGCAGCTCGTCGCGAGTTATGACGAAAGCGCTGGCGTGCTGGCTGGCGTGGCGCACCGTTCCTTCGAGCTTTGTCGCCATATCCAAGAGTCGCTTGGCTTGCGGATCGCGCTTATAAACATCTTTGAGCTCGTTATTTTCTGCGATCGATTTTGATAGCGGAATGTGTTTGCCCTGCAGGGGCGGCGGGACAATTTTGGCGATAGCATCTACTTGCGCATACAAAATCCCCAGCGCGCGGCCGGTGTCGCGAATGGCGGCGCGCGCAGCCATTGTTCCAAAAGTAATAATGCCGGCCACTTTATCTGCGCCATATTTATTTGAAACATATTGTAAAACCTGCGCGCGCCGATGATCGGCAAAATCAAGATCAATATCAGGCATTTCAATTCGATCGGGATTTAGGAATCTCTCAAACAGCAGCCCGTAGCGAATCGGATCAACATCCGTGATGTAGGCCAAATATGTAACCAATGCACCGGCGGCCGAGCCCCTGCCCGGACCGACCATAATTGCGTTTTCTTTGGCCCATTTTACATAATCGGCCACAATCAAAAAGTAATCGGCAAAACCCATTTTTTTAATAACCGAAAGTTCGTAATTAAGCCGCTCAAGCAACTGTTTTTGTTCTTTCTCGTCTGCTTTGGGATATCTTTCTTTGAGACCAACCAGACAAATGTCTTTTAAAAATTCGTCCGGCGATTTTTTTGAAGGAATCGGGAAATCGGGCAATAGGTTTTCGCCAAATTTAATTTCGAGATTGCATTGATCGGCGATTTTTTGCGTGTTTTCTAGCGCTTCGGGAACATCCTTAAAGACCTCCGCCAGCTCTTTGGGGTCGCGAAGCGAAAAATCGCCGTCATAAGTCATTCTTTTTGGATCATCAACCGTTTTGCCGGTTTGCACACAGACCAAAACATCATGCGCCTCACGGTCTTCTTTTTTTACATAATGGGAATCACAGCTTACAACGAGCGGCGTTTGGGTTTTTTGGGCCAATTTTTTGATGGCTTCGTTGGCGATTTGTTGATCTTTAATGTCGGGATGATCTTGAAGCTCCAAATAGAAATTGTCTTTGCCAAATATTTCTTGGTATTCGAGAAGCGCTTTTTGCGCCATCTCCTCGTCGTTTGATAAAAGCGCGCGTGGAATTTCCCCCGCAAGACAAGCGGAAGATGCGATTAGTCCGTTTGAATATTTTTTAAGGATTTTTTTATCAACGCGCGGCTTATAATAAAATCCCTCAAGATGAGCGATGCTGGTTAGCTTCATCAAATTTTGATAACCCTCAAGATTTTTAGCGAGCAAAATCAAGTGGTACGGGCTAGAATCAAGTTTTGAAATTTTGTCAGTTAATGATCGGGGCGCGACATAGACCTCTACGCCGATAATCGGTTTAATCTGCGCCGCTTTAGCTGCCTTGTAAAACTCGATTGCGCCGTACATGGCGCCGTGATCGGTGATAGCTAGCGAGTTCATGCCCATTTCTTTGGCACTTAAAATAAACTCCTCGGGTTTCCCTAGCCCGTCAAGGAGAGAATAGTGGGTGTGGAGGTGGAGATGGGTGAAATTCATATTATAATTTTACAATTTTCAATTTTGCAATTTTCTCACCCGCAGGATGCGGGTTCGCCCTCCGGGCATTCAATTTTGCAATTTTTAATTTTCAAACCCATTCGTAATTCGTTATTCGTAATTCATTATTCAACCATCTTATTTTTACCATTTTTTTCCAAAAGAAAAAGGGCCACCCTTCGTCCGCGCCTATGGCGGGACTACGGGTGGCCCTGTTGTTTGTTGTCTACCTAGCTACCGGATGCTCCCTCTTTGATTTTCTGCTTCAGCTGACTCAGACACTCAAAGAGAGGCGCTAGATCCGGCGGCTCAATCTTGAGCTCGCTACAAATGGCCTTGACAAACTCCCCAAAGCTCAAGAAATTAGCATCGGCCAGCACTACTCCCTCCATCAGTGTCATGGCCACCGGCGGGGATTGGCTGGTATCAATCACAAAGCCAACTCCGGCGAGATTGGCGGGGGTACGGTTTTGGTCTTCGAGGACTTTTATGACTTTAGCCGTACCTTCCTCTGTATCAACATCAAGCCCCAAAACCGTCTCAAGATCTTCAGTTAGGGCTTTCGGCATTAAGCGAGCGCGCAGACAACCGTCTCTCTCGAAATAAAAGAGCTCGAGATCGCAGTTTTGCTGCAGATACTCCCCTAGCCGCGCGTCCTGCGAGCGCCTTAGATCTAGTCCCTCGGGTTGGACTAGTTCCTCCAAGACATTCTCGATCAACTCCGACTTTACTTGATCGGGATCCTCTATCTTGCCCATCGCGCGTTCCCGAAGCGCTTTCGAAATCACAACTTCACACATGGTGTGTTTCTCTCCTTTTGCCGTTTATTGATTGCTCGGCGGATTAGCCGAGGCGTCCTACCATGTCCGGCTTCGGCGTGGTTCGGTGTCCTCTGCCTCATGGCAAGCGCCACCGCAGCAGCCGAAGAGTTGGAGGATTTCTTCTTTGACTTCAGCTTCCTCGCTCTGGTGGTAAACCAGATCAACCCCGAACCGTTCGAGTCGTTTGAAGCAGATACATTCGGGCAGATCGAGATACACGAATCCGCCTTCGTGAACCATAGACAGCAGTTCTTCTACCCGCCGCTTCGCTTCAGAATAATACGGACTCTTTGGCACATAGAAGATGATATTGATACTTCTAGTGGGTTTGTCTGGATGATAGAAGAAAACATCCCAACCCAGCATACTCATGACGGACTCTTCGTCAAGCTTTACATGAGGCCTACCCACAGAGCATGGTGCCATGCCGTTTTTCTCTAGAATCGAGCAAACGGTCGCATGGACCGTTGCCGCTATAAGTTCCCCAATGGCTTGGTTGGCCATCGGCGATGCTTTCGGCAGATTCTCGTTCATCTTTCACCTTTTTCTTGGCTTTGCCGTTTTTTGTTTGCGAGTTGATAAGGCGGACTATCCGCCGCGTTGGGCGATTTCGTCCTGGGCTTCTTGGACCGCAATGTCGCTAGGTACTTCGGTCGGCGATCCGTTCTCCCCTTTGAGGGCGGCCGTAGTACAACCATGATAGTCGCCAAACTCAAGCTGATCAGTCGGAATAGTGCCGATTCTAACTTTCGTATCCCGAATTTGACGCATTATTGACTCCGCCTTGAAGTCTTCGAAACTGTCCGGCAACTTGATATCTTGCCTGACTCGAAGACCTATCAACAGGTTTTCGCCGCCGCGTGCTCCGATGCATGGGGTAGAAAAAAACAGCTCGGCTGAATCACGCAGGAGTTCGTCTATTGGCGATACTTCGCCAACTTTCTGCCCCGCAAAAATCGGGTCCACCAAACTGTCGAGAAATTGCTTCCTCTTTTCCTCCCCCAAGTCCTCCCATATCTGTTCGGCAAGTCGAAGAACTCCGTCGCTGATCGGAGGAACAGGAACCGGCTGAAGTTTTTCGACCAACTTCCTAAGTTCACCCAACTCGATCCCCGCCAACAGCACTTCGGCGTAAACCGCCGAAATGCCCTGTCTTGTTAATGTTACTGGAGACGCCCCTTTGATGACTTCAAACCATTCAATCAGCCGCTTGATAGGATCCCATATTTTCTCCATACAAGCTGCGACTTCATCGGGATAACTAAACATCTGTTTTGTCTCCTTTTTCTGT
This sequence comes from Candidatus Berkelbacteria bacterium, assembly GCA_026397175.1. Taxonomy (GTDB): domain Bacteria; phylum Patescibacteriota; class UBA1384; order UBA1384; family DTJR01; genus JAPLVK01. The sequence continues at coordinate 2,933 of JAPLVK010000023.1, read as the reverse complement.
TCCTAGTTTTCAAAGATCTTACGATCCCAAAAACATAGCGCATTTGGAGAAAAATGTCAATTGCTTGCGCATTCCCTTGACCTCCTTAAAATTTTTTGTTAATATCTAAAAAGCCAAATGAGTTCGTAAAGTTAAAAGTTTGTAAAGTTCATAAAGTAAAAACTATTTGGAATTTAGAATTTAGATTTTCCGAACCGGAGGTTCGGCATGGCTCATACAAAAGCAAAAGGCACAACACGACTGGGTAGGGATTCCGAATCAAAGCGCTTAGGCGTCAAAATTTTTGGTGGTTCTCCAATCAAATGTGGTCAGATTATAATTAGGCAACGCGGAACGCTTTATATGCCAGCAGATGGCGTAAAACGAGGCGGAGACGATACTCTTTATGCTATTCGCGACGGAATTGTCAATTTTAAAAAAGTTTTGTACACAAATTTCAATTCGAACAAAAAGACGAAGCAATTTGTATCAGTTGTTTCTGGCGAAACAAAGTTAAAAGTTAAAAGTCAAAAGTTAAAAGTTGAGGAAAATAACAATATTAAGAAAGAACTTGAGAAAAAAGAAGAAATTGTGATCGAAAAAAGAGTTGCCGAAGATATAGAATCAAAAAACGCAAAGTCAGAAAGCAAAATTATCAAAGAAGAGCAGCCGATCAAAATGCCCCAAATCAACAAAGAACGCAAGAAAACCGGCATTAAAAATTAATTTTAAATTTATATCATGGACCTTAATCTAACCCACAATCATCATCAGCTTAAAAAAAATGTCCCCGAGCTTCGCGCCGGAGACAGAGTTAGAGTTCATCAAAAAATCAGAGAAGGCGCCAAAGAGCGAATTCAGATTTTCGAGGGTTTGATTATCAAAAACCAACACGGGAAAGGCATTAACGGCAGTTTTACAGTTAGAAGGATTTCACTCGGGGTTGGAGTCGAAAAAACCTTCCCACTTCATCTGCCATCAATTGTCAAAATCGAGAAATTGAAATCGGCAAAAGTTCGCCGCGCCAAACTCTTCTATGTCAGAAACTTAATCGGCAAAAAAGCCAATCGGCTCAAAAAAGAGAAAAAAGACGATACGGTTTGGGAGGATGTGGTCATCGCTGAAAGCGATGAATCTCAAAATGCAAATCCCAAAAATCAAAATGAAGATGCGGAAGAAATAGCCGAAGAAAGTCAGGAAGAAGTTGAAGAAAAGGGCGAAAAATTAACTACACTTGACAACAAACCGCCATCTGCTTAAACTAATAGCAGTGCAAAAAATAACCACACGCCAAGCCAAATGAAAGGAGCGGTTCTATGATTTAGGCGTCAGGGTTATTTTTTTTGTACCTTGAAATCCAGGGACAGGAGGAAAGTCAAAATGATTGACGCTCATGTGCATTTGGATCGAGCACGGACCGCTGATGATGGGTGTTGGAAACACACCGGGCGTTCCGTCAGAGAGGTGAGGGAGTCATCCCTCGCGCTCAAGCAGCAGGCCGTCGGCGATCTCCACAATGGGCCAGCGTATAAGCCCGACGAACTCTACGCGAGAATGCAGGGAATTCTGGAAGAGAAGATCACGGGCGAGAAAGAGGTCTGGGCCTGCACCGACACCTCGCCGGATATCGGCTTGGTCGCTTTCGACGCCGCGCTCAAGCTTCGAGCCGAACTCGCCCCGGAACTTGATCTGAAGGTTGGCGCTTATCCGATCTTCGGGTTCAAGACAGTCGGATCCGATCGCTACGAGCTCATTTGCGAAGCGGCTAAGCGGGCGCAGTTTCTCGTCGGATTGCCCGAACGCGACTGCGCGCCGGAACACACTGTCGGATTCGACGGCCATCTCCAGCTGCTCTTTAAGATCGCCCACGAAAACCACCTGCCGATGCAAATCCATGTGGATCAGGCCAACGATCCGCAGGAGTGTGGCACCGAAACGCTGATCGATGCGGTGCGCTGGCTCGGTGCACCAAAGATCGAAGGGATCAGCGGTCCGACCGTCTGGGCAGTCCATGTCATCTCACCGTCAGCGTACGACGAGACAAGATTCAGTCGCCTCGTCGAGAACCTTGTCAAGTACAAAATCGGGGTGATCGTTTGCCCACACGCCGCCATCTCAATGCGCCAACTACGACCGATCAGTGCGCCGACCCACAACTCGATTGCCCGAGTCCGCGAGTTGATCGTCGCCGGCGTTCCTTTACGCCTCGGCACCGACAACATCGAAGACATCTTCGTCCCTCTCCCTCGGCGGGTGGACCTGGCCCGAGAACTCGAGCGCGTCTACAACGATACTCGGTTCTACGAGGAGGACATCTGGAACAAGATCGCTCACGGCGAAGAACTCAACAACATTGATCGGGAGTTCGCTCGCCGTTCTCTCGCCGAAGACCAACGCGTCTTTGCCGCCATCTGATCACGACCCCCCTTGTCCTAACTTCCAAGCTCCCCGGCGGTATATCCGTCGGGGAGCTTAGCTGGTTAGAGATAGGACTTTGCCCAAAGACAATTGGTTGAGTTTTTTGAGTATTTTGTTATAATTACTCCTGTGGAAGAGTGCGAGAGTGGCTTCGGCCCTAGGCCGATCAGCCTTGGGCTGAGTGGTCGATAGGTTTCAAGGGCGGAACTTGAAACGACTGCTAATTCGAGCTACGCTCGATACGTGTATTTTTTGAAAATTAGGTATCCAGTGGAGAGGTGGCTGAGTGGTCGATAGCAGCACACTGCTAATGTGTTGATCTCGCAAGGGATCCGTGGGTTCGAATCCCACCCTCTCCGCCAAGTTTTACATTCAGCGAAATTGAAAGATGTTGCCTCGGCGCTTCGCGCCTCGGCCTGGTATTTTTCCGCAATTTTAAAGGCATTTTTGAAATCCAAAACCAAAGTGCGGTCGGCAATGCGGAAGTTCGAACCAATCTTTTTTATAAAATCCCGAATCCTTTCGGGATTTTCTTG
>JAPLVK010000027.1:4331-5511 GCA_026397175.1 Candidatus Berkelbacteria bacterium | reverse complement strand
CCTTTTCCAAATCACATACCAGAACAAAATACAGAGGAATCGCCAAAGTCCAGTTCCAAGTATTAGCTGAAGCGATTGCACATAATCTCAAAAGATTGATAAAAATCACTCAAACTGACACAAGCACCAAGATCTCTTTTTTAACAGGATAGTCATAGGTGAATTATGTCCAAAGAGCGGTAATTCACCGACAGAGACACAATAAAATACCCAAAACAAAGTAAAAACAAAAAAACTCGCCAAATAGCGAGTGGTTTTATATTTATGAGCCGGAAATTACACAACTTTTACAAAATTTGACATTTGCCGACAGGCCCTTTCCTGGCCGGCTGGGACGGATCCGAATGGCGTCGGTGGTGGGGCTTCGGGAATAAAGTGGTACGAATACAAGCGGGCAGTTGATGTTGCATGGTCGCACACTGCTGATTCTGCCACCCGTACGGTTGCCGGCGTTTTGGCTTATCAAGAGGGGGCAAACGCTTTCTATGTCAGAACAGTTGACAATGCCGGAAATACCTCAAGCAATTATCAACAAGTTACATATTATTGGTCGGGTACTGCTCCTGATAAACCGACCGGACTGGAAGTGACGCCGGCGGTTTCTGACACCAATTCATTTACCATTCACTGGCACAAACCAACGGTTGGCGCGGGTGATCCGCCGGTAGTCGGCTACTATTATTCCATTAACGCCGCTCCGACCATGACCAATCTCACTTACAAGGCCTCAACTTCTGACATAACCACCATCGGTCCTGATGCTTTTGCAACTGCACAAGGCATCAACACCATTTATGTCTTATCGGTTAACGAAGCCGGCAATTATTCGCTAGAGTCCGCTTTCACATCATCTGCTACATTTACCTGCCAGACCTCGGCTTTGCCTGCTCCCGTCCAGGTCTCCGTGGTTGATTCATCTGACAGAACTCTCAACCGCTGGATGCTGACCTTGCAATGGGTTAGTGGTTCGGGCCAAGGCGCGTCATTTGACCATTATGTTATTTACCGCTCCACAGACGGCTCGGGCTTTTCCCAGCTTGCCACCACGGCCAGTACCGCCTACATTGACGCCTCGGGCTTGAATAATTCAACCACTTATTATTACAATATCAAAGCAGTTGATTCCGCCGGCAAAGAATCGGCGCAGTCAACAACTGTCTCAAAACAACCAACCGGCAAA
>JAPLVK010000027.1:0-4302 GCA_026397175.1 Candidatus Berkelbacteria bacterium | reverse complement strand
CCGGCAAATATCTGACTCCGCCAACCTACCTATCAGCCCCTTCGATTTCCAATATCAAATCAAATTCTGCCGATATTGCTTGGACGACGGATAGATCGTCAACTTCCATTGTCCGCTATGGTAAAAGCCGCACCGGTCTTGACGCCTCGTCCGGGCAAATGGACTCTGTCACAAACCACGCGGTTGAGCTAAACGGCCTCGATCCGTCCGCCACTTATTATTTCCAAGTCCAATCATTAGATGAAAACCGCGACTATTCGCCGGACTCGGCTTATTCCACCACTTATTCCTTTTCAACTCTGCAAGCCCCGGCTATTTCCAATGTGCAGGTTGATAACATTACCCTAACCGCCGCCGATATTTCATGGGAAACCACCACTGTTGCCTCAAGCTCTCTGCATTACGGCAAGAACTCTGATTTTGCAAATGAAGTAGAAGATATCTCCGGCGCCAATGCCACCAAACACTCCGTCAAACTTTCCTCGCTCACCCATTCAACCAGATATTCGTTCCGTTTGAATGCTACCGACATAGACGGCAATGAGCTGACAAGCGACAACTATAACTTTGAAACCCTGCCGATGCCGAGAGTTGATAATCTCAAAGCGACACTTCTAACCGACCAAGCCCGAGCCGGCGCCAAGATCAACTGGACTACCAATGTTGACGCTTCAAGCATTGTCAGATATTCAGTCGGCGGCGCCGATGAAAAAGAATCCGTCAAATCAAAATTGGAAAAAGAGCATGAGATCATTATCGAAGGTCTTTCCGATCAGACCGATTACAAGATTGTTGTTTCGGGCGCAGACAGCTTGGGCAACCTTGCCGAGGGCTCAACAGTTACTATCAAGACGCCAAACGACACCAGACCGCCGGCAATTTCCAATATCCAGATCGAGACCTCAAATGTGGGCTTGAATAAACAAGACAAAGCCCAAGCGGTTGTCTCGTGGAGTACCGATGAACCCGCCACGAGCCGTGTTGAATACGGTCTTGGTTTGGGTTCGGATAATTACGAAAAGATGACCAACGAAGATACTAATTTGGTCAGCGAGCATGTCAGCGTTATCAACGATCTTGATCCCACTACCCCGTATCATTTGAGGGTCAATTCCACAGACCACGCCGGAAACTTAGGCAAATCAGACGACCAGATCATCGTCTCCGCAGAAGTCCAGAAATCCACCCTCCAACTCCTCCTTGAAGCCCTGCAGAAGGTCTTTGGATGGATGAAGATATGAGCCCCTTAACTTATGCTTCCCTTAATGAAACCCTTATTATCAACCCTTTAATTTACCCTTTATGATCCCCTACACCAACCCATTAGGATACAAACAACTTCGCACCTGGCAGCAGGCCAACGAGATTTTGGAGTTGACCGAGGACTTTATCAAGACCCTGCCGGTAAAGGAACCGTCCCGGAGCCACATGGATCGTTCGGCCAGATCAACGGTCAGAAACATCGAGGAAGGGTTTCGCCGAACGACAACGCAGGAATATGTTAACTTTTTGGGATTTTCCGCCGGATCAAATGAGGAATTATTAAATGACTTTCAGCACTGCTTAGACAAAAGACAAGGGGATCGGTTAATGGGCGAACAAGGGGTAAAATGGTGTAGGGGTGAAAGTACGATGTTGCATCGCCAGATTCTTTCGTTGGAGCAAAAGATGGTGAAGGAAAAAACCTTATCCAGAGACGATATGGCAAGGTTAGCTTTGAAAAATGAGGCCGAGCATCACCAAAAAGCCAATAAATGGTTAGCGGAAATGACAGAAAAGTTAAGGGAAAAAGATGAAAACAACTAAAACCGACCCCACTTCGTCCAGCTCCGCTAAAAGCTCTGCTGGACTACCATCCTTCGCTGAAGCTTCGGAAATGGCACGGCGAGGGGCAAGAAAAATCTACTGCTATGTTGACGAAACCGGACAGGACACGAACGGTGATTTGTTTATCGTGGCCATCGTTCTTGCTGGAGCCCAAAAGGACCAAATGGAGAAAAAATTATTGGAGATTGAAAATAAATCAGCAAAAGGTATTAGAAAGTGGCAAAAATCCATAATTGCCTTGGCAGAATTAATGCTTTCTTCATTTAAAGAACAAAAAATATCCGTCACAATTGATGCACTTACTAAAAACCAGAGGAAAATTGTAGCGGTCGAATTGCGCCACTTTGGAATTATGACAGATGTAGTTCGGGGAAAACGGGATGAATCTTCCGCCTTCCTCCGTTTAGCTGACGCTCTTGCGGGTTTTGCCCGAGATGGAGTTGAAAATCAAAAAGAGTACAAAAATATATTTAATCGTGCAGTGAAAGACGAGATTATTAAAAAGATTGAATAAAAAAACGACCTCGTCTGCCAAGAAGGGCAGGGTCATAGGCCGTTTATCTAAAGCAATCTTATCAAGGTATAATGAAAATGTCAATGATGCAAAGGTATAATGAAGAATAGGATCAATAAAATCATCGCTCGTCTAAAATTCCGGATCAGGATCTGGAAGATTCGAAGTGTCTTTTGGAAAAGGGATCTAAAGAAGATGAAAATTAACCTAATTAACCTAATTTCTAATCAAATCCCAAAAACCAAGCACCAAATTGGGAAGATTGGAAATTGGATATTTTTTAGGTCAATTAGATCAATTAGTGCAATTAGAAATTTAAGAAACGGTCAATTAGGAATTAGGTCAATTAGAAATTACAAGCGCCCTGTGTCGATAGCTTTGGTTGCTGCGATGATCTTAACTCTAGTCGTTATTGCGCCATGGCAGAATACTCCGCTTGTTAAGGCTGCTTGGTATTCGACCGGGGGGACGTGGAATTACAGACAGAAGATCATCATTGATCACAACAAAGTTCCAAACACCGACCAGACGGATTTTCCGGTGCTGGTCAAAATCACCGACACAAACAACCCAATCTTCACCAAAGCCCAAAGTGATGGTGATGACCTGCTTTTCACCTCCTCCAACGAGACAACAAAGTTAAGTCACGAAATTGAGAAATTTACGACGACCGTAGGGAGTCGCGAACTGATCGCCTGGGTAAAGATACCAACCCTCTCTCACCTCACCGACACGGTTTTGTATATGTACTATGGTGACCCGTCTTGCGCTTCGCAGCAAGCCGCGGCAAGTGTTTGGAGTAATGGCTATGCCGGGGTCTGGCATATGGGAGATGCCACAACTTCAACAATCAGTGATTCAACTGGTAATTCTAGCGATGGAACAAAGAAGGCGGCAAATGAACCAATAGTTGAGACAGGAAAAATGGGTTCAGGACAGAGATTTGATGGGGCTAATGACTACATGTCTTTGCCGGTGTCAAAACCCAGTATGCCTTTGATGTTTAGCTTTTGGGCGAATCCTAATACTGATACCGATATACAGGGACTGTATGACACCGCTCCAGGCGCAGGAGATGTGCTTCGCAATTATGGCACTTATGCTCAGTGGCACGGTTCACCCGCCCAATATATAGGGGGCAATACTGCGAATACGTGGACATATATTACTATTTGCTATAGGTATGTTACAGATACGAGATATGTGGATTTTTACAGGAATGGCAGTTTTGTCGCAACGGCATCAGCAGTTGGCAGCAGTTACTTTGAATGGAATCAGGTTCGCATTGGTGATATTAACGCTGCCTTAACCCGTTTCGCAGGGGTTCTTGATGAATACAACATTCACACCTCAAATCGTTCTGCTGACTGGATCGCGACCGAATATGCCAATCAGAATAGTCCGGAAACATTCATGCATATCAATGGCGAAGTCGGCAAGGACAACTATACAATCCCGACCGAACCGGCGGGCTGGTATGCGCCTGACTGGGCAAAGCGTCAGCCAATTACCATCAATCACGCATTAGTTCCAAACACCGACCAAACTGATTTTCCAACTCTGATCAAACTAACCGACGCCGGCAACGATCTTTTTGACTCCGCTCAAGCCGATGGTGATGATATATTATTTGCCGATACCGCTGGCAACAAACTGGCGCACGAGATAGAAAAATATGATCCCGCCACTCACGAACTCTGGGCTTGGGTCAAAATCCCATCACTTTCGCACACCGTCAACACTACTATATATATGCACTACGCCAACCCCAACGCCCCGAACCAACAATCCAAGACGGCGGTTTGGAGTAATGGGTATGTGGGGGTGTGGCATATGGGTGAGGCGAGTGGAAGCAATTTATCTGATAGTACTGGCCATGGATATACGGCAATCAAGTCGGGTAGTCCAACTCAGGCCGACGGTCGGATTTCGAAAGCGCAATATTTTGGCAGTGGAAATTC
>JAPLVK010000011.1 GCA_026397175.1 Candidatus Berkelbacteria bacterium | reverse complement strand
CGCTTTCAGAAACGCTTTGGTGAATGTCGGTAAGGCGCCTTTGTATCACCATGACGATCAAGGCAGCGAATATGATTCGAACAAATACCTTGGTCTACTCAAAAGAGAAAACATCCAAATCTCAATGAGTAAAAAGGCCTCCCCATGGGAAAATCCGCATAAGGAATCATATTATTCCAACTTCAAACTGGACCTTGGGCATACAGACCAGTTTGAAACTCTGGGAGAACTAATCAATGCTATTTATCAAACTATTTATTATTATAACAATAAAAGAATCCATACTAAACTAAAAATGTCGCCTCAAAACTTCCTAGAGCAATACAATTTGAAAAACAAACTAATGTGCAGACAACTTGTCTAAAAAATGGGTACTTGACAAAGTACTACATGCAAGTACCTTGTGGACAGCTTGCGCGAACCTAGATCCTTTGAGCAATTTACGCCATGTGCGAGGTTTGAGCTCGTACAAGGGGGCGAGTTTGGTCTCTGTCAACTCAACCTGTTCTTCGGGCTTCTCTGGGTTGTGGCCGGTGATTACTACTCTCATATTTTTCTCCTCTGGTCTGCGATATCGTGACTGACAGCCCGACCTCTTAGTTTCTTCTCCAACCGTCTTTTGGGACTGTTGGCCTAAAGTACTTCGAGATCTCTGTCCGTACACTATAAACCTGACCAGGGTGGTAGTTAATGTCGTCCACCGCGACAGCTTTGATCCCGCTAAAGCGGGATCCCGACAAGTCAAAGTTCTGTGAGTTTTATATACTCGCATAAATTTGACTTAATATCAAGCTTTTCTCGGTTATTGTAGCCATTTTTTGCTATAAATATTGTTCGTCTTTTGTTCCGTATTGACACCCATCTATACAGAGGTAATATGGTTGAAGTGGAAAAGAGTGGTGCAAGGTGGGGAAAAGTGGTGAATAAAAAATGTTTATTGGACAGTACGAACACGCAATTGATGAAAAAGGACGGGTCGCAGTACCCGCAAAATTTAGGAAATTCATCAAAAACGAGGCAGTCATCACCAAAGGGCTTGATGGGTGCCTTTTCTTGTTCACCGCGGAAAAGTGGCAGAAAATGGCCCAATCTATCGGTCAGCTACCGGTCTCAAAATCATCAGCTCGACTTTATGCGCGGTTGATTTTAGCCGGAGCGTCCGATGTGGAATTTGACAAACAGGGGAGAATAATTTTACCAACCTATCTTCGAAAATACGCAGGCATAAAAAGACAGGTTATAATCACGGGGTTGTATGATCGAATTGAAATCTGGGACAAAAAGTCCTGGGTCAAACAAATCAGTCAAGTCGAAGGCGAGGCGGGCGAAATTGCCGAGGATCTGTCGGAGTTGGGAATTTAACTTGTGATTAGCAACGTGAAGTGCTGGCTTTAGGTCAGCTGCTCACGAGTGAATTGACATGGGCGGTTCACCCGAGGAGGGGGACTTCTCGCCATCTTAAACGGTGGGATTGCTCTTCTGGATACTGGGGTTTCCCGTGTTCGGAAAGTGAGGAGGAGTCTTACCGCCCATGTTCTTTAATAAAATAATGATAGATCAAAACGGAAAATCAATTTTGACCTTCGGCTCAATTTTTGATTTTGATCTTTGACAAAAAAATGATGCACAAACCTGTCTTAGTCAACGAAGTGATGGAAAATCTTGATATCAAACCGGGCGAAGTTGTGGTTGATACCACTTTTGGCTTCGGAGGGCACTCCAAGCTGATTTCAGAGAAGATTGGCTTAAAAGGGCTGTTAATAGGCATCGAGCAGGATGAAGAGGTTTTAAGTCAGGTAAGGGATGACTTCCAAAAGCCAAACACCAAACTGATCAGAGCAAATTTCAGGGACTTGGCATCAATTTTAGACGGCATGCAAATTTCTAAAATTGATAAAATATTATTTGATCTTGGCGTCGCATCTTTTCATCTTGATGAATCAAAAAGAGGAATTTCATTTAAGGGAGATGAACCGCTCGATATGCGTCTCGACAAATCAAAATCGGTAATGGCTTCAGATATTATCAACGAAGCGAGCGAAAAGGAATTAGCGGACATTTTTTATAACTTTGCGGATGAATATCTTTCCCGCCAAATCGCCAAAGCGATCGTTGACAGAAGAAGAAAACGAAAATTTTTACGGACTTCCGATTTGGTCTCGGAAATTGTCAAAATCAAAGGCAACAAACACGGAAAAACCAACCCGGCCACAAAAGTTTTCCAGGCCTTAAGAATAGCGGTCAACGACGAATATAGAGCAATTTCAGAAGGTGTCGCCGCGGCGATTGAAAAGTTAAACATTGGCGGAAGAGTTGCGGTAATCAGTTTCCATTCGGGCGAGGACCGGCTCATAAAAAATATTTTTAAAAGCAACGCAGATGTAGGATCAATTAAAATTATTACGAAAAAACCAATTGTACCGACGAGAAATGAAATAAGAGGAAACATAAGAAGTCGGAGCGCGAAGCTCCGCGTCGCAGAAAGGATTAAATAATGTTTTTTGTAGGAAAAAGAAATAGGGATTTGGGGGTTAGGCAAAGGTCTGTTGAAAGACGGGTGTTTTTTGGCCCAAATTCATTTAAAGTTTTAATTGTTGTGATTTTGGCTGCTTTTTCGTTTTTCTATCTCTCGCAATCGTCGCAGTCCGCTACTAAAAATTACATCGTTTCTGATCTAGAGGAGCAAAATAAAAGCGTAACGAGCGAAAAAGAACGGCTCGAAGTTGAGGCAAATCGTCTTAAGGCCCTTTCTTTAATTCAAGATAAAGCCAAAGAGAAAGGAATGGAGCAAAGTTCGCAATAATGCAGCAAAATATCAATAGACCCCAAGACAAAAGAATTAAATATCTTGGCATTTTGTTTTTTTTGCTAGGAGTTATTTTTGTCGGCCGTCTTTTTCAAAGACAGATCATAACTTCTGGTCAGTACACTGCCCTTGCCGACAAGCAATATTATACAAAAATCGATCAACCGGCCAAGCGGGGAGATATTTTTATTCAGGACAAAGATAATCAAAATTTAATTGACGAATCAAAGACAGGTCTTTTTACGGTTGCAAATGACCTTGAACTTTATAGTTTAACGCTCATTCCCAAAAATATTACCGACAAAAGAGATGCGGCAAACAAAATTGCTCCAATAATATCCGAAGACCAAAATGCAATTTTTGAAAAAATCAACAATAACAAACTGTATATCCCTCCGCTTAAAAAACATCTTTCCAAAGAAGATGCGGATAAGATTGCCGCGCTAAATTTAAAAGGTGTTTTTTTGGAAGGGGAGTACTCGCGTTTTTATCCGGAAAATAGTTTTTTATCACAAGTTCTGGGCTTTGTTGACTATGGTGGTAACGGCAAATATGGAGCGGAGGAATATTTTGACGGGGTTTTAAAAGGTGAAGGCGGGGTTTTGAAAGGTCTTAAAGATAATCTGGGCCGAGTTATTAAGATTCAACAGAATGAACCGGGTAAAGATGGCTCAAGTGTTGTTTTAACCATTGATCGTTCGGTTCAATATATGGCCGAGAAAAAATTAAAAGAGGGAATTGAAAAGTATGGGGCGGATGCCGGTTCAATTGTTATCATGGATCCAAAAACAGGGGCGATTTTAGCGATGGCCTCGTCGCCCGACTATGATCCGAATAAATTTAACGAAGTCAAAACAGATCAGCAAAGCATTTTTATAAATCCAATTACTGCTTCAAACTGGGAACCGGGATCAATTTTTAAGCCGATTATAACCGCAGCCGGGCTAGAGGGAAAGTTTATTGAACCCGACTCAAAGCCGAGCCCCGAAGAAGGTGGTTTTTCAAACAAAGTTAATGTAGGCGGATACGAAATTCACAACTCACAAGACAAATCATTTGGCTTCGAGTCAGTTACCCAAATTCTTGAAAATTCTGATAATATTGGGATGATCTGGGTGGCAAATAAAATCGGGAATGATTTTCTGGGTGAATTTATTAAAAAAATGGGATTTGGTATAAAAACGGGGATTGATCTTTCCGGTGAATCATCGGGGCAGGTAAGTTCGTATAAGACATGGAAAGATGTTAACCGCGCGACAATTTCATTTGGACAAGGAATTTCCGTTACTCCTTTACAAATTGCTCAAGCATACTCAACCATTGCAGATAAAGGAAGTTTAGTTAAACCGCATATTCTTGATAAAGTAATTTCACCTGATGGCAAAGTTACTAAATATGAGCCGGAAACACCGATAAAAATTATGAGTGAAGAAAATGCGAAAAAAGATACGGATATGATGATTTCTGTTGTAGAAAATGGTCATGGAAAAAAGGCGAAAGTGGAGGGTTTTAAGGTCGCCGGTAAAACCGGAACGGCGCAGATTCCCAAACCCGGAGGTGGTTATGAGGAAAATCAGCACATTGGCTCGTTTGCGGGATTTGCACCAGCAGATGACCCCAGGTTTGTCATGTTGGTCAAACTTGACCATCCGCAAAATGTCGAATGGGCCGAATCGTCAGCCGCTCCAATCTTTGGCGAAATTGCCGATTGGCTTCTAAATAGTTATTTAAAAGTCCCCAAACAAAATCAATGATTAAACTGCTAGAAAAAGAATTAGCGTTTTTTGCTAAATATATCTACTCCAGATTTAGGCCGTTTGTGATTGGAATTACCGGAAGTTCCGGAAAGACGACTACCAAGTATTTTATCGGGGAACTTTTAAAAAAGACCGAAAAGTCGGTCTATGTTGCTTCGGGTAACTTGAATACCGAAACGGGACTTCCCCTGTCTGTTCTGATGTTTTCCAAATCCCCGTCAAATATTTTGGATTTTTTGTGGATAGCAATATACGCTCCGATAAAAGCCATCTTTACCGTGAAATATCCGAAATATTTGGTTTTAGAATATGCTGCCGATAAGCCAAACGATATGGATTATCTAACTCAAATTATTGCGCCCGATGTGGCAGTAATCACAAATATTGGGGTGGCGCACATCGAAGCGTTTGGGTCGGTTGAAAAAATTGCTGAAGAAAAATGGAAATTAGCGACTGCGACAAAACAAAAAATTATTACAACTCACGATGTCTTCGAAAGATGTCAAAATCTAACAAAACCCAATGCCGAAATTCTGTTAGTCCCTGATAAGGAAACAATATATTCAAACAACATAAAATTTCTTACGAATAAGACCGAATTTGACCTTTTTGTTCAGGGAGAGAAATTTACAACAAGTTTTCAATTCTTGGGTGTACATAATATATGGAATCTGGAGCTCGCATTGCTTGCACTTCTAAATGTAACGGGGAACAAAAAGATGATTGATTACATTGACGATCTCACTCCTCTTGATGGAAGGGGAAATAGATTTGTCGGAAGGCGAGATATTTTAGTTATTGATGAAAGTTATAATGCAAATCCTTTGTCAATGATGGCGGCTCTTGAAGTTATGGATAAGATAAAGTACGGTCGTAAAGTTGCTATTTTGGGGGAAATGAAAGAAATTGGCAAGATTTCAGACAAGTCCCATATTGAAATATCCAAAGCCGCGCGAAAAATCGCCAAGTTAACAATCGGAGTTGGTGAAGGTTTCAAGGAGGCAAACCTTGATTACTGGTATGCAAATGTGGGAGAATTAGAGAAGGAGATTGATAATATTTTAAAACCAAATGATATTGTTTTAGTCAAGGGTTCACGATCAAATCATTTGGAAAAAATAGTGGAGAAACTTAAATGATTAAAACATTTTCCTTTGATGTTTCGCAAATATTTCAGGTCTTCGTTTTTTTGACTTTTGCTTTTTTGCTGACGGTTTTGATAACCCCGATTTTTACTGATTTTTTATATAGGAACAGGATTGGCAAAAAGATAAGAACTGCGGATTATGAAGGCAACAAAACGCCAATTTTTTCCAAATTGCATCAAAGCAAAGAAAACACTCCGACAATGGGTGGTGTTTTAATTTGGGGAATAACTGCGATTGTGACTTTGTTTACAAACTTTTCGAGAGGCGGAACCCTATTGCCTCTTTTTACCTTGTTTTGTTCCGGAGTGATTGGCGCTATTGACGACTTGATGAATGTCTTTGGGATTGGAATGGACCGTGGAGGAATGAGGTTTCGAACAAAACTTCTTTTTTACTCAATTATTGCAACTGCTGGCTCGCTATGGTTTGCTTTCAAACTTGATTGGCTCATTAGGCCTTTATTTATCCCAGGGCTTGGCAATATTATTTTAGGGTATTGGTATATCCCTGTTTTTATTCTTGTCTTAATTTTTGGTGGGTTTGCTGCAAATCAAACCTACGGACTGGATGGCTTGGCCGGAGGAATTTTTGCGATTTCATTTGGGGCATATATTATTATTTCGCTATCGCAAGGCAATGTTCCATTGGCGATTTTTTGCGCCACCATAACCGGTGCAATTTTGGCCTTTTTGTGGTTTAATGTTTATCCCGCAAGGTTTTTTATGGGCGATACCGGCGCAATGAGTTTAGGCATGACTCTTGGGGTCATTGCCTTTTTAACTAACACTGTTTATGTTCTGCCGTTCGTCGGTTTTATCATGGTAATTGAGGCCTTATCAACAATCATTCAAATTGCCTCGAAAAAGTTTTTTCACAAAAAGGTCTTTTTGGTTGCGCCTATTCATCATCATTTTGAAGCCAAGGGTTGGCCCGAGACAAAGGTTACGATGAGATTTTGGATTATTACCGCGGTCTCTACCACAATCGGACTAGCTCTCGTTTTAATAAATAGCTAAAATGAAAAATTTATTTCAAGAAAAAAATATTGGTGTGTTTGGCTTTGGCGTTGAAGGACGATCTCTTGTTAAATATTTATTATCGCATGACGCGCAAAATATAATTGTTTTTGACGAAAAACAAAAGGATGAGTTGGTCGTTAACAATTATGAAAAAGTAAAATTTATTTTTGGTGAATTCAATAGAAATGATTACTCTAAAATTGATATTGCATATCGAAGTCCTGGCGTTGAAGTTGACAGATTGAAAAGTGTCCTACCGGAAAATGTCGAAATATCCTCACCGACGAATTTATTTTTCGAAACTCATAAAGGCAAAATCATTGCGATAACGGGGACTAAAGGAAAATCAACGACCGCACTTTTGATAACTAAAATTCTTGAGTTAAATAACAAAAATGTCTTTACCGGAGGGAATATTGGTAGTGCAGCATTGGACTTTGTTGATCAGATAGACGATGATAGCTATTCGGTCTTGGAACTTTCCAGTTTTCAAATTTGTGACTTAAAATATTCTCCCGATGTTGCAGTGATACTGCCGATTTTAAGCGACCACCTAGATCACCATAAGAACGAGGGAGAATATTTTTCTGCCAAGATGAATTTAACAAATTTTATGCAAAGTGGGGATTTTATAATTTCTTATGATGACCCGAATATTAAATTATTTGTTGAAAAAATCGAGGCGAGAAAATTATATTTTTCCGAAGATCGAAAAACAAGCGACTGTCATCTTGAGGAAGAATTAATTTGCTCAAAAAACGACCAGAAAATGAAAGTTGAAAAAATCAAGGACTTAAGTCAAGAGAAAAAAATTCCTGAAATTGACTTAATTGCCGCCGCCGCATTTTCATTTGCGCTGGATTTAAAATGTGATTTGACAGAAGTTCTGCACGACTTTAAAAAAATGCCATACAGAATTGAATTTGTTGGCCAAAAAAATGGACTAAATTTCTTTAACGATTCAGCTGCCACAAATCCGATTTCAACCATCGAAGCGATCAAAACAATGGTTGACCCATTTGCATTAATTTTAGGCGGCTCGAGCAAAAATCTCAAATTTAATGATTTGGCGAAGGCAATAAAAGAGAATAAATTGATTAGATTAATTTATCTCTCTGGTGAGACCGCAAACGAAATAGAAAAAGAACTAAGTCGGATTGGTCTCCAGACATTAATCAAAAAGTGTTCATCACTTCAAGAAATTTTTTTCAATTTAAAAAATCAAAATAATTTTTCAGCCGTACTTTTTTCACCTGCTTGCGCAAGCTTCGATCAGTTTTCAAATTATGCCGAAAGAGGACAGGGATTTAATAATTTGTTTCAAAAATTTTAATATATGAACTACATTCGACAGAGAGCTAAGCCGGACTACAAAATAGCAATTTTATCAATTTGCTTGGCAATTTTTGGAATAATCATGATCGCCTCATCTTCCGTGGTTGTTGCGTATGAGAAATATGGTGGTTCAAACGATTATTATTTTGTATGGCATCAGGCGATTGCATTAATTGTTGGATTAATAGGCATGTCTTTTTTCTCAAACTTTGATTATAAAAATTTCCGCAAAATTGCTGTCCCTTTAATAATCACGGTGCTAATTTTACTTCTTGCAGTTTTTTTTCCAGTTATCGGCACTTCTGCAAAAGGCGCTCACCGTTGGCTGAATATAGGTTTCTCTTTTCAACCCTCCGAAATCGCAAAAATTGCGTTTGTTATTTATTTGAGTGTTTGGCTTGATTCCCGCAAAGATCAATTAAATAAAGCCGGTCGCGCTCTTCTGCCATTTGCCTTAATGCTTATGGTGATATCGGCTTTGATTATTTTGGAGCCGGATCTTGGAACATTAAGTATAATCATTTTAACTTCGATTATTTTGTTTTTTGCCGCTGGTGCGCCGGTTTGGCACATCGGCTCTTTGGGGGTTTTTCTGGTCGGTATTTTTGCAATATTTGTCCGATCTGCATCTTATCGCTGGGATCGATTTATAACTTTTTTAAACCCTTCGGCCGAATCCCTTGGCCAGGGATATCATGTGAATCAAGCGTTTATTGCTGTTAGCCAAGGCGGACTGTGGGGAAAGGGGTTTGGACAATCGTTGCAAAAAATGAGATATCTTCCGGAGCCGCATACCGACTCAATTTTCGCAATTATTTGCGAAGAGTTAGGTTTCTTTAGAGCGGCTTTTTTGGTTGTCGCTTTTATTTATCTCTTTATGCTTGGCTTGAAAATTGCAAAGGGTGCCCCGGATAATTTTGGCCGGCTGCTTGCTCTGGGTCTTACATCGCTATTAATTATTCAGGCGTTGGTAAATCTTGCGGCAATTTTGGGAATGGTTCCGATGACGGGCGTTACACTGCCATTTATTTCCTACGGCGGAACCTCGATGGCTGTTTCTCTTATCCAAATAGGAATTTTGCTAAATATTTCAAAACAATCTCAAAATGCGCAGACACAATAAAACAATTATTGTTTTAACCGGAGGGGGTACGGCAGGTCATACATACCCCTTGTTTGCCGTTGCCAAAGAAATTAAGAAAATTGATCAAAAAATTGAATTTTTATATATCGGTTCCGGAGCTAAAATTGAAAAAGATAAATCTCGCGATGAGCACATGCCTTACCAAAAAATATTCTGCGGGAAGTTACGCAAACACTTTTCCATCCCAAATTTGTTTCAAAATATTTTTGATGTATTTAAGATAGCCGGTGGTTTTTGTCAGGCGATTTATTTTCTTTTAAAAATTAAACCGACCGTTGTCTTTTCAAAAGGCGGTTTTGTTTCTTTGCCGGTAATTTTGGCCTCGTACATTTTAAAAGTTCCGGTTATCTCGCACGAATCCGATATACTCCCCGGCCTTACGACAAAAATCAGCGCAAAATTTGCCAAAAAAATTGCGGTTGCATTTCCACAAGAACTTTATCCATCTTCAATCAGAGAAAAATCATTTTATTCGGGAATTCCTTTAAATGACGACTTTATAAATGTCTTCAAAAAAAATGTGCCAAACGGTGAATATATTTTAGTGATGGGTGGCAGCTTGGGAGCGGTGAGCTTAAACAGTCGGGTCTTTGAAATTGCAGATAAAATTTTAGAAAAAGAAAAAATTGTACATTTAACCGGCGCTTATGACTTTGACAGAGCGAAAAATTTTAAAAGCCAATTATCCGAAAAAAAACAAAATAGATACGAAATCATGGATTTTTCAAATAATATGAGTGGTCTGATTTCAAATGCAAAATTAGTGATTTCAAGAGCGGGTGCAACAAGCATTTTCGAGATTGCTGCGTGTCGCCGCCCGGCGATATTTGTCCCGATACCAAATTTCGTGACAGTTCATCAAGAAATAAATGCTCTATATTTGAAAAAAGAGGGTCTCGCTGAAATTTATTTTGAAAAAGATCCGTCGGAAGACATTTACAAAAAGATTGAGAAATTGCTAGAAGATAAAACAAGCAAAGTATCAAATTTATATTTTCCAGAGTCGGCACAAGTTATTTCACAAAACATAATTGATTTAGTTAATAGCCAGAAACTTAAAGAACTCAAAAATGTTTTTATGATTGGTATTAACGGTGTCTCGATGAAGGCCTTTTCCTGTCTTTTGAGCAAAGTCGGCGTAAATGTTAAAGGCAGCGATATAAAAATGGGAGGCCACTCGCGGCAAAATATTAATTTGGGTCTTGATTTGGTAATTTATTCATCGGCGGCAGATAAAATCTCGCCTGCGAGCGTGGAACACGAAAGGGCTCGCGAGCTTAAAATCCCAATTGTCAAAAGAGCAAAGGCAATTGGTTGGCTCATGGGGGACAAAAGAGGAATCGCGGTTTCCGGCATGCATGGCAAAACAACGGTCGCTTCGCTTTTGGCCAGAATTTTCGAAAATGCAGGTCTTGACCCGTCCTATTTAATCGGTGCTCCGGACTCTGCGAACAATAAAACTTATAATTTAGGATCGGGCGGCGATTTTATTGTCGAGGCCTGCGAATACGACGATTCATTTTTGGCCTTTCCGGCCACAATCGGTGTCATATTAAATATCGAAAAAGAACATCTTGATTATTTTAAAAATGGATTAGAAGAAATAAAGCAACATTTTTCGAAATTTATCCAAAAAATCTACCCTGGCGGGGTTTTGATTTATTCGGCTGATGATCCGAATGTCTATGACTGCGTAAAACAAAATCTTGATCTTTTGATTGAAAAAAGAATAAAAATTATTTCTTTTGGATTTAAGCCATCCGCAACTTTTTCTATTCGAAGCTATTCGGTCGAACACACACTTTGTAAATTTCAAATTAAAACACCTTTCCAAAAAGCGGACTTTCAATCGGCAGTTATTGGCAGACATTTTGCATCAAATGCGGCTGCCGCCCTAGCGGTTGCGCAGACACTGGGTGTCTCCACGATATGCTCTCAAGAATCAGTCATGGATTTTGTGGGTGCGGCCCGTCGTTTCGAGTATAAGGGTTCAAGGGATAATGTCATGGTTTATGATGATTATGCTCATCACCCGACAGAGATCACAGCCACCCTCAATGCTTTGTCGGAGCTTTATCCCAAACGCAGAAAAGTCATAATTTATCAGCCCCATCAACAAAGCCGAATGAACGAATTTTTTGAACAATTTGTTGATTCATTTAAAAATTCCAAGGCAGATTTTATTGGTGTCTTGCCGGTATATAAAATTGCCGGTCGGGATGAAAATGCAAAACACTCAAGTGAGGATCTGGTCTCAACAATCAAAAAAAGGTCGAAGAAAAATACCGCTTACTTTTCTAGGTATGAGGATGCGGTAAACTATCTAAACGAAAACCTAAAAAGTAACGACATCTTGATGACCATGGGCGCAACGGATGTTTTTGAAATTGGCGAAGGATATTTAAAGAAAAGTTAGTAATTGCCGATTTTTATTTGTAAAAAATTGATTTGATTGGTAAATTAAACTTAGGAGTAAAATGGCTTGGCAAGAGCGACTTAAAGAAAATTTAAATGGAGTAAAGGAAAACAAAGTTCTTAAGAAGTACACGACTCTTGGAGTTGGCGGCATTTCTCAATTTTTATATACTGCTAAATCAATTGATGATTTGATCCGAACTGTTTCTATCGCCAGAAATTGTGGAGCGCCGTACCAAATAATTGGAGCGGGATCAAATATTGTTGTATCGGAAAACCAGTATAACGGCTTAATTATATGTAATAAATCATCCTTGATAAATATTGATAACGAGTCGGGTCGCGTGATCGCAGATAGTGGCGCTTCTTTATCGAGAGTAATTTTGGATGCGGCGTCAAACGGATTAGGAGGACTCGAGACGCTTTACGGGATTCCGGGTACGGTTGGAGGAGCGGTTATTGTAAATGCCGGCGCACACGGAGTAAGCATCGCACAATATTTGAAGTCAGCATCAGTCATTATATCATCTGATAAATTATTAAGTGTTAAGGGAGATTGGTTTGAGTTTGGATATCGAACTAGCCGACTAAAATACAAGAAAAATGATGCTGCCCCGGTCATTTTAAATGTAATTTTCCAATTTCAGAGAAAGAAAAAAGAAGAAATTATCAAAAATATTGCCAAATACAAAAAATGGCGGGAAGCAAATCAGCCGGTTGGCGAGAGAACATGCGGCAGCATATTTAAAAATCCCGTTGGGACGGATAATGCCCAAAATAATCATGAGCAGGAAAAAACAGCGGGGTATCTGCTTGATCAATCAGGAGCAAAGAAGTTTAAGGTCGGTGGGGCTTATGTCTCCAAAAAACATGCAAACTGGGTGATAAATTCAGGTCATGGAACAGGTTTTGAAGTGAGGCATCTTATAGAAAAAATGCGAGATGCGGTTTCAGAAAAATTTAAAATAGAGCTTGTAGAAGAAATAGAATATCTTGGGGAGTGGAATGAATCAGATTGGAAGGGTAAGTCATAAAACAATAAGACCCGAGTTTAGAAAACCGGAAATTATCAGGAGAACGGAAAAACCCCAAAGGCCAAAATTAAAAATCAACCTTTTGCCGTTAAAAACATTTTTCTATCTTGTTATCGTTTCGGGTATATTGTATTTTTTATTTTTCTCTACGACTTTTAAAATAAAAACAATCGATATCGAAGGAGTAAAATCGGTTGAAATATCGGACTATCTTAATCGAACTTTGCTTGGCAAAAATATACTTTTATTAAAAACCGGCGATTATTTAAGTGCCCTTTCTAAAAATTTCCCGATATTAAAAGAAGCGCAAATTATTAGAGGACTTCCCTCTACGGTAAAGATTGTTGTTGAGGAGAGAAATCAAATAATGGTTTGGTGTAATTCGGCTAAATGTTACGAAGTTGACAGTTTTGGGTATGTCTATCGGGAGATTTCAAAACCAAGCGACAAGATAGTTCTAAACGATCAAGGGCAGATGCCGGTTGAAATTGGCCAGCAAATCGTTTCGCCACAATTTATAAATTTTTATCTTGGTGCTCTTGATGAACTGAAAAATATGTCTATTCAAATAACTGAAACGAAGATAGAGGAAACGACTTTCAAGATAAAATTTAAGACCTCCGATGGCTATGAAATTATTATGGATTCATCTACTTCTTTAAAAAATCAGATAAGTGGTCTAAAGCAGATACTCGAAACGAATAGAGCCGATATTAAGGACTATGTGGACTTAAGGGTCGAGGGAGTCGGATTTATTAAATGAAATTCTCAAAGTGGAATATATCATTGTTTAATCCAAAAGATCCACTTAAAGAAATTTTGCATTTGCGTAAAATTGAAAAAGTAAAGGAGTTCCTAGATCCCTCTTATGATTTGATTTCAAGCGATAACGCAATGGCGCAATTAAAGACGGCGGCCAAAAGGATAAGACAGGCAATTGTGCTCAAAGAAAAAATCGGCATATTTATGGACTATGACGCAGATGGAATTTGTGGCGGAGCGATAATTTATAAGACACTTAATGACTTGGGAAATGAACCGTGCTATCTTGTACCGCATCGTCGAGAGGGCTACGGGTTGTCGAAAAACGCTACGCGATACTTTATTAAAGAAAAAATAAATCTTTTAATCACGGTTGATTGCGGCATAAAAAGTGTTCTGGAAGTTGCCAATTTAAATAAACAAAAAATTGATACGATTGTCGTTGACCATCACCAGCTTGACGAGATTTTGCCTCAATCGTATGCAATCGTCCATCCAAAAATTTTAAAAAAAGGAAAAATATGTTCAGATTTGTCGGGCGGCGGCGTTGCTTACATGCTTTGCCGCGAACTCTATAATCGAAACGGCCGGGAGAAATGGCTTTTGGATCTCGCCGCTATCTCATCGGTCGCTGATGTCGTGCCCTTAGTGGAAGACAACAGAACGATTGTTAAATACGGCATGCTTGTTCTAAACAAAACCAAAAATCTTGGACTTCGACATTTAATTGAGGTTGCAAATTTAAAGATGGGGGAAATCGGCTGTTATGAAATTGGCTTTATGGTTGCGCCACGACTTAATGCTGCCGGTAGGGTATCAAATCCTCAAGATAGTTTTAAACTTTTAATTACAAAAGACGAAGGCGAGGCCAAAAAGCTAGCTCAAAAATTAAACGAGCTGAATATTAAACGACAAAAATTGTTGGAAAATGGACAAAATGAAGCGTGCGAAATTGTTGGCACCAAAGGCCTTTTTAAGAAAAATTTAATCATTGTAAGAGGCCAATGGAATGAGGGCATTGTTGGATTAATCGCAAGCAAGTTAGTTGAGAAATTTAATCGCCCGGCGATTGTTTTAACTGAAATTGATGAAAAGATAAAAGGAAGTGCGCGGTCGATTCCGCAAATTGATATTACGAAATTAATATCAAAATCATCAGATTGTTTGTTGTCTTTTGGGGGACACTCACAGGCGGCCGGTTTATCTTTAGTAAAATCAAAATTTAAAAAATTCGAAAAATCAATTTTAAATTATGCCCAGAAAATCAACAAAAATGTTTTTGAAAAATGCTTAAACATTGATGCTTTAATCGAGTCCTCGCAGATTAAAATGCAACTTGCCGATGATTTAGAAAAACTTGAACCATATGGCGCGGGAAACCCAAAACCGATCTTTGCGGTCGAAAAAATAAAGGTTGATTCAATTAGATCAATCGGTCGGGACCAATCGCATCGCAAAGTTACATTTATTAAATCCAATCATTATCATCAAGCCGTTTTATTTAATTTTGCACAAGGAAATTGGATAATTGCCAAAGGTGACATTCTGGACATTGCGTTTTGTATTGATATAAATAGATGGAATGGAAACGAAAAAATTGATTTAATTTTAAAAGATGTCAAAGAAAACGAATAAATCAATATGGATTTGTTCCGATTGTGGGGGCGAGCATTTTGCCTGGTCGGGAAAGTGTTCATATTGTAACAGCTGGAATACGCTTAAGGAATTACGGGGCGTTTCGGAGACGCTATCGAGATCCAGCGAAGATGCAAGGCCGATTAAAATTGCGGATATAAAAAATAATTTTGAGTCAAGAATTAAAACAGAAATTTCGGAATTTGATTTGGTCTCGGGCGGAGGAATCGTTCCCGGATCGGTGATCTTGCTTGGGGGGCATCCGGGTATTGGTAAATCAACTTTGGTCTGGCAAATTGCGAGCTCAATTGAAGAAAAGGTCTTCTATATAGCCGGCGAGGAATCGCCCGAACAAATCAAAATAAGAGCAAATCGTCTCAAGGGTTCTAATTCAAATATTACCATTTTCGAAAATCAGGACATTTTGAGTTGGCTTTCCATAATTGAAAAAGAAAAACCGACCCTCTTAATTATTGATTCAATTCAGACCGTCTACGACAGTGGTATCTCGGGATCACCTGGCTCGATAATGCAAGTCAAGGAATCGGCCATGAAAATCATCAATGCGGCCAAAAAATTTTCTGTGGCAACAATTTTTGTTGGGCATGTAACAAAAGACGGCGAAGTTGCGGGCCCAAAAATTTTAGAACATTTGGTGGATGCCGTTTTTTATCTTGATGGCGAAAGGGGCTCGAACGAAAGATTTTTGCGATCTCACAAAAACCGTTTTGGGCCAACAGATGAGCTTGGCGTTTTTACAATTGGTGAAAGCGGACTTCAGAACTCGGACGACTTTGGACGAATCTCGTCTTCAAAAAAAGTGCCTATTGGTGTTGCCAAATGCGCTGTTCTAGAAGGCAGCAGAATTTATTTTATTGAAGTTCAGGCCTTGGTTCAGAAATCACCATTTGCCATGCCCAGAAGAAACGCTGTCGGATATGATTTTAACCGACTTCAGATGATGATTGCGATATTGGCTCGTCATTCAAAAGTTGATCTTTCACAACATGACTGTTTTGTTAATATTTCGGATGGCTATAAACTCAAAAATCCGCTTGGTGACTTGGCGATTCTAATGGCGCTAGCCAGCAGTTTTTTAAGTAAATCCCTAAACGGCAAAAACCTATTCTTGGGCGAGGTTGATCTGGCGGGACGGCTACATCTTCCATCGGAGGCAAAGAAAATTATCAAGGCCGCAAAAAAAATCGGCTTTACAGTAATTTGTGCCGATTTGCCGATTAATGAGTTAATAAAACAAAATTTTAGCTAGTGTTAAAAGTTCCGGTTTGTATTGTTTGGTCTCCGGCGGCGTTTGTCGCAATAATTTTAAAATAATATTTTGTTCCGGCAGATAATCCTGAAAGTGCTCCGGAGTGCGAAGTTGTGTTTGTGCCGCTTGCTTGGGAGTTCGATAAAGCGTTTTGACTTATGCCATAAGAGATGGTTGAGCTGGTACCCAGATCAGTGGTAAAATAAATTGTTGCGGAATTGGCAGTAATTGCCGAAACAGTCAGCCCGCTGATAACCGCCGCTTTTGTATTTTGAATATTTAATTGGATTGTGGACGAAGAAGAGTTCACACCATTTGAATCGGTCAACTTAGCCAATAGCTTATATGTGCCGTTAGCATATTTTGTAGTATCAAAAGGTATTGAATATGGGGCGGCTGAATTTGACCCAATTTCGGCATCGTTGAGAAAATAAACCACATTAGATATTCCATGATCCGAACTCGTCGAGACCGTGATGTCAATTTGATTTTTGACGGTTTGATTATTTGAAGGTGCACTAATAGAAATATCCGGCAACTTTGAATAGCTGTCATCTTTACCGGTCGGCGGCAACGACATGCCGTTTGCTTCGGCCCACCCTCTAACCGGCCCCTCCCAGTTTGGATACTTCTGCCAAGCGTCTCCCCATTCGTTATGAAGATTGGTGAAAAGTTTATCTTCAATAAGTTCTACAGGAGTTTGATCGGTAGCTATTTGATTATTTGTTTTATTCACCTTAAAAACAACATTGATATCATCGTGGGCCGTTGGAACCTGCCAGGACGCAAAAATATCTTTGACGAAGTCCTTTGAATATTGACTTGGCAATTTACTTGAATATTTTTCAACGGTCAACTCCTGAATCTCTTTTGGTCTGACAAATTCCGAGTTGTCAACTAGTGTTGCCATATAGTCATGGAAAATTGGTGCGGCAACTACGGATCCGTCTGCTCCACTCGACATTTTTGTATTATCATTGTTTCCGACCCAAACAGCTGCAGAATATTTCGGTGTGTAGCCGACCGTCCAAGCATCGTGGAATTCTTGAGTTGTACCGGTTTTTGCCGCAACATGTTGGTCGCCAAAATCAAGGGGACTGTGTGAACCAAAAATCATTTTTCTGGCGTTATCGTCATCTAGGATATCGGTAATTTCGTAAGCAATTTGTGGATCGATCGCCTGAAACTTATTTTGATCTGGTTTGTATTCGTATAGTGTTTTTCCTTTATCGTCTTGAACTTTCAAAATTGCAACCGGACGATGGAATTCTCCCTGATTGCCGAAAGCGGAAAATGCCCCGGCCATTTCGATCGGCTTTACTTCTCCGCCGCCCAAAACCAAAGAAAGACCATATCGTTGTGGCTGATCAAGTGTGGTTATACCGAGATCTTGTGCCGTTTTTAGGGCTTCCGGAACGCCTACCAACCCCAAGGTTTTAACCGCAGGAATGTTTAAAGAATTCGCTAGTGCCGTTCTCATTGACACCGCGCCGTGAGTTGATCCGTCATAATTTTGCGGCTCATATCCCCCAAAGTCGGTTCGCACATCATACAGCGTAAAAGCGGGGGAAAAACGACCATTTTTGAATGCGGTCGCATATACAATTGGTTTAAACGAAGAACCCGGCTGTCTTTCGGAATCGGTAACATTTACATTTCCGCCGTGTTCTATATCGAAAAAGTCCTTGCCCCCAACCATCGCAACAATTTCTCCTGTTTTGACATCAGTTGAAACAAGAGCGGCATTTGACGCTCCATATTTTGTAATCTTATTTACATTTTTATCAACCGCATCTTGAGCTGCATTTTGCTTGTCCATATCAAGTGTGGTTGTAACCTTAAGTCCTCCTGCGTTTACCATTCGTTCGCCGTATTGCTCAACCAATTTTTCCTTAACATACATCACAAAATGAGGTGCTTTTATGTAATCGTGCCTTGGTTTGAAATCCGGTTTTTCTTTATTCGGAGCGTCTAATTTGGCCTGTTTCGCTTGATCTTCGGTTATTAAGTTTAACTTCGCCATTTTATCAAGAGTGCGGTTTTTTCGGTCAAACATCTCGTCGGTATGAGAGCCGTATGGCGAATAATAAGTTGGAGCGTTGGCCACGGCTGCCAAAGTTGCCGATTCTGACAGGGTTAGGTCTTTAGCGCTTTTGTTAAAATACATGTTGCTTGCTTCTTCGACCCCATAGACATTTCCACCGTATGGAATCTCGTTTAAATACATCGCCAAGATATCCTCTTTACTATATATCTGCTCAATTTCAATCGACATTATAACTTCTTTGATTTTTCGGCTGACAGATCGCTGTGGTGATAATACAGCATTTTTAACAAACTGTTGAGTTATCGTTGAACCGCCTTGCGAAACCTTCATATGCAAAACATTTGCAACAAGGGCTCGCAATATTCCCCTAAAATCAACACCGTGATGATTATAAAAGTTGTTATCCTCTGCCGCAACAGTCGCTTTTTTAATGCTATCTGGAATATCCTTCTTATCAATAACCGTTCTTCTTTGATCGCCTGTTTCATAAAGCACTTGGCCTTTTCGATCTAGTATTTGAGTTGATTCGGCAGCATGGATTTTAGCAAGCCGCGCAGGAGTCGGAATATCTTTTGCATACCAAACAAAAAGCAGAACAATAAACGCAAAAAAAGCTCCTATCGCGTAATAAATAGTTTTTTTGAGTTTTTTGCGGTCAACCCGCCTTGGCTTGATATATGGTTTACGGGAAGACCCGACATTTAATATTCCACCAATTTTCATTCAGTTGAATTATATCATAAAACAAGTAAAATAAAACTCGAGAAGATATTTTTTAATTGGAGAAACAATGGATCAAATAGATGATGTTTTGACCCGTGGTGTCTCGGCAATCTATCCTAAACCAGAGACCTTGGAATTAGCTTTGAAGTCGGGGAAAAAGCTACGAGTATATAACGGCATTGACCCAACGGGCGAACTGCATATCGGTCATATGGTGGTTTTGAGAAAATTAAGAAAGTTACAGGATTTGGGGCATGATATTATTGTTCTGATTGGCGACTTTACTGCTCAAATTGGAGATCCGACGGACAAAACGGCGGCCAGGCAAAAATTAACGGTGCAGCAGATAGAGGAAAATGCTAAAAATTACAAAGAGCTAATCGGAAAGATTTTGGATACAAGCGCTGCAAATTTAAGATTTTTGCACAATCAGGACTGGACTAATAAATTAAAACCGGTTGATATGCTGGAGCTGGCATCACATTTTACCTTTCAGCAGCTTATCGAAAGAGATATGTTTCAGGATCGAATAAAGAACAATAAAGAGATATTTCTTCACGAATTTTTGTACCCAATTTTTCAGGCCTATGACTCTGTCTCGATGGATGTTGATATGGAAATCGGCGGTAACGATCAAATATTCAATATGCTGGCCGGACGCACCCTCATGAAGAAAGTAAAAAATAAAGAAAAATTTGTTATGGCGGTGAAACTTCTGACGGATGGAGTGGGCAAAAAAATGGGCAAGTCCGAAGGAAATATCATCTCTCTCTCAGACAGTGCGGAAAATATTTTCGGTAAAGTTATGGCCTATCCGGACGAATTAATTTTAATTGGATTTGAGCTTCTAACCGATAAAACAATGGAAGAAATAGATAAACTAAAGCAAACTTTAGGCAAAGAAGTTAACCCTAAAGATGCAAAGGCCGAATTGGCTTATGAGATTGTCAAACAACTTTATTCACAAGAAGATGCTCGCGCTGCTAAAGAGAATTTCGAGAATGTTTTTAGCAAAAAAAAACTGCCGGAAAATCTGGAAGTTAAAGAAGTTAAAAAAGGCGGACTTTTAATTGATGCGATGGTTGAAACCGGACTTGTGTCAAGCAAAAATGAAGCTCGCCGACTTATAGAGCAAGGCGCTGTAAAAATAAACGGTGATGCAATAAATGATGTAAATTATATTTACGATTTGGCTGGTGAAAATATACTCAAAGTTGGCAAACTTCGCGTGCTAAAGATAAAAAGTTAAAAATGCTTGACGAAATAAATCAGTTACTTAAAGAAATACTTCAAGATGGAATTAGAATTGAATTTTCAAGAGATGGGTTTGGTGATTGCTGCTTAAATCCCGGGCAAATTAACCAAATTTGCAAAAAGCAAAAAATCAAGGTTAAGAGATTAATCGAAATTATTAAAGTCGAGCTTTCAAAATCCGGTCTGGCTGAAAAAGTTGAATACAAAAACGGCTACATTAATATTTATTTTTCCGAATCGGCTTATTCGGAGGAACTTCAAAAAATCGAAAATGACATCGAGTCATATTTGGTAAATTCGCAAAATAAAGATAAGACGATTGTTTTTGACTATTCATCACCAAACATTGCCAAGCCCTTTTCGGTCGGGCATTTGAGATCAACGGTAATTGGTCAAGCAAATTTAAATATTCATAAATCGGTTGGCTTCAAAACTGTTGGCATCAATCATATTGGCGATTGGGGGACGCAGTTTGGCAAATTGATTTATGCTATTAAGTCCTGGGGAGATGAGTCGGAAATCGAAAAAGATCCAATCCCTAAACTTAATGAACTTTATGTCAAGTTTCACGAAGAAGCCCAAAAAAATCCGCAAATCGAAGATCAAGCGAGAGCGTGGTCAAAAAAATTGGAAGACGGCGATAATGAGGCGAGAGAACTTTGGCAAAAATGTGTTGCCTGGAGCTTTAAAGAATTCGACCGAATTTACAAAACCCTTGATGTGAAAATTGACGAAGTAGTAGGCGAGAGTTTTTATAAAGATAAACAAGAAGGAGTCATTGATGAGCTAAGAGAAAAAAAGTTATTGAAAAAGTCGGAAGATGCACAAATTGTCGAGCTTGAGAATATGCCGCCTGCGCTCATAAAACGATCAGATGATGCATCGTTGTACATGACTCGCGATCTGGCGGCTTTAAAATATCGAATCGAAAAATACAAACCCGCGCAAATAATTTATCATGTCGGCAACGACCAATCCCTTCATTTTAAACAGTTAGGGGCGGTGGCGAAAAAATTGGACTGGCTCGATAAAACCGAAATTATTTTTGCCGGACACGGTATGATGCGCTTGCCCGAAGGCAAAATGTCAACCAGAAAAGGTCGCATTGTCTTGTTAGATGATTTAATATCAAAAGCCAAAGAAAAATCGCTGGCGATAATTGAAGAAAAAAATTCTGATCTAAAAAATAAAAAAGAAGTAGCCGAAAAAATAGGAATTTCCGCAATAAAATACGCCGATCTTTCCAGCAACAGAAAATCAGACATTGTTTTTTGCCTTGAGAAATTCATAAACTTTCAAGGTAACAGTGGCCCATACATTCAATATAGTTATGCCAGAACACAGAGTTTAATCCGAGAGTCAAAAAAGAAATATCCAAATTTAAAAATTGAAAAAAATTTTAATCCATTGTTTCGGGAAGTCCTGCAAACGATCGTGAGAGCTAAATCAGTCCTTGATATCTCTTCTCAAAACAGCAGCCCAAATCTCATCGCGGAATTTGCCTATCAAATTTCTAATCAATTCAACGCTTTTTACGAAAAAGAAAAAATTATTACAGATAGTGAGACCGCCACCGCTAAGAATATGTATTTAGTGCAATTGACCCAAATTGTTCTCGGTAAATTATTTGATGTCTTAGGAATATCGAAGCTCGAAGAAATCTAAATTGACAGGATCTTGTAAATTAGGGCTGATAGACCAATATTTCTTTTTGTGTTTTAACATAAAATTCTAATGTATCTGGATTCACTAAGGTGTTTTGGAAGTTGCTTGATTCATTAAGAAAGTACTGTTTTACGAAGGTCCCGTTTTTCTTGAGCTCAATTATTCTAATTTGTCCCGCGTCCTTTACCACCAAGAATAAATAATCCGACTTTTCGCTTGTAAATATCTGAATATAATCGCTCAATTTTTCATCAGCGGGAAGCGAAACACCAAATTCATTTGTTTTACTGCCCCTTGAAATTTTTTCGACCGAACCGTTGGCCTTTAAAACATATATACTTCCATCGATCGCCATTGATTGAGTGCTTGAAATATCAATCGTTTGATCTTTAATATAAGGTGCATTGGTTTTGTATTGACTATTTTCCGGGGCGATTTTCCAAATTTGATTTCCCGGAGGATCTAGAAGATAAATATTGCCGGAAAACGCCGAAATCATGCCGGCATAATTTAATTTTACTTCTTCTGTGGAAATTTTTTTATTATCTAAATTAATTGTCTGAACAGTTTTATTCTCAAGCGACAAGGCGAACGAATTGCTTTCACTGATGTATGTGCTGGAAATGATTTTGCTCGGAATCTTCCCGGAATCGGAAAATAAATTCAAATTGCTTGCATTACTTTTCTTTTCAAAAACCTTACCACTTTGAATAATTTGAAAAAGATCGTTATTTGCTAAGGCAAAAGACGATTGCTCGTCTGAAACCGAAATTTTTGACTTTGGTTCAAGAAAGGTCATTTTTGTGATTTCGCTAATTTTTAATTGCGCTTGACTCGACGCCTTGCTGGCTTCGTCCTGATATTTTGTGCCGTTAAGTTTTGATGCAAGTTCAATTATATTTTTATATTCAGAAAGAGCAGCAGAGTCCTTTTTTTGCGAAGTCAAAACCGCCGCCTGGCCTTCAAGGGATGTTATTTGAGTCATTTGGCTTTGAGCGGTTTTTACCACATCATTTTTTGACTTTTGGCGAAGTCCGAAAAATAAACTTATGCCCAAGACAATCAAAATAATAATCAAAGCCGATAAATACATCTTGGATTTTTTCTTGGAATAAAATCCGATAGAAATCAAAAACCGGCGAATTTTATTTTTTATTCTTAAAAGAAATGTCTTAGCGAATAATAGCCCGTCATTTTTTTCTTTTTCTTGTTTGTCATTTTGATGATTATCAAAATTTTCTATATTTTCGGTATGGTTTTTTTCGCTGATTTTATTAAACTTTTTTTTCGCTAGTTCGGCAGTTGTTGAGAAGGCCTTTCGAGATCCTTTCCTGGATGCTTGCCAACCCTTTTTGGCCAGAGGCAACAGATGTGACTTGCTTGTTTTTGAAATTGCTGAAGCAGAACTTTTTGAAATTCGGCCAATGGCTTCAAATGTTTTTTTGAAAATTTTTTTTGTCGCTGTCCCGATTCCTTGTAATTGTTGGTCAATGTAAATTGCTTCAAGTTTTTGGTCTGGTGGACAGTTAGCCAATTCGTCCTTGGTCGTGTACTCTAAGAAAATTGCATTTGCTTCTTGTGCATTATGCTCTTGCAAAATTTTGGCTGTTTCGATTGCGGCAAGAGTCGAATTAAAAGAAGTTATGATTGTTTTTAACTCCGCCGGATGAATTATCTCATAAAAAGCGGAATTGGCGATTATCACTTTATCGCCGACTTGTAGAGTTCCGGAAGTTAAATTACTAAATGTCTTTAATGGGTGCGGTGCCTCTTCTTGCTCGAGCCCTTCCGTAATGTGATTAATTTTTCCGTTTCGGTATAAATAAGCATGCGACTGTCCGGTTTGAGCAAAATGGATTTCACCTTTGTTTTGCATAACCAAAACCGAAGAAAACTTTCCAATCCAATCCGTATCTCCGTTTTGAGCGGTCTGGGCAAGCGCTTCATTTACTTTTTTAATCGCCTCTTCAAAATTAACAAGTTCAGAGGTGTTTTTACCTCTGTAATATTCTCGGATAAGAGTGTTAATGACTGTCTGGCCAATCTGCGATGTGGGAAACCAGGGGTTTAATATTTCCACATGAGAGAAAACCGTACCCAATTCCGCTTGTTCCGGATCTACCGGGTTGTAGGCCTGACAAGTCAAAAACCGATCAGACAACCTGTCCGATGTTGTTAATCGAGTATAATTTATAATCTCGTTCATTTACTTCTTTACTATAAGAAATTGTATCAGAAAAGCAATATCTCTGCTAATTTCAAAGCAGAATCACAGTACTGTCGCTAATTGATTGATAATTAATAAAGTAGATGTAAAGTAAAGATACAAAATAAGAAAAATTTATGCCGTTAGCATACGAGCTAAGACCGGAAAAATTAGATGATTTTGTCGGACAGTCGCAAATTGTCGGAACTTCGAGTTGGTTGCGCCAAGCAATCAATAAAGACGAACTTTCCTCGGTTATT
Organism: Candidatus Berkelbacteria bacterium; assembly: GCA_026397175.1. Lineage (GTDB taxonomy): Bacteria > Patescibacteriota > UBA1384 > UBA1384 > DTJR01 > JAPLVK01. Next base: position 22,726 of record JAPLVK010000011.1, on the reverse strand, counting down.
TTATTTGGACCTCCCGGAAGCGGCAAAACCACGCTTGCGCATATTATTGCAAACGCGACCAAATCGAGATTTGTCAAAATTAATGCTGTTTTGGGAACGGTAAAACTTCTCAAAGAAGAACTTCTGAAGGCGGAGGAAGCGGTTAAAATGGGACAGAAAACGATTATTTTTGTTGATGAAATCCATCGTTTTAATAAAGCCCAACAAGATGTCCTTTTGCCGTATGTAGAAGGCGGCTCAATCGTTTTAATTGGGGCAACGACGGAAAATCCTTCTTTTACCGTTATCTCGCCGTTAATTTCAAGGTCAAAAGTTTTGGTTTTAAACCGACTGGAATATGAAGATCTGGAAAAAATCTTGAATCGTGGTTTAAAAAAATTTTCGAAAGTAAAAATTACAGAAGAAGCCAAAAGAATTATTATTGGTGAATCAAACGGCGACGCAAGAGTCCTCCTTAATACCCTTGAAGATTTATTTAGCCAAAGCAATAATATTACTAAAAAATCAATCGAAAATTCAAATGTTTTGAAGACACTAAAATACGATAAAAACGGCGAAGAACATTACAATATAATTTCGGCCCTTCATAAATCGATGCGCGACTCCGACCCGGATGGGGCAATTTATTGGATGTTAAGAATGCTCGATGCCGGGGAGGATCCGCTTTATATTGCGCGGCGCCTGATCCGATTCGCCTCGGAAGACATTGGCATGACCGATCCTCATGCGCTTATGGTGGCACAAGCGACTTATGCTAGTTGCCACTATATCGGGGTTCCTGAATGTGATGTTATTTTGGCCCAAGCGGTAGTTCATCTGTCGTGCGCCCCTAAATCAAATTCGCTTTATACGGCTGTTTTGTCTGCAAGATCGGACATTAAAAGTTATGGGAATCTGGATGTACCGAGCCATTTGCGAAATGCTCCAAGCAAATTGATGAAAGAAATGGGCTATGGCAAGGGCTACAAATATGCTCATAATTTTGAAAATGCCAAAGTTGAACAAACACATTTACCGGAGCGTTTAAAAAACAAAAAATATTATTTACCCACCGAAAGGGGACTCGAGAAAAAAATCTTTGATAAATTACAAAAATAACCATTTTTCTTTTTGTCGATTTTATTGTAGAATCATAATGTAAAAATAATAAGTGGAGGTCAAAATGAATGAAGAAGAAAAAGACAAAAAAGCAGGCGAAGACAAAGACGAAGAAACCAAAGATGTTAAAGACAAAGACAAGGGTTGCGACGACTGTTCTAAGTGCTGCGGTTGCTACTCAAAATAAATTTAAGATAGTAAGATCCAGAAGACGGACTATTTGTTTGGAAATCAGGGGAGGGGAACTCGTTGTTCGTTCTCCTTTGTATTGCCCCAAATTTTTAATTTCTAAATTCGTCAAAGAAAAATCTGCTTGGATAAACAAAAAAATCCACGAATACAATCAAAAAACGCGGATAGAATATCAATTTAAAAAATCCGAGAAGTTTTTATATCTTGGAGAAAAAAAAGATCTGGGTATTTACACAAAGCATGAATTACAGGACTTCTACAAGAACGAAACATCGAAAATAGTAAAAAATTTATTGCAAAAATACGATCGTGCATTTACATTCGATAAATCAAAAGTAACTTTTAAGTTTTATAAATCAAAGTGGGGGAGCTGTACCGCAAAAAACCGTTTAAGTTTCAATGCAATATTGAGTATGGCCAGTCCCACAGTAATCGAATATATAGTTGTTCACGAACTCGCTCATACAGAAATAAAAAATCATTCTAAGGCATTTTGGGGTTTGGTGTTATCACATTCTAGCAACTATAAAAAATGCAGAGAATATCTTCGGGACAACAGGGATTTTCTTCATTTGTAATTTGCTGCTTTTTAAATATTTGAATATTTGGTAATATATTTTTGAAAACAGAACATAATTTTTAGATGGGAGTGATTAAATATATGTTAGCAAATCTTGACTCATCAACATGGTCAGCGGGATTCACGGTCTTATTTATTATTTTGATGATTTGGTCTTTTATTTGGAAGGGCTGGGCATTATGGAGAGCAGCCAGAAATGAGACCCTGGCATGGTATATAGTCCTTTTAATCGTCAATACTTTGGGAATCCTAGAAATCATTTACATTTTTGGTTTTTCGGGCTACGGGAAGAAAAGACCATAATATCCTTAATTTTAAAGCGAATTTGAAATGGATTATAAATCCAATTTTTTTGAAGTAAAGACAATATTTAATGAAAAGATTAAATCGTAAAAACAATCCGCAAAAAATAGTTGTCGGAATGTCGGGTGGCGTTGATTCGTCAATGGCTCTTGTTATGCTAAAAGAGCAGGGCTATCAGCCAGTGGGTGTATCTTTAAAATATTCTGTCTGGAAAGATAAATGCAACAATTGCAAGGAGAATGTTTGTTGTTCGAAAAAATCATTTGATTTCGCCAAAAAAATTTGCAAAGATCTCGGCGTTGAATATTTTCAAATTGATGTATCGGACAGTTTTCAAAAAGAAGTGATTGACTATTTTAAACGAGAGCTCAAAGAGAAAAGAACCCCAAGTCCATGTATTATTTGCAATGCGAAATTAAAATTTGCCAAACTTTTGAAATTTGCCGACGAACATAAAATAAAATATGTTGCAACCGGTCATTATGCCAATGTTTCGTACGATCCAAAATCAAAAAAATATAATCTATTGATGGCGAAAGACAAAACCAAAGATCAGACATATTCGTTGTCGTTTTTAAATCAGAATCAACTTTCAAGGATTATTTTTCCGCTGGGGGAAACTACCAAAGAGAATATGTACAAAAAAGCAAAATCATTAGGATTCGGTGATTTTTATAAAAAAAATAAGCAAAGTCAGGACTTTTGTTTTGTGAGCGGATCATCCCTGCCGTTATTTTTGGAAAAAGAAATTGGCATTGAAAAAGGAGATATGGTTGATGAAAATGGCAAAAAATTAGGCGAACATAATGGTCTTCACTTTTTCACGATTGGACAAAGAAAAAATATCAATTTGCCCGGTGGACCATATTATGTTGTTGATAAAAAAATCAAAGAAAATATTTTGGTTGTTTCAAAAACTCCAGAAAAATTTGCCACAAAACAGATATTTCTTTCTCCTTACAATTTTATTTCAAGTTCACCTTCCGGAAAAATCGATGTTCAGGTAAAAACTAGATCAACCCAAACATTGCAAAAAGCAGAACTAGGACTAGCAAATAAAAAAGTCATCATAGATTTTAAATCACCCCAAGTTTCAATTACCTCGGGTCAGTTTGCTGTTATTTATAAAAATGATATTTGCCTGGGTTCTGGGCGAATTAATTAAAAATATGATAAAATTATAGATGAGTAATAAAAGGAGGAAGATGGCAGCTAAAAAAGAAGAAGATAAGGCCGAGTCTAAAAAAGAAGAAAAAGAAGTGGTAAAAACTGAAGAAAAGGCCGAACCGGAAAAAGAAACCTCAAAGAAAGAAGAGAAGCCAAAAGAAGAGGAAAAACCGAAAGAAGAAGAGAAAAAATCAGAACCGGAAAAACCAGAAACGACACCAACCGCAACTCCCGCAACTCCCGCAGCAACCCAACAGACCCAGAATCCGCCATCAAACAACAATTTTTTAAAAATTTGTTGCGCCTGCCTTGCGTGTTGCGTGGTTTCTCTTGTCGTATTATTGATAGTTTTATGGTTGGTCTCCCCGATGGGAGGGCTGCAATCATGGATTATGATGTTAACAAACCGATAGCAGGCGAAACTCCTGCTCTACCTGTAATGTTTTCAGCGAGAACCAGATCTATTTTCTCTCTTGGTTAACTGGCTGAACTTTGTTTTTCTTTTTCATGAGCAGCAGAAGAAGAATAAAACCAATCAGCCCGCAAACAAAAATCGTAAAAATAATTAGCCCGGGTAGCATTCTGTAAAGAGCATAAATACCAAAAGCCGTATTTGATTCGCTGGATTTTGTCGAAACATTTGCCGTATTCGAGCTTGCCGACTCGTCGTTGCCCTTATATGTCCTGACAAAATAATAATTATTTTTGTTTTTTAGATATTTAGTGTCTTTGTAGCTTAAAATATCCTTAGGTGTCTTGGCGATCTCTTTAAAATCTGTTGACAACTTATCACTCCTATAGATCTTATATCCATCAATATTTTTTGTCCCAGAGGCCTTCCAGTCCAGCTTTACAAAACCGCTAGAGCCGTATAATCCAGTTAGGTCTTTTGGTGACTCAATTGATTTTGAAATAGTTGCTGAAGGGGACTGATTTGAACCAGTTGTAACACCAGCTGGATTTGAAAGTTGGTCTTGTGAGGATGCATCTCCGGATTCGTTTGACAAGCTGTTTTGATCTGTAGAGCCAGAATTTGAATCAGCGCTTTGATCGTTTCCAGTTCCTGGATTTGAGTTATCTGCTGCCGGGACAGGAGTTGAGGCAGCAACATTTCTGCCGTAAGTTGCAAAGCCGAAAATCCTATCATTGAGCCGAGCACTATATCTATCCATCGCGTATCCGCGTGTATAACAGGATGTGTCGCCAGTTGCGATCCATTCGGCATGTTCGAGTTCCGGAGAACTAACTTTTAAAGCATATTCTCTTTCTGGAACAACGGATATATCGTCCAAAGCATAAACTTGCCAAATTTCCTCGTCCGTTGTAATTAGTTGAGTTGAGGAGCCAAGGACATGAGTTGGATCAACGCTAAAATCCAATATTTCGACTTTTACATTTGCGCCGCGTCCCTCATTAAAGACCTGCTTTATTCTGATATCAACTCCATCAATAGTATTGTATTTCGGTTTAAAAACCATCACTGGCCATCGCGAAGCATAAGTGTAAAAGCCGGTATTAAATACATGCGGGCATGCTTGGTCGGGGTTTGAGACCGCTTTTGTTTTTTGTGGTTGGTAAACTGGAATAATAATCAAAAAAACAATACTCGCCAGAACGATCTTTTTAAATATCATACTTTTTGTAACTTCGATTTTCCCCCCTTTAATTTATTATATCTATTTCGGCTACAGTCGGCAATTTTTACCCTCCTTCGCAGAATGCCCCAAACTCTTGTTTGGGGATGAATGCGAACAGGGTAATCCTCCCGAAGCTTTAGCGAAGGGGGCTCCACTTTAATCTATCTCCGAATGGTATATGATATAAAAATGACTCAAATTAAAGAAGCGATTAAAATCGCAAAAGCAGATTTAAGGTCGTGCTATACGAAGAGGGGAATCAAAACCGGCTCCCGTGGCGTTTATTGGAGCTGGGATTCATTTTTTGCTTCGTTCGGATCATTGGAGATTGATGATTTTGAAATTGTCAAAAAAAACTTAAGATTATATCTTGATTATCAAAATAAAAACGGCAACATACCAAAACGGGTTGCAAACCCTCTCTATCCGCTAAGGTTTTTAAAAATTCCAATTAGCGAAGAAACGAGCAAGCAAAAGCCAAGCTATATGAGTCCTTACTATACCGGAAAAAGTATTTCGCAATGTCCTGTTTTTATTATTTCTTTTTTTCAATATGTTGAAAAATCAAAGGACTTAGAATTTTTAAAGGTAAACTATTCGAAATTAACAAAAATTATTAATTTTTTATCAAATTACACATATAACAGCGGGCTTTTGCGCGAGGCGATTGGCGGTGGTTGGGCAGAAAGTGTTTTAAAACGCGGCGCGATTTCTTATACAAATATGTGCTATGTAAAATGTCTTGATTGTATGAGCCAAATGGCGCTTTTGCTTCACAAAAAAGATAACTCTGATTTTTATAAATCACAATATCTTTTCGTAAAAAAATCAATAGATCTAAAACTTTGGGAAGATGTTGGTGGGGGATTTTATAGCGATTGGTTCGGGTTTAACCGCCACCACTATTTTAATTCAGACGGAAATTTACTAGCGATTTGGTTTGATATCGCAGACGAGGGGAAAATATTAAAAATAAATCGGCAATTAAATAAATTGTTAAATGTATCAAATCCCCCGTTGCCATTGACATCAGATAGGTATTATTTTTGGCGGATTTATTTTACAAATCAACTTGCTGGAATTAAAAACTATCATGTTGGATTTTCTTGGCTTTGGCTCGGGTGCCTTGCTGCTTTGGTCAAGCTGAAACTTGGTGAGAAAAAAAAGGCCATTCAAATTCTCGAGTCAATTTCAAAAGTTATTGCTCGCGATAAAACAGTTCACGAAATTTATCGAAAAAATAAACCCATCAAACTCTTGTTTTACAAAAGCGAAAGCCCTTGGGCGTGGGGCGCGGGTTTATTTATCTATGCATGCTCCAAAGCGGGTTTTAAAGTCCAAGATTAGATTTTTTTAAACTATTCTATCTTGATATAAATTCAATTTTATTATTATCAGGATCTAAAATTGCAAACGCTTTTCCCCAAGGATGATTTTCGAGCTCACGGTAAATACTTAGTTTTTTATCTTTAGCTTTTTTAAATTCCCTTTCGATGTCTTTAACTGCAATAAATGTGGTCTGATGCCCGGCAATTTCACGCGTTCCTTTTTCGTATCGAATTCCAAGTCGTGCATTATTTTTAAAAATAAATGAAACGAATTCGTTTCCCCGTTTATATTCCAATTTGTAACCCATCACTTTTTGATAAAATTTCGTGATTTTTTTAACATCTTTTGTATAAAATATCGCACTATCTAAATTCATTTTTCCTCCAAATATTTTTTAAGATAAAACAATAACTCCGGATGAATCTTACTGCCATTTTTTATCATCTTTCTTAGTTTATCTTTTGAAAAAAATTCAACTTTCTCGACATCATTATAATCTAAATTGAATCTTCCATCAAAAACAATTTTGTAAAAGTAGATAAATTTATATATTTTATTTATCGTGCCATAAAATTCGTATTTCCCAATTCCTTGCAAATCCCCGGTAATCCCTAGTTCTTCCTTTAGCTCTCTTTTTGCGGCGTCTAGATAACTCTCGCCGGATGAAACATGGCCCCCGGCCGCAGTACTCCAATATCTGGGCAAAAAATCAACTTTTTTTGACCGCAGTTGCAGCAGCATCTCACCGCTTTTGTTAAAAACTAAAACATGTACAATTCGATGGCGATGCCCTTTTTCATAAATTTCTTTTCGCGTCGCACTCCCAATAACCCCGTCATTTTCATCAACAATATCCATCTTTTCATCTCGTGCACATTTCATATCTCTTACTATTCTGCTTCTATACTCTAGAGTATAGAAGCAGAATTATTGCCTTTCTTTAAATAATTTGTTTAAAAGAGGACTACCCTTGGTCTTAAAGTGTATTTTATTAATGGTTCCTGTCCCCATGCCCATAACCAAAGCGATATCTTCGTAAGTACTTCCTTCGATCAACATTTTTGCAGCCAGCAGTCGTCGTGAATGATCCTTAACTTCCGAAGAGGAATACAGGTTTTCAAGAAACATCAAAATATCATCTTCTTTTTTAAGCTCTGCAAGAGTTTTAATAAATAATTCCTTGGCTTTTCTATCAATATTTCTCTCTGGCATTATCATTTATTCTACTTCCATACTCTAGAGTATGGAAGTAGAATCCTAATAAATATTAAATTTTATAACAAATACGCATTCATTTAAAAATGTTTACAAATGGCTGATAGCTAAAAACGGTTTGAATTATTATAGCCACAATCGGAACGGCTGGGGCAAGATAACGATCAAGTTTTATTCCGAGTTGCTCTTCTGTGATCGATTTTATCCCGAAGGTCTTGATAATATAATATGCCGTGAATCTTCTGTGTGGCCGACCATTTTCTGATCCGAATTGAGCAAAGGTTAAAACGCAGCCCTTAAAAATAATTATCTGCAAAATGTAGATTATGTAGCCGACAACGATAATTTGCCAATCAATCCAAACCGGCGACAATACAGCCGCTAAAAGAACAATCATATGAAAAACTGCAATGGTTTTATTTTTCATATTATTCTTGTGCGATGTTAATAATTTTTGGTTTTGCGATTTTCTCAAAATCATTCCATTTCATCTGTATTGATTTTTCGTGATGGCCCGCGTTAAAATTAATACTTTCCATATTTGAAAGTGAGATGTCGGCATAAGTCGGCAAATCCACGATATTTCCAAATGGATAACATGCACCGATTTGACAATGCATTGTATCCTCGACCTCATTTGGATAAGCAAATCTAAAACTTTTTATTTGCAGTGTTTTTTTCAATTTTTTAGAGTCAAGCCGCCTATTGCCTTGCAAAAGTGCCAAAATAAATTCTCCATCCGCCTTTAGAAGCAGTGCCTTTGCACCAGAGTCCTCGGATACGCCCCGAACCTTCGCTGCTTGTGCACAAGTGTAAACCGCCTCATGCTCGGTTTTTTGATAATCAATTTGGTTTTCGTCTAAAAGTTTAATAATTTCCTGATATGGATCCATTTTTTTAATCTTAGCTTATAATGCCTGATTCTACTACACACGCATGTACACCTCGCAGGTGTCATTTATTCCATCATCATCCTAGCAAGTTTTAGTTCGTCGTATGAATATCTGCCTTGGAAATGATTAAACACCGGTGATAATTTATCGGTGCCGAGATTTTTGAAGGCGGCATGGATTTTTGAAAGATCTCGCGAAAGATTTGGCGGCACAACTCGCACAAGATCAGCTCTATCTATTTTTCCTTTTTCAATCAAGTTCGCGACATGGCCTAAAATTGTTCCCTCGCTTAAATTGCGAATTTTAGCGATTTGAGCAATATCCTTTCCCTCTTTCCATAATTTTAATGTCTCGTCGTATGTCGCCGGTTTCTTCTCGTGATCTTTCGAAACAACGCTCGATGTATCCAGTTCTCCATCGCAAAAAACGATAAAGTCCTTTCGCATTTTTTCGAATTCATTCTCCGAAAAACGCGAATACACCGTCTGGGCGTCGGTTGATTGAGCAAAAAACTCCTTATCTTTTTGCAGTACTTCCGGATCAACCCGAAAAGCCATGTCATTGAAACCAAGAATATAAATTCCGGAAAGTCGCCTAACCCGCGAAATCGCCACATAACCTTGACCAAATTCGAAGACCTTCGATAAGTCAATAACTGCTTCGTCCAGAGAAATCCCTTGGCTTTTATGCACGGTGATGGCCCAAGCCAAGCGAAGTGGAATCTGTGTCAGTTTACCCCTTACTTTCCCATCTTCCTCAACAGTCCAGTCCGCAGGCGAGACCTTAATTTTGCGGCCATTTCGAATTTTAACAATAGGCAGCTTTGTCTCTTTACTAAATCCCTCCACTATCCCCAGCGTTCCATTTACAAAGCCCTCCTTAGTATTATTTTTTGTAAACATGACCGAGGCACCGGTTTTCAAATATAAATTTTCAGGCGACAAACAGCCCTTTTTCATTACATTTATTAACCCCTCGTGTCCCTTTGCTGCCATTTTAAATAATCGTTCATTCCCCGGAATCTTGGCTAGCATTCGATCATTTACGATATCAACATCAACATTATGCGAATATAGTTTGGGCGCATAGCCCGGAACTTTTAGAGAATCAATTTTTCTTTTTTTAATGTGCCCAAGTGATAGCTCGTCAAAGCTGTTACTACGGATTTTCGATAAGACCGAAACCAGCTCTTTATCGTCTTGGCGATGTTGCTCGGTGATATAGCTCGTAACAAATTCTGCTTGTTTGAATACAGGAGCATCGTAAGCGAAGCGAACCGGCGTTTCCTCAAATAGATTTTCTTGCGACTCTTCATTAAATGACTTTCTGACAACTGGGGGAAGCTGGAAAAAATCTCCGACTAAAACCACTTGTATGCCCCCAAAGGGCTCTGGACTTTTCTTCACTTCTTTGCAAATTGCATCAACCATTTGCAGGGTCTGGGGTGGCAACATCGAAATCTCATCAATTATCAAAATTTTGGCTTTCCCAACTCTTTTTTTAACATAATCGTTTGTAGCAATCTTATTAAGATCGGTCTTGCTCAACTTGCTTTTTATTCCAATACCACTCCAAGAATGTATTGTCATCCCGCCGATATGCGTGGCGGCGATTCCGGTCGAAGCCGTAATCGCTGGCTCGATCCCATGGGAATGTAAATATGCCACATACTGATTGATTGCATATGTTTTGCCACTTCCCGGCTCACCCGTAAGGAATACATTGGCTCCGGTCTTTAAAATTTTGAGAGCTTGGGTCTGATTCATTATACCTTCCGTATATTTTTTTAGATCTTCTTCTGATCTCCATAAATTTCTTTGGCTTTTTCAGCTGGGGATTTACCGCCAAGCGATTTGTGTGGAAAATAATTCCAAGCACTAGATGCTAAATCGAGCAAACTCTGCATTATCACATTTTTATTATTGCCGAGTAGGGAGACGATTTTAGATATATCGTCATGCCTTTTCTCTCTATAGACAATTTTCAGAATGTCATCTACGCTTGCAGTGCTTTTGGATTTTATCAGCTGTTTTTCGAGCGAAGTCCTAATCTGGTTTTGCTTTTTAATAAAATCCTCATCCTTCATTCGTAAGTTTTTCTCGAATTTACTTGGATTGTTTTTTTTGTCAATTAAAAGTTTACGGATATCTTTTGGGGAATATTTACCTTTATCTTCTCGCATTAATTTTTTCGCTCGCTCTGTATAGTGAATGGGAAAACCGACTGGATCGCTGCCAATCAACTCCCAGTGATCAGCAACTTTGCCAACACGGCAGACAAGGGTAGTTTTGGGTTCGGCGTTGTAGGTTCCCATCTTTTCCTGCACTTTGTATATTTTTCCGCTTTGCAAACTCTCGAGCTCAAGATATTCATCTTTTTTGACGCTAATGATCTCGAAAAAACCATACTTATTTATTTGCAAGTCCTCGTAAATCCGTAATTCGCTCTTTGACATATCGAGTGGATTTTCAGAAATAAAATTATCTAATAATCCTTTTCCATTTTGAAAACGATAATCAAAGACAATCCATTCCATAAATAATCCTTCTTCTTGGTTATTCTGAATGTTTATATTTCCGCCAGGCCCAATGTTGTTCTCGCCAAAAAAATCTCTCATTGCGAAAATCATCTCATGCGAATGGTTCTTAAAAAAATATTCTATTAATTTTTTAACAGTACCTTTTTGCATAATATCCTTTTTTTTATTTATGTTTTTATTTATGACAATCTGACGACCATTTAAATTCTGCAACCTTTTTCCCAATTTTTCTGACACTGTCGCGGGTTTTCAAAATAGACATCGGACACAACAAGCTCTGTGGGATCAATTTCTTCTCCACTTTCAATTCCCAGCCATTCACACATCTCATCATACTCTTTGTGCTTTGGATTTTTCAAAATTTTAGTCAACCCTTCATAGCCATCGGTTCCACCGCTATCTTCTATGGGGCAGGCATTTTCACCAGCCAAACAGATTGGATATTTCGCCCTGATGGCTGCTACATACTCTCTTTCAAACAATATTGTATGATCCCAGCTATCGCCAAAATCGTAAGTGTATTGACATTGTTTGATTCGCTTGCCAAAATAGTCAGCAATTTTTTCTTTTCTCTCGTCTAAATCATCATTATCAAAATATCCATAATCATTATCTGGATCGGGAAATTTAATCATGATCAAACCCGATGTGCCTTTTGGGGCAATATAAAAACCATGTAAATGACAATCAGACCAACCCATTGCGTTTTTGATCGCACAATGTAAATCAAAAAACGAATAAACACTTGGCACCACAATTCTACGCCATACTTTGGGTTTACTGTCATTTAGAGTAATTTTAAACTGCATTCCCCGAATAACTTTCTTTTCGTTTTTCATAAATCTCCGTCATGAATATTTATTATTTTCCAACCCCTCGATAACTCTTACTAGTATCGTTTATTATTGCTAAATCTACCTTATTTTTTTGGGGATACCCCCGAAATTTCCAATGTGCAATAATATTTTCCATTCCAAGATTTTAATAATTTCTTTGTATGGGATTATTGTCTAAATCTTAGCTCATAATTCCTAATTTCGCTATAGTGTCCGAGTAAACTTATCTGGATGTCCAATCGGTTTAATTTTTAGTTGATAGATTTTTTTGAGCGTGTATACTTAAAAAGTAGCAACAAATAACAAAGGAGTATTGTGGACGAAGCAAAAGTAGTCGAGACCGGACATTGCATGAAGTGTAAGGAAAAAAGAGAGATGAAGGATACGGAAGAAGTAGAGATGAAAAATGGCCGAAAAGCCATGAAAGGTATCTGCACCGAGTGTGGAACAAAAATGTTCAAAATCCTCGGTACCAAAAAAGCAGAGTAAGTTTATAAAAAAACAAAAAACGCCTCTCCCATACGGACGAGGCGTTTTTTGTTTAGAATAATTTTACTTATTCTGCTGCAGCTACAGGCGCACCTGCATCTACTCTGGATACATTTGTTGCATTGTCGCCTTTTGGACCAGAAGCTACTTCGAACTGGACTTCATCGCCTTCTTTTAACTCTTCGAAGGTTACACCTTCGAGCGCGTTGGAATGAAAGAATAAATCTTTCTCTTGACCTTCGATCTCGATGAATCCAAATCCGCGATCCGTCAACCGTTTGATTTTTCCTTTTTGCATAATATATACCTTATTTAATATGTTTACATTTAGATTGTATAAAAAAATAGTTCGACTACGCTACTTGTTTTATACTAAAATGTAACTTCATTGTATCATACTATTTGGCTTTTGTCTGCACACCCTACCTACACCACTTAACTTGCCACTTCTATACTTCGAAGTATGGAAGTGGAAAATTAGCGTTTTGTGTCGAATAGTTTACGGAAAGCTGGACTGCCTTTGGTTTTGAAATGAATTTTGTTGATAGTTCCAGGCGACATTCCCATGAGTTCCTCAACATCTTCGTAGGTATGTTTTTCAAACAATACTTTTGCTGCCATAGTGCGGCGAGAGATATTTTTTATTTCCGTTGATGATAAAAGTGACTCAAGAAAATCAACAAACTCATCACTTTCTAATTTCTCTAGTGACTCGATCAGTAACTTTTTCGATTCAAAATCAATTCCTCTTTTTACCATATTATATATTCATTTTACCACTATTATACTTCGAAGCAGAGAAGTGGGGCAAGTATCGTTTTCTAAAATTAGTTTAAATGTGTATTTGGGGATGATTTATTTTTATCCTAAGTATAAAACAATAGGGGTACGAGTGTCAGCCCGGCGTTAACTATTTATTCCAGTGTCGGAGCAGGCAGACTTGAACTGCCGACCTCCGGACCCCCAGCCCGGCGCACTACCAACTGTGCTATGCTCCGACACTGGAATAAACTACCCCCATCTTATCTTATTGAACAAAATTTTCAAATTAAAATCCCCGGCAATGATGGATGTGTTCCTCTTGTATGAGGTGGGTGAACGCACGATCGAGCCGCGACTCGACCAAATATTGTTCTCCCTTAAAATAAAAATTGTTGAAACAAATCCGCATCATTTTATCCGGGGACAATTTAATTATAGCACAAAGAGTTAAATAATTTTTAAAATAAAATCCGAGATTGTTCCGATTAAATTAAACAAAAACCCGCCATACGAGTTAGAAAAAATCAAAATTGCAATTAAGATAAATGGTCCCATCCGCTCGAGCGCGATATATGATTCATCCGGCAAAATCAAATGCCAGACCTTGCTTCCGTCTAACGGCGGAATCGGCAACAGATTAAAAACGGCCAGAATTACATTAATTTGAACAAGAAGTCCTAAAAATGAAACAGCGGGAAATAACCTGATAATAAACGCCAGTAAAATTGCAAACAGAAGATTTGAAATCGGTCCGGCCAGAGCAGTCATAAAATTATCAACAGACGGTTTTTGAAAATTTCTAATGTCCACCATCACCGGTTTGGCCCAGCCAAACGCAGGCAGTCCGGTTAAAATTAGAAATATCGGTACGAGAACGGTTCCGATTGGGTCAATGTGGGCCAAGGGATTTAAGGTCATTCTACCCAAAACCTTCGATGTCGGATCACCAAGTTTATAAGCAACGAACGCGTGGGATGCTTCGTGAACAGATAGACAAATAAAAAAACCGATAAATGATATGATTACCGCAAAGACCGTCGAAGTTTCCATGTTGATTTAATTAAAGTTTTCTGTTAGAATTTGTTCAGTTCAAATATACTACAGAGGAAATATACATATGTCAAGCATTCAAACCAGATTTAAATCAAAAAATGCATGCTATCTCTGCGGGAAAGGCGACACGATGTCTTTAAACAGACCGCATTCTTTGCATAAAACAAAAAGGGTTGTTAAACCTAATTTGCAAAAAAAATGGGGCGTTAAGTTTTGTCAAAATTGCTTTAGAACTCTTGAGAAAAAGGGAATCAGCTTGAAGGAGCAACTTCCTGCTTCAAACCAAGAGAGTCGTTAACCAGTTTATTGTAACATTGCTCACAAATTGCCACTCGGTCTTTGGGTGGAGGGGAAAGTGAAACTCCGTCCTTGTCGCAAATCCCGCAGTGAATATAGAACATTGACTCATCGCGAAGCTTGTTAGATTTTTCCCGGCATTCGCTACATTTTTGGGGTTGTTTTTTGAACCCTTTTTTAGCATAATATTGCTGATCCCTTGCCGACCATTTAAATTCTTTTTGGCAAACCTTGCAGTCAAATGTTTTATCTTCAAACTTTGGTATTTCCATTTTGTTCCTTGTAACATAATTTTAATCTTATCATGCCAATAAAGCAAGAACTTATTCAAAATTTACAAAATTCGTCCCAACCATTATTGATTATTGGTTCCGGTATTCATGACTGGGAGGATATTTCCAAAAAAATATCCGATGAGCTCAATATCAGCAAAAGCGACAACCTGTTTTTTTATCCCGACGGGGGAGTTAAGGACCTTCGCGAGCAAATAAACAAATTTGAACTCAAACCCCATTCCAGCCCATTCAGGTTATTTTCAGTATATTCGGCCGATAAATTAAATTTGGAGCAATCAAACACTTTATTAAAAACACTTGAGGAGCCACCGGATTATGGCAGAATTATTTTATTTTCCTCAACCACTTCTAGGATTATTGCCACCATAAAATCCAGGTGCCAAAAATTTATCTTTGATCATAACATAATTCACGATCGTCAAAGTATATTGGATATGGTTGATAATAAGTCATTTTCACAGTTTGTTTTAGAAATCAAAAACATTGAAAAAGACGAAATTAAGGATATGCTAATGGGGGGGCTTGAAGAAATTAAAATAAAAGGGTTAAATGATGTTAATAAACACCTTTACAAAAAAATTGCTAAGGGTTTAATTAAGCTAGACAGCACAAATGTAAATTTAAAGCTGATTTTAGAGGACTTGTATATTTATAATAGGGCCATAAAAGAAAAACTTTAAAATGATTATTTATCCACTGATAATACTGGCGCTCCTGATAGCCGGGTTTGTAATTGTCTGGCGAAGGGCTTATTTGGTGCAAAAAGAAACACCGGTTACAGAGGATTCGGTGATATTAAATGGAAACACAGCAGCTATTCTTCAAGAAGAAAAAGAAATCGAACCCAGGGTATTTGCGAGGTCGGAAGGGGATGAAACATTCCTTAAAGCAGAAGATCTCTTTTCTAAGAAACAATATATATCTGCCGAGAAGTGGTATATCGAAGCTGCCAAACAAGACCCAAAAAATTCTAGAATTTACTCGCGTTTGGGGGTCATCTATCTTGATCAGAGAAATTTTAAAGATGCGATTGATGCTTTAAATGAAGCAATTAAATTGGACAGCAATTCGGCAAGTCAATATTTTAATTTATCTTTTGCCTTAAATTCTCAAGGTGATAAGAAAGAAGCGATCGCGAATGCCAAAAAATGTGTTCGGCTGGACTCAAAAAACTCAAAATATAAAAAGTGGCTCGAAGAGCTCAAAAACAAACCGTTCTGAAGATAGCGCTTGAGGTAATAAAGTTTTTCTGATAATATCATTTAAGGTACGAAGTGCCGATTGTTAAATTTGATTTTCGCCGAGATAGCTCAGCTTGCCCCGCCCGAGAGGGGCGGGGTGAAGTAGAGCAGTAAATAAGCCAGCGTAGCTCAGTGGTAGAGCAGCACTTTTGTAAAGTGACGGTCGGGGGTTCGAATCCCTTCGCTGGCTCCACACTTCGCTCTTTCGGAGCTTCGCGTGGCGCAGCCACCGAATAAAAAAAGAAGTGTGTCCCGCGTAAGTTTACTGGAGTGGGACAAGTTATTTTGACAGAGTATTTTGCTGACGGCTGGAAGCTGGAAGCTAATATTTGCCGGGTTGGCAGAGCGGTCAATTGCATCAGACTGTAAATCTGACGCCCTTGTGGCTACGGAGGTTCAAATCCTTCACCCGGCACCAGATTTTCCCGATTGGGGCTTGCCCCAAGCGGGAAAATATTTGGGACGGTGAGGATTTGAAAGCCGGAGGCCGACGGGCCGAGGCGGGGTCGACGGCGATTTCAGCAGAAATCGACCGGTGACCAAATCCTTCACCCGGCACCACACTTCGCTCCTTCACTCAAAATTCTGCCGTTGTAGCTCAGCTGGTAGAGCAACTCCATGGTAAGGAGTAGGTCACCGGTTCGAATCCGGTCAACGGCTCCAAATTAATAAAAAGGAAAAATATGATAAAAAATATTTTTACATCTTACACAGTCAGCGTCTTTTTGTTAATAATTGGAATTGTTAGTTTGGTCCAAGCAAATAATCCTTCGTTTTTAGCAAGCGCCGATTCGGTAACTCAAAACAGTTTTTCGAGTGGCACTTTTCTGTTGATAGTTGGATTGATCCTTATTTTACTGGCAATTTTATTGACAATATTAAAAGTAATAAGAAACATGAAGAAGAGGTAAATATGGCAAAAAAAGGAACACGATTAAATTGTTTGGTTTTAGAATGTACGATTTGCGGATCAAGAAATAAAATAACGCAAAGATCCAACATTCAACCCATAACCAAATTGGAGTTGAAAAAACACTGTCCAAAGTGCAAAAAACATACTGTACACAAAGAGTCCAAGTAGATTGAAATTTTATTCCGCCGCAAGGCGGATGTAGGCCCTTGGTTAAACGGTATAATGGTGGTCTCCAAAACCACAGTCAGAGGTTCGACTCCTCTAGGGCCTGCCATTCGACTCGCTTCGCTCGCTCATGGTCTTCGACCAAATTGAGCAATGTGAGGCGGGGGTTTCGAGGGTGGAACTCGAAACTAGCCGAGCCAGCAGGCGAGGACATGTGACCGACTCCGACACAACCGAAATAATTTTAAAATAAATGGAAAAATCACCATATTCACAAAAAGAAGAAGAAATCCTCAATTTCTGGCGTGAGAATAAAATTTTTGAAAGATCAATCTCCGAGCGACCCAAAGACAAACCTTATGTTTTTTATGACGGGCCGCCGTTTGCGACAGGACTTCCGCACTATGGACATATCCTAGCTTCGACAGTCAAGGATGTTTACCCTCGTTTTTTCACGATGCAGGGGAAGAGGGTGGAGCGGCGCTGGGGCTGGGATTGCCACGGTCTGCCGATTGAAAACATTGCCGAAAAGGAGCTTGGAATCAAAACCAAGAAACAGATTGAGGAATACGGAGTCGAAAAGTTTAATGAATTCTGCCGTTCGAAAGTTTTACGATACGCAGAAGAATGGAAAGGCACAATTGAACGATTGGGGCGTTGGGTTGATATGGACAACCCCTATAAAACCATGGACCTAGAGTACATGGAATCCGTTTGGTGGGTTTTTAAGAATCTTTGGGACAAAAAGTTGATTTATGAGGGTTACCGCTCGATGCATATTTGTCCTCGCTGTGAAACAACTCTGTCGCAATCCGAAGTTGCCGAGGGTTATAAGAATATTAAGGACTTGTCAGTTATTACCGAGTTTCGACTAAAGGATGAGCCAGATACATCAATTTTAGCTTGGACAACAACACCATGGACATTGATCGGCAATGTTGTATTGGCTGTCGGTGCTGACATCGATTATGTAAAAATTGAGAAAAAAGATCAGAGAAGTAAAAAATTTGTCCAATTTATTTTGGCGAAAGATTGTTTGCAGAGAATTTTTGGCAAGGACAAATATAAAACTGTCGAAGAATTCAAGGGTCATGACTTAGTCGGACTAAAATATCAACCGCTTTTTGGTTTCGACCCGATTAAAAATATTAAAAATGCTGAAAATGGCTGGCAAATTGTTGAAGCGGACTTTATCACGACCGAAGATGGGACAGGAATTGTGCATATCGCTCCGGCGTTTGGTGAAGATGATATGAATTTGGGTAAAAAATTAGATTTGCCATTTATTCAGCATGTTGGCATGGATGGAATTATTAAATCTGGTTATGGAGGATTCTCTGGCCTGTCAGTTAAACCGGCAAATGATGTTAGAGCAACAGATAAAAAAATTATTGAATACTTAGAGAAAAAGGATTTGTTGTTCAGCAGTAAAGAATATGAGCACTCGTACCCGCACTGTTGGCGCTGTGACACACCGCTTATTAATTACGCAACAACTTCGTGGTTTGTTGCGGTTGAGAAGATTAAGAGCGAAGTAATCGAATTAGCCGAATCAATTAATTGGAATCCTGATCATCTCAAGGCAGGTCGCTTTGGAAAATGGCTCGAAGGCGCTCGCGACTGGTCGATTTCCAGACAACGATATTGGGCTTCGGTTCTACCAATCTGGAAATGTGATAAATGCAACGAGATTAAAGTTTTTGGTTCAGTTGCCGAGCTGGAAGAAGCGTCAGGACAAAAAATTACAGACCTTCATAAGCACATTACTGATAAATTAGATTTTGCCTGTATGTCCTGCGACGGTAAGATGAAGAGGGTTCCGGATGTTCTAGATACTTGGTTTGATTCTGGCTCAATGCCATATGCTCAAATGCATTATCCATTTGAAAATAAAGAAAAATTCGAGGCAAATTTTCCAGCAGAATTTATCGGAGAGGGAATTGATCAAACTCGTGCTTGGTTTTATTATCTGCACATTTTATCTACTGCGATAATGGGCAAGCCGGCTTATAAAAATGTTGCTGTAAATGGAATAATCTTGGCCGAAGATGGCAAAAAAATGTCCAAGCGACTCAAAAATTATCCAGACCCTTCGGATATTTTCGATCGGTATTGTGCTGATGCTCTAAGGTTTTATCTGATGAACTCTGTTGTTATGCAAGCCGACAATCTGTTTTTTAAAGAAGTTGATCTTCGCGAAATTTATAACAAGGTTATTAATACAACTTATAATATAGTAAGTTTTTATGAAATTTATAAAGAAATCGGCTCAAAATCAAGTTGTGAAAAGGGAAACCAAAATGTCTTGGATCAATGGATCATTTCGCGACTACAAGATTTAATTTTGTCCGTTGAGGCAAATTTAAATAATTACGAGACCGTTTTATCCACAAGGGAAATTAGGTCTTTTATAGATGATTTTTCGACTTGGTGGTTGAGAAGAAGTCGGGAGCGGTTTAGATCGGAAAGCGAAGAAGATAAACTATCGGCCTTCGATACGATTCATCTCGTTTTAAAAAACCTTGCCAAAGTTATGGCGCCGTTTTCACCGTTTATTTCAGAAAATATTTGGCAAACAGTCAGGGATAAAAATGATCCAATAAGTGTGCATTTGGCCGAATGGCCCAAGGCCGAGCAAGAGTTAATTGATGAAGAGATCGAGAAGGATATGAAAAAGGCAAGAGAAACTGTGGAAGTCGGGCATTCTCTTCGCTCCCAAAAACTTATCCGTGTCCGCCAACCACTCGAAAAAATTTATTTTAATGTTTCCTTTGGGTCAAAACAAAAAGAGTTTGAATCGCTTATTCTCGACGAGCTTAATATCGAACAGAAAACAAATGAAAAGAAATTTTCCAGTCCGCTCAAATTTAAGCAAAATGATTTAGAGGTGATAATCGAATCGGAAATTAATGAGCGGCTTCAAAATCTGGGGAACATCCGCGAAATTATCAGGGCAATTCAAGATAAACGAAAGAAAATGGGACTTAAGCCATCAGAAAAAATCTCTGCATTTTACGCAACTGACTTTGATTCAGAAAAGTTGACAGACGAAAACAAAAAAGAGATTATGAATTCCGCCTCGTTAAAAAAGCTCGAAAATGAATCAAAGCAAGATGCCGAGTATTTTGAGGCAAAAATATCTTATGGAAAAGTGTATATTAGGTTAAGTGAAACTACCAAGGATCAATAAAGAGCTCGACTGGACTTTGGTTGTAGTCCCAATCCTGCTTGCTATCGCAGGAGTTGCTACTTTGTATAGCATTACTTCTGTTTCCGGTAAGACCTATCTGGCTAGCAGCCAAATTATATATATTGGCGTTGGTGCCGTTATTTATTTTTTGTTGATGTTGTTTGACTATCGTGAATTTAGATCGTTTTATTCTTATTTATTTATTTTCGGCGTAATTTTGCTTTTCGTGGTTGATTTTGTTGGTCTCTCTATTTTTGGATCAAGAAGGTGGATTGATCTTGGATTTTTTCAATTTCAACCATCAGAGCTTATGAAGCTGATATTCCTTTTTTTTGCCGGCAGCTTTTTTGCAAAAGATATCAAACCAACCCTCTTGAATGTTTTATATTTTTTGGTTTTAACGGCGATTCCGGTTTTATTGATTATGAAAGAGCCCGACCTCGGAACTGCCCTTACAATCCTTTTTGGGGTCTTGATTATATTTTTTGCAGTCAAGGTTCCAATGAAAATAATTATCGGAGGGTTGATTTTAATTGCTCTTATTTCTCCGTTTGTTTGGATGAAGTTAAAACCATATCAAAAGAGCCGGGTAACAGCTTTTATTGAACCAAATTTAGACACATTGGGGAGTGGTTATAATGTAAGCCAAGCCAAAATCGCGGTTGGATCGGGTGGACTTTTTGGTAAGGGATTTGGTGGTGCAACGCAAAGTCAATTGCAATTTCTGCCAGTCGCTCACATTGACTTTATTTTTTCCGGCTGGGCGGAGGCGACTGGATTTGTCGGATCGGTGATCCTTACTGGGTGCCGCGTCTTTTATCTTGTTTCAGGCACTGGTAAATATCGGGATGAATATCGGAATTATGCCGGTAACCGGAATCCCTTTGCCCTTGGTTTCATATGGTGGAACTTCGGTTATAATTGAATCAGCGATTCTGGGAGTCGTTCAAAGCATTTATTTAAGGAGAAAAGCATTAAAATTTGATTAATGGAACAAAAGATTGACAAACGCGTGGCTTCAAGCTATAATTTATCAAGGTAATCGAGCAAGAATGCCATTAAATATTTAGTGGTATTTTTTAAAGGAAAAAATGTTTAATTCACTTTCAAATTGGGTCAATGGAATCGCCACGGAAATTAAAGCGATCAGTTGGCCTTCAAGAAAAAGGGTTTATAACGATACGGTAATTGTTGTTATAGCGCTAATAATTAGCGGCACGATTCTTGGATTGATCGATTTTGGCTTCACCGAACTTTTTAAAATGGCAATTTCTAAAATAGGATAACCATATGAGTTTAAAAAGAAATATCAAACAAGAAGGAAAAAGAGGGTGGTATGTGATCCATACCTATGCCGGATATGAAGATCAAGTTGCGGAAAATTTGAAGCAAAGAATTGAGACGACCGGAATTCATGATTTTGTTTTTAATGTTATCGTCCCTGTCGAAAAACAGATCGAGATCAAAAACGGTAAGAGGAATGTTGTGGAAAAGAAAATTTTTCCGGGCTATGTGCTGGTTGAAATGATTGTCACGGATGAATCGTGGTATGTTGTCCGCAATACCCCGAATGTTACCGGATTTGTTGGATTTGGAGTTCGACCCACTCCTGTTGGTGAAGAAGAAATTGCCAGAATCATGAAAAGAATGGCTGTCAAAGAGCCCAAGCATAAAATTGAGTTTAAAATTGGTGATTTGGTTAGAATCAACGATGGTCCACTTAAGGGCTTTGAAGGTAAGGTTTCGGAAATTGATGAGGAAAAAGGCAAGATAAAGGTTTCGGTAAATATGTTTGGTCGAGAAACCCCTGCTAATATTGACTTCTTGCAGGCGAAGAAAGTGTAGATGAGTTCATAAAGTAAAAAGTTCGTAAAGTTTATAAAGAAAAAAATGGCTAAAAAAGTAAAAATCAAAATCAAAATTCAAGCACTGGCTGGAAAGGCCACGCCTGCTCCTCCTATTGGTCCGGCTTTGGGTCAACACGGTGTTAATATTATGGATTTCGTTACAAAGTTCAACGAGAAGACGCGCGAAATGGGTGATTTGATTGTTCCGGCCGAAATTACAATTTACGAAGACAGAACATTTGACTTTATCTTAAAAACCCCGCCGGCTGCAGTCCTCTTGAAAAAAGCGGCAAATATCCAAAAGGGTTCGGGTACTCCGAATAAGGAGAAAGTCGGCAAGGTGAGTGCAAGTCAAGTTAAAGAAATTGCCGAAAAGAAAATGGTTGATCTTAACGCGACAGACATCAATCAAGCCGTTAAGATTATCGAAGGCACAGCCAGATCTATGGGAATCGAAGTTACCAAATAAAAGATCTAAAAGAAGACATAAAGAAAACCCCGCCTTGCGGCGGGGAATTCTTTTTCCCTCCATACTAGTGACTCGGGGCCTGTCGGCAAATGTCAAATTTTGTAAAAGTTGTGTAATTTCCGGCTCATAAATATAAAACCACTCGCTATTTGGCGAGTTTTTTTGTTTTTACTTTGTTTTGGGTATTTTATTGTGTCTCTGTCGGCGAATTACCG
>JAPLVK010000005.1 GCA_026397175.1 Candidatus Berkelbacteria bacterium | reverse complement strand
TAGGCGGAAATACTCGCGGTGTGTGCCGGGGGAAACATTGTCGTTTTTCATCCAGAATGTAAAGTGGCCGGTACCACCCGGAGCAACAGAGTCCTCTTGGAGATATACTCTTTGTGGGGCAAGCCAGCCGGAAGAACCATTACCTTCTCTGGTAAATTCGGGAATGCGGTCTTGTCCACGATCAGTACCGAGATTAACGGTTCCTTTTTGCCAAGTGGCGGTGCCGGTGTTCAAAACGGCTACGCTATACTGGGCAGAGGCGCCTTGCGCTAAAGTTGTGTAGGGATTGGTTTCGTTGATGAAGCGGTAAGAATACTCATCTACCGAGAAGTTAGCAACGAAAAAGTTGTAAAAATTATAGTTGCCGTTATAAACATGAGGGGTGTAGCGATAAAGCGAGGCCGTGGCGCGGTTTGAAAAAATCCCGCCGTTTCCGTCAAAATTGAAACTTTGCCCAACTTGATAGTCGGAAAAACCATGCCCCGAAGCGCGCTCGTAGTTATAGCGCAGTTGCCACGCGCCGCTTTCAACTTGTTTGGTAAAAGTCGCGTAGCTGGAATTACATCCTCCGGAGTCAGGGCAGGCGTATCCCATCGCGCGCTGCAGCGCCCCGTCGTCTCGGCTAGCCATAGTAATCAGCCCCTGCTCCTTTTGCAGTGTCGTCAAAATTACGGCCGGATTGACCGTGCCGGTTGACTCATTAATTGTGATACCGTTTATCGAGCCCGCAGCATCATTTCTACCGTGCGCCGCATCGTAAATAATTTGCGCCGCTGATCTTCCACCTTCGGAAATACCCTGCAGAAATGAGCCCTTTCTTTCTAAAAATCTTTGAATCGCAGCCGTGTCCATTTTTCCCGTATCAATAAATACCCCGTCTGAAATTAAATTGCTCTGGTCAAACGATGCGTTTGCTCTTTGGGCTTTTGTTAATATTAACGACGCCAAACCGATCGCTAACAGCAACCCGACCAAACCAAAAACAGATATTTTTGTATTTTTCATTTCCCCTTCTTTCTTTAAGACATTATACCACATACAAATTTAATAATTAAAATGCAAGCCCTGATTATCTAAAACCGGATCGTAAGTTAAACCGGCCAAGGGCGAACCCTTCTGAAAATTATACGGAAATTTTTGCTCGGCCATCTTGATGAACGGCTGCCAATCATCACCCATCGCCTTGACAACCCAGTTTGGGAAGATAATTGTTGTTGGAATTTGGCGGGAAAATCCGCTATTTCCCCCTGTTGTAGCGCAACCGGCATCGTCAATGTGCAAAAGCTCAAACCCGATTTGGACCGCTTTGTAAACCGAGGCCTTTTTGCCGTTTTCGGAAATATCCTTGTAATCAAATTCGCCCGGATTATATTTTGAAACAAAAGCGACCGAATTTTCACTCGTAATTTCATCGGCCGGCGCGTCAATCGGCGTGTTTGGATAATAGCCAACCCCACAGCGAACCAGACAGTTTGCCTTGTCGTAGTCCTCGTTGGCTTTTAGCGTCTGATCTTGGGAAAGCGGGATTTGAACTTGCACAAAAACCCGCGGCTCTTTGACATCGCAATATTGATTTTTAGGGATTTTCGTGCATTTTATTTCATCGGCATACAAAATCCTGACACCCGTTCCGCGAGACAGCGTGGCCGTTGACTGCACATTGCCCTCGGGATATGAAAGATCGGAAAGCGAGTCCGATTTTATCGAGAGCGCGACTGACTGATGCTGCCCGTCAAAACCGCACTGGTTCTGGCGCTTTGCCGATAAATAAGAAAGCGCGCCGATTAACCGTTTGTCAAATTTTACCAAGTTGTCATTTTGGGTTGGTACAACTCCGTCAACCCACGCGTAAGGCGCACCTTTTTGACTCTTAAAAAGTGTGGCAAAATTTTTCCAAATCGGATCGGTTGACAGAACCGATCTGACCGGTGTTGTGCCCTCAAACCCAAGCGTTCCCAAAAGTCCAACCGCGAAAACAATCGCGGATATTGTTAAAAAAACCAAGACCGTGGGCCATAAAAGCATGTGTCTTGCTTTGGCTAAAAACCCTCTTTGCCCCTCTTTTTTTTTGGCTTCCCCTCCCAAAGTCCTCCGATTTTACTTTTCTATTTTTATGGACGAAATAAATTCCTCAATTTCTCCTCGAGTATCTTCTCGTTGTAGAGCTAATTTGACTTGCGCTTTGATGTAGCCGGCGACCTCGCCCGCATCGAGCCGCTCGCCGCTATATTCATACGCGTAAAAATTTTCGGTTTTTAGAAGTTCTTTGATAGCATCGGTTAGCTGAATTTCCCCGCCTGCTCCTCGCTCGGTTTTCTTCAAAATCTCAAAAATCTTTTTGGGCAAAATATATCGCCCCATAACCGCCAAATTTGACGGCGCGTTTTGGGATCCCGGCTTCTCGACAATATCAACGATTTTGTGGAGTTTGGGATTATCGGTTGGCTCCACTTTGACTATGCCGTAGCGCTCCTGCCCCGCCTCGTCGGTTTTTTCAACGGCGATGATCCCGCCGTTTACCTTTTCGAAAACCTCATTCATCTGCTTCAAGCAAGGCGTTTCGCAATTCATAACATCATCCGGCAAAATAACCGCAAAATAATCCTCGGGAATTAACTCTTCGGCCATCAAAACCGCATGTCCCAAGCCCATCGGCGGCTGTTTTTGGCGGACATAAACAAATTTACCTAAATTGCTTGACGCCCTAACTTTCTCTAAAAGTTCTGTTTTTCCTTTTTCCTCCAGAATTTTCTCGAGCTCCGCCGCCGAATCAAAATGGTTTTCGATCGAATGTTTGCCTTGCGCCGTCACAAAAATCATCTGCTCGATGCCCGATTCGGCCGCCTCTTCCACGCCATATTGAATAATCGGCTTGTCTAAAAGCGGCAGCATTTCTTTTGGCTGTGCTTTGGTCGCCGGCAAAAATCTGGTTCCTAATCCCGCTACCGGAAAAATCGCTTTTTTTATTTTCATATTAAACTCCGTCAATTTGGCAAATTATTTTATTTTTAAAATCACCCAATTGACAAATTAATTTATTGACTATTAGCTAACCTTAATTACTCTCGTTTTTGCCTTGTCCTGTTTCGGAATTACAATCGTCAAAATTCCGTCTTTCAGGTTGGCTTGCGCCTTGTCCGAATCAACCGGAATCGGCAAAACATAAGAGCGCGAAAATGAGCCCCAATAACATTCTTGGCAGAAATAATCCGCCTCCTCCGACTTGACGCCGTGGTGGCGATGACCGCGAACGGTAATCACCTCGTCGGTGATTGAGATTTCCAGGTCTTGCGGCACAACTCCAGCAATCGGCGCTTTGACGATAACATTTTCATTCGTCTGATAAGCGTCAATGGCGAGCTGGCCTTCGTACTCCTCAAGCCATCCCTCTTCCTCGAGATTTTTTTTATCTTTCATTGGGGTGCCCCTCCTAATGCTCCGATTTTAAAATCGGAGTTCCCTTTTTCCTTACAATTACATTGTAGAAACTTTTTAACGACTTGGCAAGGGCCAGCGCAACAACGCTTATGAATTACGAATTTTGAATTATGAATTAAGAATAAATTCCCATTCATAATTCGTGATTCGCTATTCATAATTCGTGCCCATTTGCATTTCCTCCCAAATTCGTGTTATCTAAATTCAAACCGCTATTTGAAAACCGATAAGGGAGGCCCAGCGTGACCAACGACGAACAACTGGATAGCATTTTTGGTGGTGATTGGAGAGAGATGACCGACACCCAATCGGGCGAAGTAATCGAGGTCGTCGCGGCCACCCCGCGTGGGCGAATCGGGGTTTCGAAGTCCGGCCTGCAAAATCTCCGGATAACCGTCGAGCTCGCCGATTTTTCGCCTCCTGACCTACCGGGGACAGGCCCCGACCGATGGCTGCCGCTGCCGCCAAACGGCCGTTCCCCCCGTTTCGGGAAGACCACACGCATAGACCAGCTGACAGGTGTCATGAACGAAGCCAA
This sequence comes from Candidatus Berkelbacteria bacterium, assembly GCA_026397175.1. Lineage (GTDB taxonomy): Bacteria > Patescibacteriota > UBA1384 > UBA1384 > DTJR01 > JAPLVK01. The sequence continues at coordinate 44,190 of JAPLVK010000005.1, read as the reverse complement.
AAATGCCATTGCAGCTCGCGGCAGTGTTACGATTGCTCCGCATACGACACTGTCTCGTTGGGCCTACCCCGTTGTTAACGAATTCGACTAGCTCGAGTTCACCGGCAGAAATCCCAAAAACTTCTGTCCCCACAGCCGATCGCGACCCCAAGCAGATCGGCTGTTTCTTCTTTCAGCCCTCAATTTTAAAAACAATTCTTTTAACCAGTTCTTCGCCGAGTTCTTTGTTTATTTTTTCTAAAACTGCTCCTTGCCCGAGCCGCAAAAGATGGGCCTTGGCGGGTGATTTAACTTTGATTTTTAAATTGCCGCGGCGAAAACTGATCGGCTCAAACTCCCCCGCCGCGACTTTTCCGGCAACCTCGCAAATCCTCATCGCGTCAATTGTCCGACTTAACCCGTAATGCGCCAGGCGGCGGTTTAAGATATTTTTGATATTCTCGTTTTTCATAACCTAATAACCTTTGCACTTTGAATTAATTTTTCCGGAATTACTTTTTCGTCTGTCGCCGAAATAAAGACCTGGGCATGATCAATTATATCCAAAACATTTAAAACCGATTCGCGCCTTTTGTGATCTAATTCCGAAAAAACATCATCCAAAATCAAAATTACTTCTCCTGTTTGCTTTAAAAATTTTTTTGTCTCGGCTTTAAACGAAATTGCCGCCATGCGCTGCTCGCCGCGCGACCCGCCTTCTTTTAAAACCAATTTACTATTTTTAAACAAAATATCATCGCGGTGCGGCCCGATCGAACTCACACCAAATTTTATATCTTCGTCTTGGGTTGCAATCAGCTGCTCTGAAAGCCGCTCATAATTTGCGCTCGGCAGATATTCTAAAGTCAGATTTGTTCCAGATGAAAGTAATTTTTCGTATGTTGCGGCGATGTCTTGATTGATAAAGTCAATTAATCCGATTCGCGCCTCGTAAATTTCCAGAGCATATTTTACAAGTTTTTCGTTCCAAAAATCAAGTTCGGACAGCGCCGATTTTTTTTGAAAAATAGCTTTTAGCAACATATTTCGCTCTCGCAAAACCATCCGATAATGCAAAAGCGTTTTAACAAAATCCGGGTCCTTTTGGGCTAAAACCATGTCTATTTCTCTGCGTCTAATCTGGGGCGGCCCACCGACAATTTCGACCGTTTTTGGGTTAAAAAAAACCGTTTTTAAAAGCCCGACCACTTGGGAATTCGGTACTTTTTTATCGAAAATTTTGACAATTTTTTGCTTTTGCAAAATTGCAACTTCCGCCGAGATTTCGGCTTTTTTTTCAAGGAAGGCCTCGAGCCGCCCAATCTCCCCTGCTCCACCAATAACAAACGAGTCATGTTCAACACTTTGAAATTTGCCAAACGAAAAAAACGCGATTGATTCCAAAATCGTCGTTTTCCCCGAACCGTTTGGACCAACAATTAAATTTACCTTCGGCGCAAATTCAAATTTTTGATCCTTAAATCGTCTAATATTTTTAAGACGGATGGACTGGATCATAAATCAACCCTCCTCGAGAGCAACTTACTCGTTTCTCAAGGGCATCACGACATACTTGAAATCGGGATCGTCCTTTCCAGTTATTAGCCCCGCACTCATCGGCCCCGAGAAACCAAAATTGATTGTTTCGCCGGAAAATACACTTAACGAGTCCAGAATAAAGCGCGCGTTAAAAGCGCAAGAAACCGCGCTCCCCTTGCCGGAAACCTTAACATGGTTTTCGGCGTTGCCGACTTGCGAGGCAATTGCCGAAATAAGCATTTCGCTGTCCGATGCGTCAATTTTAACATTTGAACCCTCTTCTCTGGCAAAGATGTTGGCCATCTTTATCGCTTCGGTAAATTCGGCTTTGTCAATTTCGGCCTCCAGCACAAACTCCTTCGGAATAATCTGTTCGTAATCAGGAAAAGCGCCTTCGATTTGACGCGATAGAAACTGGATGTCACCAAACCTAAATTCAACCTGATTGTCACCCGCCACAATTTCGACTTCGCTGTTGTCTTGCGGCAAAATCCGCGCGATCTCTGCTGCCATGCGAGCCGGAATTATAACATCAAGCTTGTCGCCCGTTTTATCGGTGGTGATGGTTTTTTCGGCCAAACGATAACTGTCGGTCGCTACAAGGCGAATATTTTTTTCGCCCGAGCGAAATAGCACGCCGGACAAAACCGGGCGGGTTTCATCGAGCGCCGAGGCCTGCGCCACAGACAAAATGGCCGCTTTCAGATCGGCCGCTTTTAAAATAACGGGGCTGCCATCCTTAACATGAGGTATGATCGGAAATTCCTCGGCCGAAATTCCTTTGATCGTAGCGTGGTGGCGCGTGCCTTTTATACTCAAGTCGGACCCCGCCGAAACCAGCGTCAGCGTGTCATCGGCGGAGGTTGTAACATAGTCCACAAGGGTTCTTGCCGGAACAGTAACAGCGCCTTCTTCGTCGCATTTTGCCCCGATCCAATGGCTGACCGCCGCTTCAAGATCGGTGGCAACCAGCTTTAAACGGCCTTTATCGGTCGCGATCATTACATTAGACAAGACCGGTAGGGTCGCTCTAATTTTGACCATTCTTGATATCTGCGCCAGGCCCCTCGCCAGGTTCTCTCGCTTGCAACTTATTTTCATGATTACTCCTTTTTTATATGACTTATCCACAACCACGAGCGTTTTCCTGTGGATAACTTGTGGATAACTGTTGATTTTGATGAATTTGCTGTGGAAACCGCCCCACTTTATGGACTCAATTCACGAGTTATCCACAGCCCCATCCACAGGCCGACAAGGAATAACCCACTATTTCCACAACTCTATTACTACTGATTTTTTATGTATATGTCAAAATACAATAATCAAATTTTAAAAACCATTTCACGAATTTGCTCGACCGCGCGCTTAATTTCCGCGTCAATTTTTATCAATTGAGCGATCCGTTTTTGAGAATGCATGATGGTGGTATGATCTTTTCCTCCCATTAATTTGCCGATTTCAGGTAGTGATTTTTTGGTCTGTTCTCGAATTAAATAGACGGTAATTTGTCGCGGAACAATCAGTTCTTTTTTGCGAACCCCCGAAACAATATCTTCTTTGGTTAAAGAATAAAATTTGCAGACACTCGCGATAATCTCGGCGGTATCAATTTTTTTACTGGTCGAAGAAATAATATCTCTCAAGACCGACTCGGCGATCTGTATTGTTGGGGTGTGGCCATTAAACTGGCAATGTATTGTAAGGCGATTTAACGCTCCTTCCAGCTCCCTGATGTTTGAAACAATATTGCGAGCCAGAAAATCAATAACATCGTCCGGCAAATAAGCGCCTTTTTCTTTGCATTTTTCAGTTAAAATAGCGACCCTGGTCTCAAAATCGGGTGGCTGAATATCAACCACCATCCCGCCGCCAAACCGAGAGGCGAGTCGGTTCTCTAAAGCGGGGATTGCCTGCGGGGTTTTATCGGCGGTCAATATCATTTGGCGGGATTTTTGCTGCAGGGAATTAAAGGTGTGGAAAAACTCCTGCTGCGAGCCCTCTTTTGACGATAAAAACTGGACATCATCCACAATCAAAACATCCACATCCCGATAGGACTTTTTAAACTCCGACATTCTTTTGGAAGAGATTGCGGCGATGAAGTCGTTGGTAAATGTTTCGCACGACACATAGAAAACCTTGGCGCGCGCGTTGGTTTTTTTGACCTCTTGGCCGACCGCTTGAGCCAGGTGGGTTTTGCCCAAACCGACGCCGCCATAGATAAAAAAAGGATTGTGTTTTTTGCCCGGGTTTTTGGCCACTTCTTGGGCCACGGCGTAAGCGAGCGCGTTATTGTTTGAAACAACCATTTTATATTTGGGCAGCAGACGGTGGCGCGATTATTCTCAATTTCAAGGGAAGTTCCCCCAAACCAAGTTGCAAATTGCATTTCGGGCAAGGAAACCTCCATCTCACCAAGTACCGTTTGCCATATTTTTTGCGCGTTCATGTGTTTGAAAATTAGTTAGCTGAAACAAGTTATCCACAGGCAACCTTAATGTAGATCGTTTAGTGTACTATCGTCAAGGGCCTGTGGATAACTTTGTTTTTGAACCCGTTAGTGAGCGACTTAGATAAAGAAATATATACCAAAGTTCGTTGTTTGTTTGAGCTGCCTGTGGATGAGTTGTGGATGAATATGAGCTGCTACTTAATGTTTATTGTTCACAGAACATGGGGTGTGCAATCTCGCCCCGCTACCCAACGCACTGCAATAACAGAACGGAGTTCGTTTTGCAGTAAGGAGTGGTGTGGGGTGGACGGCCTGTGGATAGATCTTGGTATTAATTACTGCAAGGGTTAAACCCTCGCACCCCACCGAGGAGCCCCGAACGGGTTGACAGACGAACACATTTATGGTATAAATTGGTGTTCCCAATGCGAGGAACAATGTTCGTTGAAAGGGGCGTGGCTAAGATGATGAGTTCCCAACCTGCCATGCTCGAGATGGGTCGCACCGACGAAGATGTAACCGCAGTGTCGTATGTCAAGGTCGGGGAGCGCTACGGGAATCCGGACATGCTCGCTCTACACACAAGAGCAGAGATTTGCCGGAGTGTGATCGAGCACTTCATGCGCCCGCTTAGGCCGAAAAGCGAGGAGTATCTCGCCCATGCCGGCCCGCTTGGCTCCCAGATCGTCAGGGGGCTTATGGCTATCAAGGGAGTCAAGGAGGTGTTTATCTGTCCTTACGAGATAAGTATCTGTAAGGCCGGGGCCTACACCTGGAATGAGATCTGCCCGCAGGCCGTCAAGGTCATCAAGCGGGCCATTGTGATGCACCCGCTCGAGCAGATCTACGGCTCACCTTGGCGCTACAAGGTCGCATGTTTCAAGGCCAGCGCGGCCGGCTGGATTGACAAAATGCTGGCCCGAGAGCGCGATCACGACCTCAAGAACATCGGGCTGGGGGTCATCGTCCTCGGGTTTCTGCTCTTCGACCTCCAATGGGTTGGCGAGTACCTGATGTGGGCCACCGTCGCAGCTGGCGTCGCGGTCGCCGCGATCGGGCCGATCATTCGCAAAGTGCGCGACTGTTTCAAGAAGAAGGAGGACTATACTGCCGACGAGGACTCAAGCTAGTCGGCGCTGTTTCAAGACAGGGGCGGGCCGGTGTCGCAAGATACCACCCGCCCCTTTGATGTTTATACAACTGCCACCCTCTTGCATTTTAAAAATAATCGCGCTATATTTAGGTCTTGTTTTTTGACAACAAGAAGACACCAAGAAGGAGGTTCGAAACGAACCTAAACGGGCAGATGTACTTGTGGGTCGCGACCGATATCTCTGGCGAGATTATTCTGCCGCCGTGGCAAGATCTTCCAGACATCAAAAACGGGTTTGGCGAGTTCAGCAAGATTCTCGCTCATCTAGACGCGACACTCGGTCGCAAACCCGCCGAGGAGTTTTTGCTCGGGGTAATCGTGAACTTTTTGGATTACACCGAAATGCTCAAGCTTGGTCTCGGCTTAGTCACCGGCCTTTATCACGAGGGCTGCACTCTAAGCGGGCAGGAGGATGATCTTAGCCGAGCTATCTCCAACCTTGAGGTGTTTACCGGTGATATGAGTGAGACGACTGACGAACTGACCTTCCTGGTGAACCCGGATGATTTCGGCGAACAAAACTATGCTCTTCGGGGTCGGATCCAGAGAGACCTGATCCGCAAAGTGTTTGCAACACCGTGGGTTATCATGGAGCACCTTGGCCTTGAGGGCTCGGTTTGCAAGCACTTCTCCTGGGGATGCTTTAAGAAACTGGGCGACTTGATGGGCGAAATGGGAATCGGACCGGTCGGGTGGAGAGAGTTTCGCATAAGCGTCACGGTTAACGATGGACAGGAAGATCAGATTCAGCCGCTAGTTCTTTCTTTCTGGCCAAATGGTCTACATGCGTGGATCCCAGACGCGGGCAAGGGCTTCTGGGTGTATGCGGATGGGCTTGACGAGCCCGTCTGGATCTCGTCCAGCATTACGGATATCTTTAAGATCCAGAATTGCCTCATTGTTAGTCCCAACAACTCCCGCAACGAAATCGAGGCCGCCTTTGGGCGGCTTGACTTGAGGAGAAAGAAGGAATAAGCATTCCAAGGGCCACCCGTAGTCCCGCCATTGGCGCGGACGAAGGGTGGCCCTTCTTATTTGCATGCAGTACTCTTGTTAAAAAACAAAACTCCTGTTATAATCAATCCGTTATCACAATTATTTAATTATTTATTATGAAACGAACATATCAACCCTCAAAAAGAAAAAGAGCAAAAACGCATGGTTTTCGGGCGCGACTTAAATCGCTTGGTGGTCTTAAAATTTTAAAAAGAAGGCGACTTAAGGGGCGAAAACGCCTCACGATCACCACAAAATAAAATGATTAACCGACTTTCCCAAAGCCGCGATATTCAAAGAGTGCTGCAAAGGGGATTTAACTTTCAGTCGGAATGTTTTAAAGCGAGAATTTTAAGATCAAGGCCAAATTTGCCGATTCGATTTGCGATTGTGGTTTCCAAAAAGGTTTCCGCCAAAGCAACGACCAGAAACTATCTGCGGAGAAAAACCAGGGAGGCATTTAAGCCGCAAGTCGCTAATTTGCAAGGATATGATATAGTGTTATTTCCAAGGGAAACGGCGGCAAAAGCGGATTTTAGGACTTTGGAGGAAGAGGCAAAAAAATGCTTAGACGCGCTGCGGTAGGGCTAATCAGGGTTTACCAAAAAACATTAAGTTTGGACCATGGCCCGATGCACCGACTTTGCCCGGAAGGATTTTGCAGGTATTATCCAAGTTGTAGCGAATACACCGCCCAGACAATTCAAAATCGCGGAGTAATTGCAGGAATTGTGTACGGCACTTGGCGAATCTGCCGCTGCAATCCGTTTTCCAAGGGCGGATACGATCCAGCACCAAGCAGGGTAAAATTAAAAGGGTAAAGGGTAAAGATAAGAGGCAAAGTAGAAAGTAGAAAGGAAAAAGTGGAAAGCAAATTGAGAAGCAAACGCAAATAAGGCAAAGCTCGGGATTGATCCTTCCCCCTTTAACCTTTCCCCTTTTCTACTTTACCCCTTACCCTTTACCCTTTTAACTAAAACCATGACAGCATTTTTCTACAATTTATTGATCCTTGTTACCTCAATTGTCCCCGGGCATTTTGTTTGGGTTTCTATTATTGTTATCACGATTCTGCTTCGGCTCGCGTTTTTAAAGCCGACCATTTCCATGACCAAAATGCAGCACAAACAAAAGGCGCTGCAGGGGAGATTGAATGCTCTGAAAGAGAAACACAAGGGCGACAAACAAGCCGAGCAAAGAGCAACCATGGATTTATACAAACAAGAAGGTGTAAATCCGCTCGGAAGCTGTTTGCCGATGATTGTCCAGCTTGTCGTTTTGATTGGATTTTATGGCATATTTACTAGAATCGGTCTGGCCGGGGGAGTCAAAACCAACCTTTTATATTCTTTTACCCCGCACCTTCAATCAATTAATAGTTCTTTTTTAGGAATTGATTTAACCCAAAAAGTTATGGTGATTGCAAAAAACGGAGGGTGGCAGTCCGTTGTGGCCTGGGCGCTACCGATTTTGACGGCCGGAACGCAGCTTATCCAGTCGCTTCAGACCAAAGCGCTTCAGCCACAGACCAACCCGGGTGATCAAAGCGCCGCCTTCTCTAAAGCGCTTAATAATCAATTTATTTTCTTATTTCCGGTGATGGCTGCCTATATCTCGTACACCTTGCCGGCGGCGCTGTCTCTGTATTGGATTACTCAAACCGTCTTTATGGTTTTTCAGCAGAAGATTGTTCTCGAACGGTTGCATACAACCGAAGTGATTGCGGAGGAAGTTGCCGAAGTTACCCATCAAAAAGTCGAATCGTACAACAAGGGCGGGGTGGTGGTAACGGTGAAGGAGAAAGAATAGAAGCACGAATCTTGAATTATGAATTATGAATAATGACTGCTGGATCCATTCGTAATTCGTTATTCGAGATTCATAATTCGTTGTGTTTGCTGATGGAAGCGTGCCAGAGTGGTTGATCGGGCCGGTCTCGAAAACCGGAGTGGCCGCAAGGTCATCGGAGGTTCGAATCCTCCCGCTTCCGCCATTCGACAAGCTCATGGCGCAAGCCAGGAAATTGTCGAATGTCCTGAGCTTGTCGAAGGACTGACTGCTCATGGTCTGCGACCACCTGATTTGCGACATTTGCAATAATCAAAAGTCGAATGTCCTGAGCGCAGTCGAAGGGCTTCAATTAAGATAAACCTGTTAAAAATCAGGTTTTTGTGTTATAACATGACCAATGAAGGCATCAATAATAATCAGGACTAAAAACGAGCAGAAATGGTTAGGGGCGGTTCTGGGAGCCCTCGCCGAACAGACGAAAAGGACTTTGAGGTTATTGTTGTTGATTCTGGTTCAGCTGATCGAACTTTACAAATCGCTGAAAGTTTTCAGTCAAAAATTAATCTTAAAATTTATAAAATAAAGCCCAATGAATTTACATATCCTTACGCATGTAACTTTGCAGCCCAAAAAGCTAGCGGTGATTTCTTGGTATATTTGAGCGGTCATTCCGTGCCGATCAATTCCGAGTGGCTCGGGAACGGACTTGATAATTTTAAGGAAGAAAGAATCGCTGGCATCTATGGGAATATTCAGCCCTTACCGGACGCCAGTATTTGGGAAAAAATTTATTATGGCTTCGGATTTTTTAAAAGCAAAAAAATCATATCAAAAGCCCGAATAGGCGTTCTTGGCAATACAAATTCGATTATCAGAAAAAATTTATGGCAGCAACATCTATTTGATGAGGGGCTGATCAAAGGAGGAGAGGATACGGCTTGGGCAAGATATTTTTTAAACAAAGGGTATTTGATTGTTAGAGATCCAAAGTTTTCCGTCTATCATTCTCATGGTTTGGGGCTATTTAAATTTTTAAAACAAGTGCGGCATTGGCACAAAATCTCGAAAGTTGCGTAAATATTCTGGACCAAATCCCTACTCGTCGGACATGCTCCCGCTTCCTTGTCCTTATCTCCAAAGATCAGGGTAAAAATGAAGCGTCCCCAAAACAATCCCCAAAACAAAATATTCTCGGCAGAAAACGCGGGGCATCAAGTCGCGCCTGAATAAGTTAGGACTTTTGAAAAAATGTGCACATCAGAACATTCGCGATGTTTGTGGGTCTTGGCGTCCCCAAGAAGAAAGAAAATCATTTATAAAAAGTTGCGGCGAGCGGCCGTCCTCTAAATAATGCGACAGCGACCACGCGACACAGAAAACAGCATGGTAGCCCTCGACCCGCTGGCTTCTAGCTTTCAAATAAGCAGGATGATCAGTATTGATCAAAATTCTACTTTCAACCATCCGCGCAATCGGATTCGTTGCACCTGCGGTCTCGTAGCCGATGGCGAGCGCGGTTGTTTTTGAGCGCTTTTTATTATGCTTTTTGGTTGTTGGCTCGATTTTTTTCTCGCTACTTTTCGTTTCTATTTCATGATCGCTTTCGGCAACCTTAATCAGTTGCTGACGATCCAGCGCCTTGATCGCTTTGTCGTTGTCTTTGGTAGCGCGAACACCAAGTAGGGGCAAAAGTTCGGGAAAGCTACCAAGCATCGCTCGCAGGGCATGCTCTATTTGGCGAGTCAACGGACGCAAAACCTTGACCGGATCGGCAATACCCGAATTGCCGCCAAATTCCACCAAAATCGGTTGGATCGCCGCCTGGATGGCTTTGCGATATTGATAATATTTTTTCAAACTTGTCGCGTCGCGCAAAAAATCCATTTTGTTCATTGTTAAAATCTGTGACAAAGCCGGAATCTCGACAAATCCAAATAAACCGAGATTCGATGGCACCTCTAACCCAGCCCATTCCCAGCCGGTTTTTATTACCTTGCCGTAAGTCGAAATGCTCAAACCACTGGCCTCACCGCTTTTCAATTGAGCGAGATAACCGAATCCAGCCAGGTGTTTGGTCTGGCGCCCCAGAATAATCCGAAAAATTTTTGATGTATCAGGGAGGCATTTGTCAACCAAATCAATTTGATTGCCGTTTAGTGAAAATTTAACTCCATTTCTATATATAAAACTATAAATCGCTTCAAAAAATTCCGGAATAAAAAGCGGATAAAAGTGGCTTGTAACCGTCTGATAAATAAAGTCGCGCGATAAAAGCGCAGAGTCAATATCTTCTAAAGTAATCGTGACCGCTGTTCCGCGAGGGGTTGAAACAATCCCCGAGCAGGGTAGAAACTGCCATGGGGCGCGAGTGTCGCTTGAAAGATGCCAAGTGGTGGCCGCATGCGTGCCACGGCCGCCTTTGGTCTCGGTTATCACCGAGTCAGCGACTAGGAGCGATAGTTTGGCGCCAATGCCGGCGAAACCAATTCCGGCGCCTCGCGTCTTGGTCGAAGCGGCAATGTTATGATATTCCTTCAGGGTCGGCCGACGCATTCCGCGTCCATTGTCAACAATTGTAAATGTTTGCTCGAGAGGATTTACAAAAAAATCAATATTTGATGCACCCGAATCAAGCGCATTGGCAATAAGCTCGACAACGATCACCTCCTCCAAAGACATCGCGTAACTGTCCCGAATATCTTCGAGCAATCGTTTTAAATTAACTCTTGTCTCTTGCATGGCTACATAGTATCAGGTTAAATTCAAATGTGAATATCCGCGCAAAAGACATGTAACATTTTTTCTATATTATTCTCGTGAAATATGATACTATTTGATCATTATGAGTCAAGAAGAAATTATTGCAAAAGTTAAGGAAGCGGTTGAGTCCGATCCGAATAAGGACTATATTCAGAGCATTTATCTCTTTGGGTCTTTTTTGCATGGGGATGCCAAAAAGGATAGCGATGTTGATTTATTCTTCGAAGCCAAAAAAACAATGAGCTTGTTTAAATTATTTGCTTCCCAACACCATTTTGAGCAAATTATCGGTCGTAAAGTTGATTTAGCGGAGAAAGACTCTTTGGACAAGTATATTAAACAAGATATTTTATCTGAAGCCAAAAAGATATATGAAAATAGATAGAGACAAGTTACATTTATTACACATTCGAGACGCTGCTGGAAAGATTTTAGAGTATTCAAGCAGTCTCTCTTTCGATGAATTCGTAAAAAATTCGACTTTCTATGACGCTATTTTGATGCAAATTATTGTGCTAGGTGAGGCAGTAAATACCCTAAGCGCTGAATTTAAAGAAATACATCATGACTTACCGTGGTATGAAGCCGTTGGCTTAAGAAACCAAATTGCTCACGGTTATATTGAAACTAAGCCGGATATTGTTTGGGATACAGTAGTTAACGATATTCCGAAATTAAAAAAGCAGATTGATTTAATTTTAGATAATTATTAAATTTTTTGCGCTAAAAACTCTGATTCAAGCCCCACCGTTTCCAAACTCTTATCTCCAAAGATCAGGGTAAAAATGAAGCGTCCCCGATTCCCCAAAATGAAGCGTCCCCGATTCCCCCGATTTCCGATTTCCGAATCTAAAATTAACCTGTGAAAGCAGGTTGTTTTGATTGCCGGAGCGAGGTTTGTGCTATTGCAAAATCAAGAGGCAATTGCTATGTTTATATAAGGCGTTCGATTATGAAAATAGTAAAAACCATAAGAGACAATCTAGTCAAGGTAATGCTTGGGCAATATTCAGTGCCCAGGGGACTTTTTGATTCCAGGGAATATTTTAGGGAGAATGGTTTTATTCACTTTAACTACGAAAAAACCAACAAGGGCATTGTTGCTAGGAGCACGAATTTTAGATGGGGTGCAATAATTACTTTTGGCAAAAATCCTCGGGAACTAGATAGAAAAATCAAAGATGCCATATTGACCTCTTTTGAAATTCCCTCTTCATACGCAAAAGAAGCTAAGATTCAAAAAGTCGGTGCCGAGAAAAAAGGATATGCCCTCGCATAGCGAACTACCGGGGGAAATTAAAAGGCCTAAATTTCTTAGGACATGCAAGCGTTTGGGATTTGTTGTAGATCGCAGAGGTGGGGATGGAAGTCATTTTAAGTTGGTCTGGCCAAAAAATAATAAGATGGTAACAATTCCGGAAGATTTGCCAAAGCAAACCCTAAAATACATCATTAAAGAGATAATGGAGATTTCAAACCTGGATTGGGATGATATCAAGAAAGAACTTTAAGAAGCGATGGTTTTTAATGTTGTCCACTAATTTCTGCTTCGACAAAAGCTGGGGGATTTTTTAAAATTAATCTGCTATATCTTAGTAAAGGAGAAATATGCCTGAAAATGATATGGAATTAGGAAGTGTCCCGCTAAAAGATATGCGAACAGACGAGCAAAGAGAGCAAGAGCGACAAGCGGAGGCGGAAAAAGGCGAGCCAACCGTCGCGGAGCTTGTTGAAATTTGCACCGGTATTCTAGATGAAGATGCTCTGGCTGGTTTCGAAGGATTAGAGCTCGACGACGCAATTGGTTATGCCTATGCGGCGTTGATTGAAGCTGGCGAAGATCCAGACCAATTTTTGTTGGAAAAAGGATTTTTGGAACAATAGGATCATTTACTAGCTATTTTCTTTTGCTTTTGCCAGCCCTTGCAGATCGCGGTAAATTTTGGCTTGGGCAATTGTGGTAGTTGGCAGAGCGAGAAACAAGCCAACAACAAGAGCCAGAAGCCCGGCCAGAGCAATAAGACCCTTTAATAAAGCAAATCCGAACAGCTGCCATTTATGGCCCATCGTAAGTCGCGAGCTTTCTTGCATGGCCTCAACCGCGCCCATTCCTTTATCAATCACGAGATATGGAAACATCGAGTACTTTAGCCCCCAGATAATTCCAGGCACAATCAGCAAAATAATTCCGGCAAAAACAATCAGTCCGACCAAAATCGAGCCCAAAAGATAATTGCCAAAAAAATCCCAGTTAATAAATAACTCCGCAACTGTTGATTTTTTTGAGTCAACTTCCGCAATCGCAACTTTAGTAATTCCGATTTGAATGATTATCGAAAAAACAAACGAAATAAGCGAAACCGCAAACGACAAAGTCGCCAGATCCTGATTTTTGGATATCACGGCATTAACAGCAGAAAAAAACGAACTGACGGCGATTGAGATGGCAATTATTAGTACCCAAAACCACAAATTTTTAATTGTCTTTTGCCACCCTGTTGAAACCGCTTCGGTAACCGAAAATGTTTGTTTCATAAGATTCCTACTTTCTAGACAAAACTATTTATGAATATTATACCCGTTTTTCATTAATGAATTAATTCATTAAGAATTTATTCAAAATTCATAATTCATCATTCAAAATTCTATTCTAGAATGTCTTATTCACCACAATCGAGGTCTCGGCGGTGTTGCCGGAGGTATCGTAGGCCTTTGCTTTGAGCGTATATGCCCCGGCCGGTGTGCCATTTTGCATCCAGGTTCTGTTGATTGAACCGCCGTTTTGGGTGGCCACCAATTGATCATTGACATAAAATTCAATTTTCAAAACCGCAACATTATCTGTGGCTGTGGCAGCTACGGCCAAATTGCCGTTCGTCCAAGTGTAGGGGTTTTCTCCCGGCGCGGTTATTATCACTGACGGATTTTGCGTATCGGCCACGGGGGCGGCGGTTGTGGTGGCAACTGGGACCGCGGTTACACTTGCTTCTGGCGCCGCTGTCGGCGCCGCCGTTGGCTCCGGCGCCGGTGTTTGCTGCGGCGCCGCAGTTGGCTCCGGTGCGCTCACGCCACTTGAGCCGGACGGCTCATTTTTTAACCATGTCTTGGTTCCCGCCGACGGATAGCCATATGCCCCCGCCATCGCATGGACGCCATAACCGGAATACAAATAGGAATAATCCTCGGCGATAATTTCCGCGTCGCAATTTCCCCAGCCGAGCGAATAATCCGGCGCAGTCGGTCCTTTTGGCAGTGGTCGCACGCTGTAGTAGCTATCCGGAAATCTTGTGGAAACATCAAGCTGCCAATCAATCCATTTATGATACAACGAATAGTGATGGCCATATTCGTGCGACAAAATCAATTTCATGTAATCCACAAAATATGGCGAGTTTTGATAATAATAGGTGTTTAAAGTGATGTAGCCCCAAGCGGAATTGATTTGACCTCCCGAGTTCTTGGTGTACGAGCCGGAATAAAGCCCCGCCCAACCGGTGTTTCCGGCATCCTCTACGATAATTGCGTTAAGTGAAGAAACCTCGTTGCTCCACAGCAAACCGCTTAAATAGTTTGCAAGCTCGTTGCCAAGATTTGGATACTTGCCGGTTTCGTCAATGTAGTGAATCGAGACCGGCGTCGAGCCGGAAGACCCGGCCGCGGCGGCCTTACTTTGATTTTCGGGGTTAACCGGCGCCTCCGAGACCGTGGTTGTTTTTGAGCCATCGGAATTTTCACTGGTTGATGTGGTACCGCTTGTGGCATACTTCGGCGGATCTTTGGCGATCGCTTTTTTGGCCGCGGCTTTGGGTGGTGGGGTGGGTGAGGAGGTTTGCGTTGTGGCTACGGGCGTTGTCGTTTTGCGGGGATTAACCGTGATTTTGTTTGGGTTATAGGCAGAATATACGATACTGGCTGCCAAAAAAACCAGCGCCACCACTAAAATCAAAACCGGTTTTTTGTTTTTTGCCAAAAAAATTTTTAATCTCGAGAACATATTTTTGATCACAATTTGATTTTATTCCTTTTTAGCAATTCAAACAATTACTCAATTTACCAATTCTTCAATTGAACAATTGCTTAATTGACAAATTGTTAAATTATTTGCAATCCACATTGACAAAACCCCTGTTTTATGGTATAAATGAGGTACTTTTCTTCGTGGTGGAAGACAAGTTGACATAGCCAAAACAGTATCGTTTTGCAGACCACATCACACTACCCCGGGAGGGTAATATGAACAGTGTCGGTAGCAAACGCAAGGCGACCATCATCAGACAGGCCGCCGCGGTACGCAGTATCGTCGGAGGACTTTCCCCCGAGGAGGCAGTTGAGTTCTTTGCTGGCGGAGTCGTTCAGGCGACGGCAGCGATACGGCTCAACGCCTTTATCAAGGCGAGGGAGCTTCTTAAAAAGGGCTGCCACCTAGAGGCGACACAGATCCTGCAGTGCGCGGGATTTCATAGCTTCGCGTTCTGTGCCGCCAACATTGGTCTCGCGACTCATGCTCACGACAAGAGCAACGAGATCAAGGATCGCCTCCTCGAACTTCGCAGCGAGGCGCAAAGCTCCATCTAGTCACCCACACTGTCTTCCACCACCTGTCATACGGCCCCTCGAATCCGATCGCTTCGGCGAAAAGATGAGAGGGGCCGTTTTTCTTTAGTCGGGCTGGATGGTAGAATAGAACCAGAAGCAAGGATCGAATATCGAATTATGAATCTGGAATTATGAATTTTGGATTCATTCGTTATTCGTAATTCATAATTCAATCTTATGCCCGACTTAAACAAAGCCCTACAAATATTTTCTCGCGAAGGCGAAGAAAAAGTTACCAAAACCAAGGCGAATAATTTAAATTTGCCCTATGTAAATTTGGTCGGTTATGCTTTTACGCCGGATGTTTTATCAATCATTCCCAAAGAAACGGCGCAAGAACAAAAAGTCGTTTCGTTTTATAAAATGAACGAGCAAGTCAAAGTCGCAACCTCAACTCCCGAAAATCCAGTGCTGATTCAAAAACTCAAAGAACTCTCCTCTGCTACGAACTTTAAATTTTACTTGTATTTATGTTCCGAGACCTCGATGAGATACGGCTTGGCGCAGCTTGAATTCATTAAGGCGGCCCCACAGACCCTGTCCAGGCATGTCATCTCGGACGAGTATGTAAAGAGTAATTTTGGGGCGGCTCAAGACCTTAAAAGCATCGGGCGAAAAATCGTTGATACTGAAACGAGCGAGGTTCTGGATATCGTTTTCGCCGGCGCCATTCATTTGGACGCCTCCGACATTCACATCGAGCCGATCGAAGAGGGCGCGCGGCTTCGTTTTCGAATTGATGGGATGCTGCAGGATATTGCCAACTTGCCAAAAGAGACATTTTCGGCCGCCATCAGCCGTATCAAATATCTTTCAAAATTAAAAATGAACATTGCAAATGAGCCGCAAGACGGCCGTTTTGATATTCAAATCGCTTCGCAAAATATTGATGTCAGGGTTTCGATAATCCCCGGCGCTTACGGCGAAGTAACGGTTATGCGACTTTTAAATCCGTCCGGCGCTATTATTTCACTCGAGCAACTCGGGTTCAACGCGCGTGCAATGGCCGATATCGAAGCGGCGATCAAAAAACCAAACGGCGCCATTTTTAACACCGGGCCGACTGGCTCGGGAAAAACGACCACGCTTTATGGCATTTTGCAAAAATTAAACAAACCCGAGGTCAAAATCATTACGCTTGAAGATCCGATCGAATATCGAATCGAAGGAATTGACCAAAGTCAAATTAATCCTGACGCCGGTTATGATTTTGCCTCGGGCTTAAAGCACGCTTTGCGCCAAGATCCGGACATTGTGATGGTCGGGGAAATTCGCGACAAAGAAACGGCCGAAACCGCGCTTCAGGCATCCTTGACGGGACATTTGGTTTTGACAACGCTCCACACTAATTCGGCGCCTTCGTCCATTCCGCGGCTCATTGATATTGGCGTCAGGCCGTTTTTGCTTTCGGGTTCAATTAATTTAATTATCGCCCAACGATTAGTTAGAAAGGCCTGTCCAACTTGCAAAGGTCAGGCCGGAAATATGACCTGTCCGGTTTGCAAAGGGATGGGATTTAAGGGGAGAGTGGCGATTATCGAGACGCTTAAAATTACGCCGAAAATTGACGAGCTTATTGCTAAAAAAGCGACGGTTTCGGAGTTCGAAAAAGTGGCCCGCGAGGACGGCATGATAGCGATGTTTGAGGACGGGATGGAAAAGGTGAGACAAGGAATTACGACCGAAGAAGAAGTCGGGAGAGTGGCGGCGGCATAAACTTGCTAAATTTTCCAGAATTCAAAAAAGCCCCGAAGGGCTTTTTTGAATTTTTGTTTTGCTTATTGCAGTGTTCCTGTTTCAGCGCCACCAACAACGGCGTTAAAGATAGCCAGGGCGGCGATAATAATCACGATGCCGATAATCGCGTTGGTGATAGTCTGGCGGCCCTTACCCGCTTTTTCGGCGTCTCCGCCGGCCGTCACATAAGTAATTCCACCAAAGATCAGATATATGACCGCGATTACCCCGACTATTACCAAGGCAAATGTTACGACAGTTCCAATAAGTGACGATAAGCTGTTGCTAGAGATAAATAATTCGCTAATTCTACCGTTGCCTATTTGAACCGCCGCTGCCGAAGCTGTCGAAGTCATCATATAAGCGCCGGCTGCCACATAAGCGATTTTTGATCCCCATGAAACTATTGCTGACTTAAGCTCTCTCATCAAATCCTCCTCGATTTTAAAAAGTTTGTTATAAACATTTTATATGCTTGCAAAATCATTGTCAAATTATTTCAGATCAACGACCTTTTTACTCAAATCGTTTAATAATATTATAGCCGAATTTCCGTTGATTTCAAAGTCAACAATTTCTTTCGACCCGCTATCGAAAATTGTATCGGTCTTTCCGCTTTGTAGATCAATCTCGTAGAGGACTGTTTTTGTAAAATTCTGCTGGTCGGCTGCTTCCTTATACGCCACGCCCAATAGCTTGTTGTTATTAATCCACTTAATCGAATCAGCAAAAATTAAACCCGAAATTTCAGAAATTTTAGCTCCGCTAGGGTTAATGACATCGTATGACTCTGGACCGAAGTCCGGTTTAGTTAAAATAATTTTAGTCGCATCGGGCGAAATCGAAACAGCCCCGCGCGAATTGCTTTCAATTATTTTTCTTGAATTTGTGTCGGGACTAAAAAGTTCGACCGTAAAATTGTCTGCATTGTCCGGATCGCTATAGCTTGCCAGAAAAATATTTTGCTTTGACGCAATCAAATGAACGGCGGGCGATTTAATTTGGTAGAGATCTTCGGGTTTTTGATCTTTAAGCAATTTTATATCGGCTGTATCGCCAACTTGGTCAACATATAAAATGCTGTTTTGGTAAAACCAGACGGCGTCAGAAATGTCGCCATTGATCGAGCCCGAAATTTGATCATTTTGAAAAATTTGATATTTGCCGCGAGGGTTGTTCTCATCGGGCGTTTCCCGACAAAGCAAATTGCCGGAGTCAGAAACAGAAATTGATTCAATGTTGTCACCGGCGGTGGCTACAACTTTGCCATCTTTCAAAATGTTTTTTCCGGAGGCCGAGTAAGCGGATTTATCCGCGATAGTTGCGACCGGAGCTGAAGTGGGGGTTGTGGAACTTTGATTATTCTTGTTTGATTTTAGGGACCAGTAAGCCAAAAATGCAAAAGCAATCATGACGATTGAAATTAAAATTAAATATTTTTTATTCATTTTTATCCTATTTTGCATATAAATATCTGCACCCGGTCAACTGATTATCTAAAATCCCGTTCATTTTAGAAATCTTCATATGGCGGGCGACCACGCCGTTTCCTTGGCCCAAAAAGTGTGAGCCGTCGTTAAAATAAATTTCATCACCCACAAAGCCGGTGATTGTAACATAGTGGCCTTGGCTTCCTGCGTGAAGAGCAATTACCACCGGATTTTTTTTGTTGATAACTTGATCTCTAATTTCGGCCCAATTGTCGGAGGAGGCGCATTTGTTGCGATCAACTGTCCCTGTGCCGACTTTGGCCAAAATTCCAACCGTATTCGCGGCGCTCTTAATTAAATTCAGAAGTTTTTCTGCCAAACTTTGACCGGTACGGTATAGATAAGCCATTCCTGCTGCAGCTCTGTTGCATTTACCCTTAAGTCCCGTCGCGCTTTCATCTATTCCGGGGACAGGCAAGACCCCTTCGATGTTTGTCGTCAGTTCATTCTGCGTTGAAACTTGGCCCGATTGGCCTGAATTGTCAGAGCCCGCAACTCCTTCGTTGCCACCAGATGCAGACGAGTTTTTAAGCGACATTTGCCTTTCATATTCTTTGGCCAAAGTGATTTGGAAGTCCGATCCTTCGGAAGGTCCTGTTTTGGCGTTTGAATCGGGACAAGCTGTGCCGTCGGGCAAGGTCTTAAGTGCTGTTTCGCCAGTTGATTTACTCGCCGGCTTAGCGGTATCCACGATCAACGCTTCATATGTTCCGTTTCTTTTGCTGGGCAGTGCATTTAAGACATTTCCTGCGCTCGATAGTGGACAAGGGGTAAATAAGTCCAGATAATTTTTGCCTTCATGCACTCCTTTGCCGTAATGATCTCTGACATAAATTGGGGTGTTATTATCGTAACCAACGATTACAACGGCCAAACGGTTACGGTCGGCCCAAGGAATAATGTTGTCGGTTTGCGGCTCGGCAAAAAGATGTTTGTAGGCCTTGCCCGCCTTGACCCACTGCAAAGTCCCGTCAACAACTTGAAATTTCCCGCTTGTGTCCGCTGTTATATGTCCGGGGCATCCGGCGCAATCGCAAGTATTGCCGATTTCTTTCATACACGGGCTGTAAGTGGTTAAAGAAACCCTGATTTTGTTAACAACTTCGAAATCGGTATTTTCGTTTACCTTGCCGCATTTTTTTGGAATTTGTTCGTTGAGCCAACTGCCGATCTGGTGGTTTAGAGAGCCGCTTCCCAGACATGGCCCGGGCGCGGTCGCGCCTTGGTTAAAATGCGAGGTGAAAAAGTCCCTTTCATTATTCTGGAGCGCCTGGCGAAGCCGCGTTTTTTCGGATGGCTCGAAAAGTCCGTGGCCGTTTGTTTTTGCCTTTTGTTCTGCTTCGGCCTTATCTTTTGCTTTGACTTGTTCGCGGACAATCCAATCGTCTTTACCCGAAAGAAGCGGATCAGCAGCCGGTCGGCCATCGCTTAAATATTCGGTCGGTTCCTTTTCGATATAATTCGAAACGCACCAGAGATCGCCGGTGTAAACTAGTTTTGATTGCTCGCCAGAGGGCGCCATGAACCCGATCCCCAAAGCCAAAAGCGCCGCGCCGAGAACCGTCGCGGCGATAATTCCTATTTCAACTGCACCTTTTACTTTTATCATATTTTCACGCTAATCAAGCGAATGTTATGCGAATCTCACGCGAAGGGTCAGCTTCACGCTAATCAAGCGAATGTTATGCGAATCTCACGCGAATTCGATGCATTTATTAGCGCGAGATTAGCGACCCATTAGCGTGATTCGCGTGATATATTTATCACGGTGTGTTCGGGCTTTCTTGCATTATTTGATTAACATCTTCTGAAGTATTGGCTTTGTTCAGAACTTTCAGCGTGGTGTTAAAAATCGTGTAAGCGCCAATGACCAACAAAAGTCCGATAATTGCCCCGACAATGGTTTTTTTGGCGGTCTCGGCTTTTTCCTGATCTCCTCCGGCGGTTACATATTGAATGCCGGCATAAACCAAAACCAAAACGGCGATAATGCTGATTCCCCAGACAAACACCCTAATCACATTGTAATAAACGGTTTCGGGATTGGTAACTTTGGTCGGATCAATACCGATGCCGTGTGTGGTGCCAATGGAACCCGGGTTAACCTGCGAGTTGCCGGTTACTTGGGTTACTAATTGTTGAATATCTATTGCCATAATCTATGTATTTTAAATTAAAATTCATGGACCCCAAGAACTGTTCCCGCCGATTGGGTCCGAAGACGAGCTGGAGCCGGTTTGCGCGCCAGTTCCGGTTGAAACCGGCGCTGTAACTTGCTCGGCCTGCTTCGAAATCAGCGATCTTTGCACATAGCTGGCGATGCCAAGACCGCTCATGACAATGGCGAAACCGACAATCGCATAAACCATCGTCAATTTGGCCTGTTTGGCTTTGTTTTCATCACCATAAGCCGTAAAATACAAAAATGCGCCGTAGAAGGTGAATAAAAGCGTAATAAAAATTGATACCCCGATAATCAAAGAAAAAACCTTTGTGGAAATCCAAGATATAAGTGCATCGCCGGTTGCCTTAAAAAGCGCGTCGCTCGAGCTTGTGCCCGTTGAACCCGAACTTGAGCCCGAGGTAATGGCGTTGTTTAATTTGTTGGTTAAATCATCTAATCCGAGCATATTATTGGATTTTTCCGCTGTTAGTTATAAGAATTATTAATTTCATAATCGCAAAAACGGAAAAAACGCCGATTATTCCGGTTACGGTCCAGGTTAAATTTTTCTTAGCCGATTCCATTTTAGTCGCGTCCCCGAAAGAGGTTAGATAAATAAAGCCAGAATATAGTAACGCCAAAAAGGCAAAACCCCCGAGCCAAATCGGCAAGCGGTTAATAATCGAAGTCATCAGCGAGTAAACATCTCCTCCGCCAACCACCGGATTTAAATCGGAAATATCGCCCTGTGGACTCTCGTATGTTGCCAACACGATTGAAGGCAAACAAACCAAAATCGCGCTTGAAATAAACAGTATTTTTTTTCTCATTTTGTATCAGTTATGTTGAGATATTTTGGACAATCATGGCCGCAAAAATCAAAAGCGCCAGCCCCGTGATTGCGCCGAAAATAAATTCTTTTCCCTTGGCCACTTTGGTCGCGTCGCCGCCTGATGTCGAGTAAACAATCCCGCCGAAAATGATCATGATTCCGGCTAAAACCGATCCGATTGGCAAAAGAAAATGCGAATAGGCCGAACTTAACAGCAAGTAAAGCTGCTTGGTGTCTTCGTCTTGGGCGGCCAAAGCCAAACTGGGGAGCATTACGAGAGTCAGCATAAACAAAATAGACCTAGCCGTAAATTTATTTTGTCGCACCGGTTGCTCCCGTCTGCGCCGTCGCGCGTTTAACTTTGCTGGCCTGTAAAATGGTGGTGATGTCGGTCGCCGCTGAATCAAGCGCCTCTTTAGTGGACTTTTTCTTGGTGTAAGCATTATCAATCATCCCGATAAAAATCTCGTTGACATTCATGGCTTTGCTGCCCTTATACCATGTGTCGGCAATGTTTTTTTGAGTCGAGAAGGCCTCGAATTTGGATCGGTCCGAACCGTCTTTTAGGGCCGATGGAAGTTTCATGGTCGAAAGATAAGTGCTAGACGCGCTTTTATTGGTCAAATAATAAATAAAATTCCAGGCCGCTCTTTGGCGGTTTGCGTCGCCTCTGGCCGAGGGCGCGGTTTCAACCCACATTTTAGCAATCGTTTTTTGCGAGTCCGCGCTTGAGGGGCTCGAAGGATCGGCCACTTGCGGGAGCGGTTGGACATCAATTGAATTTTTAATCGAAGGCATCTCTTTGATAATAAAGCGGTAAGCGTCGGCGTATTGAATCATCATCGCGACTTGGCCTTGTTCAAACGCCGTAACCGAATTCGGCATCTTATCATTCCAGGTGTAAAGCGGATCGCTTTCACTAGAAAATCTTAAATAAAATTTTAGGGCCTCTTCGCCGGAATTTACGCTTTGCGCGGCGGTGGCTCGAGCTTGATTAAAAGCGACGGAATTTAAATCGTCGGAAGTTATTTGCGTGCCGTTTTGCATCATAATCGCCGCTAAAATATCGTAAGACCGCTCCACATTTTTGCTGGTCCCAATCGCGATCGCCGACTGTGTGATTTGACTCCCATTTTTGACGGTTAAATAAGGGACAATTGCGGCCAAATCATTCCATGTCTTAGGCGGAGTTTGAATTTTTTTCTTTAGGGCCGACATTTGCTCGGGGCTGATGGTTTTTTGCGATGTCTGCGACGACTGTAGGGCCTCGAGCGCTTTTTGAATAAGGTCTTGATTGATGTAAAGCGCCAGATTGTCAACGCCCATCGGAAGACCGTAAACCTTTTGGACGCCGGCGGGGTCGTTTAAAACAGTCGAGTTGACGACGGAAGGCACGAAAAGGGCTTTAACATACTGAAGCGTTTTCTCGCCTTTTTTTTGGTTTTTTTGGACAGAGGTGTCAAATAAATCATCCGGTGCGGTGGAAAGTTGTGGGGCGAGGCGGGGCAAGTCCTCGGCATCAACCGACAAAATATCAGGCGCGTTTTCAACGGTCTGATATGCGGCCAGCGCCGAAAGCGCCTCTTCTTGATAAGTTCTTGGGTCTTTGGTAACAACTTTAATCGTGATGCCGGGGTTATCGCTCATGTAGTTTGTGGCGATTTCCTGCAGGGTTTCTTCCGGAGCATCACCGAGCGTTCTCCACCAATAAAGTGTGTATTTGCCTGTTGCTGTACCTGACTTCGAGGAGCATCCCGTCAGAGAAAATACCATTGCAAAAACCGCGGCAAAAAGAGATACTTTGCGGATTTTAGAAAAAAAGTTGCCCCTCCTATTTGACATATTTTATCTCCTGAATTGGTGCGGTTTTTAAACCATCTTGATCGCTAAAATAAACTTCACTAGAAATCGCGGCCATTGAAGTGGCACCATCAAGTCC
Source organism: Candidatus Berkelbacteria bacterium (assembly GCA_026397175.1). GTDB lineage: Bacteria > Patescibacteriota > UBA1384 > UBA1384 > DTJR01 > JAPLVK01. The sequence goes on along the minus strand of JAPLVK010000005.1, from coordinate 20,759 downwards.
GTTTATTTCAGCATAATTTATTATCTCCTTACTGTCAAAGTTAAATTTGACCGGCCTCCCGTCAACGGCAATAATTGCTTCGTTTTGTGAAATAAACGAAATGAGCCCCGGCTTTGTTTTAAGATTTATTTTTGTCACCTTGCCGTTTGAGAGCGCCCAAACATTACCGTCAGTATCAACCAGAGCGGCATTTTTGCCACTCTGACCCCACTTGCCCCAGACAAAATCGGCGTCTTTTGAAATGGTTTTATAATCGCGGCTTGATAAGTCAAAAATTCCAACTTGTCCGCCAACAACCAGCAAATCCTTGGCGGAGTCATTCCAATCAAGATAAAGTGACGAAAAGTCCTTTTTATCGAGTTGCATTATAATTTCCGATTGCGAGTGATCGCGATTGGCCATAATTATGCTCCAGCCGTAGGGGACTTCCATGTCGTAAATAATTTTCGAGTTAACTTCGGGAAAATATTGCGATTTTAGAGTATTTAAAGCGATCGAATGAATTGTTGAGGCAAGCGGAGGCAATTTGGCTTCGACTTGATTTAGAAGATCGGACTTTGCAAAGTCAATTACTCGCAAGGCCTCGTTATCCAAAAGCACGGCAAATTTTTCGTCATTTGAAAACAGGACTTTTCTGACATTTGTGTAAGCGCCGTTTGAAAGTTGAGTTTGAGCCCAGGCATTATTTTGTTTTGAGGTCGAGACAGCGGATAAATTACCGGATTTTGAAATAAAGTTGATAAATTTCAAATCATATGAAGCGGAAGCGTCAATCGCGCCATCGGCGATCGTTTCCGCCGATTCGGCTTTCTCGAAAGCAAAATTCAAATTTTGTTTTTCGCCGATCGAGAAATCCTTGTTTTCGCGATACGAAACAAAACCCTTTTTCTCGATTTCGACCGAGTGAGTTCCCGGTGTTACGCGATAAGTTCCGTTTTTAACCTGCTTGCCGTCGAGCGTGATTTTGTCGGGTGCCGGAGTCGGATTTATAACAAATGTAACGCGGTAAAAGAAAAAGTAAAAAACACCGCCGGCAATGATTAAAAATGCTACAACGCACAAAATAATTTTGGAGATCCGGCCAGGCCCTTTTCTTTGGATCATCGCTCTCGTGCCAATCGGGGGTTTTGGCGCCTGCGGCGGTCTGGGTGGCGGAGGAGGGGGCGGAGGAATAGTCACTGGTCGGCTGGTCGGCTGGGGGCTGGCGGGAGCTGGTTGGCTTGGGGCTGGGGACTGGGTAGCTGACTGACTGCCGATTGCTGATGGCTGACGGCTGACCGCTGACGGCTGACGGCTGGTCTGCGGCGTTTCCCATGGCGGTTCGAGTGGCTCACTGGTCACTGGTGGCTGGTCGGCGCCGCCCAGAGGGCTGGGCTCTGCCCGGCGGGCTGGTCGGCTGGTTGCTGGTTTATCGTCTTTTATTTCAGCAATGGGAACAGTGCCGTCTGATGATGGATTGGGGTTTGTTTCGTCGGCCATTATTGAGTCCCTGTTATATTTTGATTTGGAGGAGGCGGGATGGTTGGCTGGTTAGCTGGTGGCTGGGGGCTGGTGGGAGCTGGTTGGCTGGGGGCTGGGGGCTGGGTAGCTGGCTGACTAGCAACTGGTTGGCTAGCCACTGACTGCTGACTGCTGACTGCTGACTGCTGTGGTGGCGCTTGGGGCGGGGTTGCCATTGCAGCCGGTGCTTGCACGACTTGTGGCGCCGCCGAGCTAGTTACTGGTCGCTGGTCACTAGTCACTGGCTGACTGGTCACTGGTTGCTGGAAGCTGGAAACCGGTGGCTGACTGTTGACGGCTTCAGCCAAGGGCTGATCGGCCGAAATTTCTTGCCCGGTCATTTTACCTTCCTCGGCTTTAACTTCCTTTTGTTCCAAAAGCTGCCGCGGATCAGTCGTAATAATTTGATCCTCCGCGTAGGAGGCGACCACTTTTATAGCCACATGGCTGGCGCCGGCAAAAAACAGCCCTTCCCCGACATCCGATTCCAAAAGCAAAAACTTTTCTCCTTCTGTCAGATGAAAGACATCCGCCAGTTTTTCGACCGCCGCCGGGGATTGTTTCAATAAAATCTGCAAAGACGAGTTATTCAAAACGGCGCGGCCCTGCTCTGAACCCAAAAAGTCCTCGACATCTTGTGAAATTATCGTGAGTCCGAGGAAATATTTTCTGGCGCGCTTGGCCAGAGAGTATAAATATTTAGCCGAATCGGGATATTGCATCAAAATCCAGGCCTCGTCCACGATCATAATTCTTTTTCTCAAATTGTGTCTGATTTGCGCCCAGATGTAATTTAAAATCATATACATAGCAAGCGGCCGCAGCGCTTCCTCCAGATTTCGAATCGAAAAAACCATAAAACCCCGTTCGAGTTCAAAGTTGGTCGGCTTGTTAAATAATCCCGCGAAAGTTCCTTCGGTGTACTTTGTCAGCCGCCTCGCCAAACTCTCCGCACCGGTTGTATTTTGCAGCACTCCTTGCAAGTCGGCCAAAACCGGCGGAGGATTTTTGTGGCTTTCCGGATTTGCGGTGATGTCGCGCAAAGAATAAGTGTCGTAGACCGCCTTGTCTAAAATCGCGTCTTCCTCCGGCGTCAATCCGCCAACCATCAACGCGAGCAAACCCTTTAAATCGGTGGCCGCGGTTCTCAAAATCGTCTCGCCGTCTTCATCCTCGGTCACTTTTGGCAAATCAAACGGATTAACGCGCTTGTCGGAATTTAGCGAAAAATCAAAAAAACTGCCTCCGACCGCCTCGCAAAGCGACTCGTATTCATTTTCCGGGTCAATCACAATCACATCCGTGCCAAGCATCAAAGAACGCAACGCTTCGAGTTTTACGGTGTATGATTTCCCCGCGCCCGATTTTGCAAAAACGACTTCGTTGGCGTTTTCCAAATCAAACCGGTCAAATAAAATTAAAGAATTATTGTGGCGATTAATGCCGTACAAAATTCCTTTGTTCGAGGTCAGCTCGGCCGAAACAAAAGGAAAACTGGTTGACAAAGAATTGGTATCGAGATTTTTGGTAACGACGAGCTCGTCCTCGGCGATCGGGAGCGTGGTGTGGAATCCCTCTTCCGCTTGAAAAATGCTTTGCTTGGTATAAACCAAAAGTCCGCCCAAAGTCGCAGTCAACCGTTCGGTCGTCTCGGTTAACTCCGCTTGGCTTTTAGCGTAAATTGTAAAATAAAGACCGGATTTAAAAATCCTCTGCTGGCCGGCCACCAAATCGTCTCGCAGCTGGTCAATATCCGAAATTGCTTGATCTAACTGCGGGTTTCTAACCAGTCCTTTTTCCTGTTCAATTTGCCTTGACGATTCCAGCCGTCCCGCCTGCTTTCGCATTTTGTCGAGAAAAATATTTGAATCAAGTGGCGACAAATGCATCGAAACATCCATCGAAATATCGTAGTTGATAATCGGGGAGAGCCAGTTTGAATTTAAAAAGCGCGGATAAGAATAAACAAACAGGGTTTTGATGAAAAGATTGTTGATTTGCAGATAATTCGGGGTGGTCAAAAAGCTGGCCGGCGCGATAAAATCAAGCATCGAACTTGATGATTTTTCAATTTCCCGCTCGGCTTGCCGCGCGATTTTCGGGTTTAGCTTTTGCTCTTTTTGTGGTTGTGGGTTTTTATCTTCGTTCATCTGGTTTGATTTATTGGCACTTGTATTTCGTTTGCGTTTCCTTTGACGGAATCAATTTGATTTGACTGGTTTGAAGCGGCGCTTTGATCGGCTTGCGCTTTGTCCTGATCGTCTTTTGCCTTTTGCCCGATTTGCTCCGCCTGCTCGGTTTGCACCCCGATTGATTCAACATCACCTTTAATTTTTTCCCGCATCGCTTCTTCGGGATTATAAGTGCGGTAAAAAAGCTCGATCAACTGCTTGGTGTTTAAAATCTGCGAAGAAATGCCAAGCGACGAAAGCCCCGAGATCACGACATTTGAGCGCTGCTCCAGTTCCTCTTTAATCTTGATAAATTTTTGAAGCGGGACTTTAAGGTGGACTCTGGTTGTGCCAAACAAATTGGCGAAAAAGCCGCTTGACGGCATTTCGTTTGGCGGCAGCTGGTAGGGCACGGTGATAAAAAACTTTTTGTCCATGATGTTGGCGATTGAAATCAGCTTTTGGATAAAATCAACATATTCTTGAATTTGATAGCGGATCAGCTCGTTTGGTTCCTGTGCGATGCGACCTTCCAGGTCTTTAACATAATTTGTCAAATCAAGTTGTTTTGAATTCATGGTGATTTGAATCGAAAATGAAAGCGAGTTTAAAAACGCCTGATATTGATAAATAATGGCGTTTTGCTCCTCTTCGCTTTTTAAGCCGAAATTAACCGAATTGACCATGATGATTTCGGCAAACATTCCTTTGTGCGTTACCAAAACCGAATCGTAAACCGCGGAAATCGGAATGTGTTGTTGGGTTGAAACGGGTTGTGGTTTGGCCATTTTAAAATAATCCCATAAATTTTTTCTTTTGGGCGGCGACGGAATTTTGCGTACCCCCGGTAGATTTTGGAGTGGATTGGGCTTGATTTTGTTTCTCGGCGGCGGCTTTTACATCTTTGACGGATAAATTCAAGACCGTCTCGCTGGGCTCGTTTTCTTTCGCTCTCGGTTTTGCAATTTTTACCGGTTCTGATTTGGCCCGAATCTCGGCCGAACTTTGATCTAACGCTTTTGATAGATCATCAAGATCACCCTCGTCTTTAAGATGGGTCTCCGGTTTTGGCGCTTCGGCTTTATCAAGCAAAATCACATTTTCCGGAGCGTAACCGCTGACCCATTTGCGCTGTTTTGGGGAAATCATGAAACGAATCAAGCTTAAGGCAAAAAATTCAAAAGGCCGGTCGTTAATTTTAACCAAAGCAAAGCAGACGCCGATTATGCCAACCGGAATGGCGACGACCAAAAATTCCACCATAAAATTGTCGTAATTTTGGGCAAGTTCGGAATACCATCCGTAAATTATTCCACCGGGAATTAAAAGATAGACGAACTGTTTCATCGTAAACGGCCCGATGATTTTGTCCTCCATATCTATGTTTTGCGGCACTTTATACTGCATATCTAAATCTCCCCAACCATTAGGTGTATGAGTCCCGCCCCGCAACCTGACGCACTGTGATAACAGGATGTAATCCGTTTCACAGTAAGGAACGGTGTGGGGTCTTCCATATCTATATTCTGTGGCACTTTGTACTGCACTGTTCCCCTCCAAATTAGAACTCTAAATCAACACCAAACAACCTGACGGCTGATTGCTGACTGCTGATTGTTCGCCTCCTTCATCAAAATTATTATACCAAAAACTGCAAATAATTGGGCGATTAAACAATCAAGCAACAATGCATTTCCTGTCATCTCGAGCTTGTCGAGAGATCTAAAAAATAGATTTCTCCGCTACGGTCGAAATGACATCTGGATCCATCGTGTAGCTTTTCCAAAATAATATGCTATTCTAATCCCGTAAGAATACGCCACACATTCGAGAAAGGGTGACTTACTGATGGAGCAAAAAAGTGGTTATTCCGAGTTCGTTGACTATGGGTTGATGGGGGATTTCAAGAAGATGATGGTCGAAGTCGGTCGGGAGACGCGCGACTTTTCCAAGCGCCGCGGAGTGGATGTTTTCTACGGCAACAGGTCGGTCTACTGGAACTACTTCGAGCAACAGCCACACTATTTCCGCGGCCCGCTTCTGGAGGGGCTTGGCAACAAGAGTTGGATCGCCGAATGGATGTACAAGTATGGCGATCACATGCCCCACTACAACACCCTTGCGCAGGATCTGGCGATGATGGGAGTCGGCGACTCCTTACCGTTTTTGCCGTTTGCTTATTCTAACGAAGTTACGCCGCGCAAATCCGACTGGTTTGCGGACGAAGAGCGAGCGGCCGACTACGCCCGGGGTACCTATGATGTCTGCAAACTCTGCTCGATGACACTCGTCGGCGGCGAATCGCCGAATTACCGGTTTTTGGTCAAAGCCGATGAACCGGTAGATGACGCGCCAGTGATGAGCTGCGCGGTCAATTCGATCCTTGTCAATCCGCAGCTGAACGCGATCACCGCCGACCGCCTAAAGAGCGGCTTAAGCATCGTCGCGGCCCGATCTTCGGGTCTTCACTCAAACGGCATCTCGCTTGTCATTGATCGGGCGATGAAACTGCCGGATAAGTTCCTGACTCTGTTGCCAAACGGCAACACACTTGGGGCCGAAGCGCTAATCCCGACCATGTGCTATGTTGGACTGGTCGAGGCGATCCAAGAAGCCGAGATTGAGCTTGCAGGTCTTTTGCCTGCAACTGGAAGCGGTGTCGGTAAGCTGGCGGACGATCATCGGAATCTGACCTACCATGTTCTCTCGTGGTGGCAAGAGTTGCCACCACTGATGCAGTTTATGCTTGACATTGGCGTTGATGCCTACACCTGTGCCACGACCTTCAACATGGGTGCGGGTATGTACTTCTTCGTCAAGCGGAACCTTGTGGATCGGCTGATCGGAATAGGCACTTCAGCCGGCTACGACATGCTCGAGGTCGGCCGAATCGAAGAAGGTACACGAAGAACCGCTGTCGGCACCAAGCCCCTCGGTTTTCTCGACCTTCCCCCGCCCGCAGAATAATGGACTCACTTTCCAGGCCTTTTCTGGCCTCACAACAGGCCGCATCTATCTTTCGATAGCTCTGCGGCCTGTTTTTTTAGATTCTAAAATTCAATCATTTTAAATTGATTTTGTCTTTTCCCGTTTCAGGAAGCAAAAAATGATTCCTTGTTTGTTTTCTTCTGGTAATTTATGCAACTAATTGACGACCGTCCATTAGTTGCATATTTTCCAGTTCGGGAAAAAATTTTGAAATTTTAAAGATATCTAAATTTAACAGATTTAATTAAATATACGATTTTTCTGTACAGAAAAATCGTATACGCATCAAGTAGCGTAAAACCTAACCGTAGCATAGTCATTGAGTAATATAAAAACCTAACCGAAATCACAAAACTAAATGTTCAGCTTGATTTTGTAATTATCAGAATTTAACAGATTCATTTTCGTGTACAAATTTCTCGATCGAGAAATTTGTACACGAAAACCCATTGTCAATGACAAGAAGAATTATTGCAATGACATTTAATGGTGTTTTTTAACGGTCTGCTAAAACCCAATATGTACTCTATCCGGAATCGTTTTCGAGTACAAAAGCCCTTGTTTTCGCCCATAGCTTTTTAGCGGATCATAACTCGCCCCGTAAACGGCCTTTAAAAGCAGATTTAAATTATCAAGTCCCATAAAACTGCCCGAGCCCTCTTGGTCATAAAAGCGATCGCTGACTCCCGCCAGATCAGTTTTTGAGGCGATTCTGCCGGGGAAAATCTGTTCAACTTCGAGCGGACTTGATGGCAACTCGATTTTACCCATAAATCTTGTCCAGTGATCGGCTTTTAACGCCGGGGATTTCTGAATGAGCGAAAACATCAGCATATCCTCGGTGATATGGTCAACTTCTCTGCGCGCCGCTTTTTCAAAATAACTTTTCGATGGTTTGGCCGAACCTTGGTAACCAGAAAGAGCAATATTCCCGGAAGCCCCAACAACTCCAGCGGCTGTTAATGCCCCAGAGGACACTTTATCGAGTGTGCCAAAATCCGGTTTGTTAACTGGAGGAAATGCCTTAGGTTTGCTCCCGCCAATCCCGAATCCGCCCAAAAATCCCATGATTGTGCCAACCGGATCGGAAATAAACCCAAAAGCCATTTGAATTGTATTTTTTATCGAGGCGATTGTCGCTTGCGGATTGATTAAAAATGCCACGCCCAGTAGAATCGGCGCACTCACGCCCAAAGTTGCTAAATAATCCTGCGCGTATGTCATGGCATAGCTTGTGGCGAGGCCTCCGGTCGGGTCAATTGCCGCCAGCTGCTGCCCTATAACGGTATTTAAAATAACGCCGGTCCCGATCGCCGCTCCTTGGCCCGAATAATCAAAATTTTGAATTTGCGTTGTTGTTATATCTTTTAAATTATCAAAATTATTTCTAAAATTATCAATCGAGTCCTTGGAAAAACCGGTTTGTTCCTCCAAAACCCCCCAGCCCAGATTTTTAGCGTCATTTGTATCAAGCCCGTCGCTCGTTGCTTTGTCGTAAAGCGCTCTAACCTGCTCCGGCGAAACCGTGCCGCCTAACGACTCGGAGACCTTTTGTGCCGCCGAGTTTTTGCCGATATCGCTTCCTTGATCTTTGAAAGTTCCCCAATCATGATTTTTAATAATTTCTTTTGCCTGATCTTTGTTGATTGCAACTCCCATCTCTCCTGCTTTTGTCGATAGCTCATTAGCGGCATATTGTTCGCCCGCATCCTTCGCCATTTTTTCTCTCTGATCAGAAGTCCCCTCCAGCAGCGTTTTTGAAACATTTTTTTCTTCGAGCTGAATACCTTGTTTGTTCAAAACATCAGCAATGATCGGATCGGAAAAGTTGTATTTCGTGTCTTTTGAAGCGCTGCCGTCAATAATCGTTTTCATCTGGTCGTAGCTGCCGTAACCCTGTTTGGCTAAAACCGCGGCCAGCGCCTTGTCTTGGGCTTTGTCAAAATGTCCCGCGGCAATATTTTGAGCATCTTTTTCGCCCATGCCGTACTCCTGAAGAACGCTTGCCGCTTTGTCGCGCGCTGCTAAATCGCCTTTATCAATTGCTTTGTGATATGCGTCTTTTAACTGATCGGAAACGGTCTTTTTTTCTTGATTATTTTTGTCGATTGATGCGCCGATTGAGTCGGCTTTTTGATCCGCGCCCGCCTTAGAAATATTTTCCTGTTTGTCTTTTTGAAAATAATCCTTGACATAGTCGTTGATGTATTTTTTGCTCCAGGCGGGCGCGTTGATTTTATCTACGGCTGCTTGGGCGACTTGCTCTTTGGCCTGCGGATTTTTATCTTTAAATGCCGCTTTAATCGTGTTTACATCAAGCCCGGTTTGCTCTTTGATTTTGCCGTACGCAATTGTTTGCGCGACCGGCGAGATTTGCCCGGTCTTGAAATTTTTAAAATCGTCTTTGGTCAGATTTACTCCATATTGCGAAGAATATTTTCCGTTGAATACGGCGATTGCCGCATCAGATGTTGAGGCCTGATGGCTCACCAAACCGGCCGCCAGCTGATTAGCATCTGATTTTGCAACGCCCGCCTGCTCGAGTTGTTTTGAAATCGCAAAGACCTTGCCCGCATCCTCAAGCCGACCGTCCTTCATCGCCGCCTCTAAATCCTTGGGCGAAGGGTTCGGCCCGACCACCTGTGTTAAGGCCAGTTTCTCGTCATCGCCCATCAGCGAAATTGCGTTTGCCAAGACCTTTGTTTTGACATCCGGATTTTGTCTTTCCAGTTCCTCCTTGGGGTTAGACGATTTTTTATAAAGATCTAGCGCGCCTTGGCAAAACGCCACTTCTTGAGGAGTCATTTTTCCATTTTGTGTCATCCAATCGGCTAGTGCTTTTGATTTATCTATCTCGCGCATTCGCCGCTTTGCTCCGTCTTTTATAACCGGATCGTTGCTCATAAAATCCGCTAAGATGGACTTTTGGTCGTCAGTTAGTTGGTCGCCAGAAATCATGATTTTGACTAACTTGTACGGTGCTTGTTTCTCCTGCTGACTTTGGAATTCGTCCAAAGCCGAATCCACGCCGTCGTAACCCTTATCAAGAAGTGCGTTATACAATAGCTGTTCATTGGGGTCTTTAGCGACTTTGCTGGCGATAATTTTTTTGATTTGATCGTTAGGCATCTTGCCGGTTTTGGCGATTTCTTTGATTTGACTATCGTTTAAATTGAGTTCAAAGCGTCGATTTAAATCAGACGCGCCGATTAGTTTATAGGCCTCGTCGTATTTTTTTTGTTTAAAAAGGTCTATGGCTTCTTGTGGTACCTCGAGGGCAAAATCGGCGCTTTGCTGGTTTATTACTGCAAGCAAGGTCGGCGGAATATCTTGATCGGTTATTGGATCGGGCAAGCTGAAACCGGTTTTCGCCAAAAATGCCGCGCGACCGGCGGTTTTTAAATCCGTTCCATTTTGTAGCGTCCCGGCCGGAAGTGATAATTTTTGCTCTAAAACCCGCGATGCATATGCGGCGGCTTTTTTGGCATTTGAACTTCGCGCATCTGTTGTTGAGGGGGCTGTAGCCGAATTTGTGTCGCTTGGTTGAGGCAAGATTTTTGGTTGATTTTGTGGGTTCATTTGGCCGTTTGCGGCAAGCGCCGCCGAAAGGCCTTTTGATGAAGCTAAAGCCGATACTCCAGAGGCAAAAGGCGGGTCATCACCGATTGAACTTGGAATTATTGCGTCTTCGCCTTCTTCGTCGTTGATCTGGTTGGCTTCGTTTAAAATATCTTCTATAGCGGGATTAACCCACTTTGCTTTCGCTGTTTGCCCCGTCTGAATATAGGTCGGCTGAATGGCTTTCAGCTTTCCTTTAGCATAGATTTTATTGCAACCCAAAGTTACTACATCGAAGGCCTGGCCGCGCGCGTGGGGCGAAACATTCCGGTCGTTCACCGAAGGGTCTGCGGCCGCCGCGTCATCCTCGACAAATTCCTTGCTTAATTTTGAGGGCGATCCGTCCGAATCGTTATAGGGGAGTCCTGTTTGTGCATCAAAATGAACCGCCAAAGTCATTAACGGTGAGTATATTTTTTTAATTGTCATGCCAAAAGAATTTTTTATTTCTCCCTCGCATGACTCGTTGTAGCCCGAGGCAGAAAATCGTTTCTGAAAGAGATAAACAGTGGCATAGAGGGTCCGTTTGTCCCATTTGTTTTGAAACATTAGTTTCATTTCATTTGCCGCCGAACCGACAAAAATAATCCCGTATTTACCGCTTTCTTTTGCCTGGCACAACTTGCCCCAGTCGAGGTCCTTGGCTTTCGAAACCAACGAGGAGAAGCTAGTATCGTTTGAGCTAGTCGGGAATTTTGGACCGGAGGGCGCATTTTGATTCCATGCGGCCGCATCACACGAGTTCGTAAGCAAAATATAGGCCGCTTCTTTGTCGCTATCGTTTTTATTAAGATCGGTTTGTTGGCTAAAACTAGATCCGCCCGCTCCGCTTCCCAACCCAAATCCCCCCGCAAAAATCGGCGCGGCAATGAGCGACGCGATTATATCGAGAGATAGTAGTAGGCGAATAAGTAAAAGCATGATATTGAATTATGAATTTTGAATTACGAATAATTCACGAGTCAGTTAAGAATGACGAATTTTCGATTCGCGAATTAACCCGTTAATTATTTTGTGTACCAAAACTGTTTGATCGGCAATCTTCTGAAAAGTTGCTTCAGTTATATATTTTACATCCCTGGCAATTAGAAGTTGATTTTGCAGCTCTGTTAGCGAACCTAGTGCTGTTGAATAGAAAACCACTTTCTCTTTATACGACTTTCGACTAAATCCCTCGGCAATATTCGATGTAATCGAGACCGCGCATCGCCTGATCTGGCTAGTGAGGCCAAATAATTCTTCTTTTGGAAAGCTACGAGTTATTTTGTAGATCATAAGTACCAATTTGTGTCCTTCTCGCCAAGCGTTAAGGTCCGTAAATGTTCTGATTTTTTTGTCTTCTATGGCTTTATTCATAATTCATAATTCGTGATTCATAATTCGACATTGATAATTTTGTTCCATAAATTCCCCTTTGCATCCCGAGGGCGCCGACATAAATCAAGATCACGAGAACTACAAAAACTACTATCAACAAAACAAGATATAAGATCTGTTTATTATTCTTTTCCACAACCTAAGTATAGCAAGAATGAGCATGAAGTATGAATATCGAATAATGAATTATGAATAAAAACATCTAAAACTAACATCTTTTTGATGTTTCTGCTCATAATTCGAGATTCGTAATTCTATATTCGGTTTATTGTTCCCAAGGAGCGCTTTGTGGTTGTTCCGGAGCAGCCGGTGGGGTTGGAGGCGATATAGTCGCCGGTTGCTGGTCACTGGTCGTTCCAGTCAAGGGCTGGTCTGCTTCTGGTTGAGGTGTCGGAGTAGCAGGCACTTCGGGAGCAGGTGTTTCGCCTACCGGTGCTGGTGCGGCCGGTGTCTCGATTGGCACTGCTTGAGGTGTCTCGGCAATATCGGGTGCATCGGTCGTCTGCTGTCCGCTGTCGCCGCCGCCCAGAGGGCTTGACCCGGCGGGTTGACCTGCCTGATCATCTCCACCAACAGGTGTTGGCTGTTGCGAACCGGTGGGTTGATAGTAATCGTTTGCCATATTTTCCTCCGCTTCGAGTCCCGCCTATGGCGGGGCCCGAAAGTCCCTCCGTAGCGCCGCGAAGCTCAACGAGCAAAGCGGGGCGAAGGGGGACTCAATTAGTTTTTAAATTTCTTACTCCAGTATATCATTTCAAAATAAAAACAAAACCGGACCGCTTCGCGCTAGATGCGCAAAACGGCCCGGTGAGGCATAGTTGGTGGCTCAACTACGCCGGTGGCGGGACGGGCCAGTCGTCAAAGTCGTCCGGGTCGGGATCGGCCGGCGGCATCTCTGTCGTGTCGCCGCCGGGTTCGGGCTCCGAAACGACGACGATGATCGGGGCATCTCCGTCGCCGACAAATGTCGGGCCGGCGGTGGAGTTCATCCCCTTGGCGACATTGATGTCGCCACCAGCGCCGCCTTCCCCGCCGCAAACATTCGCGGTCAAGAGCGGCCCCTGGATGAGCCCCTCGGGGAAGACGACTCTAACGGAGATGGACGGCGCCGGCTGCCGCGATCTCATCAAGATGGCTGTGAGGGCCAAGATGATGAGGATAACGGCGGCCATGATCAGCCATGGCAGAACATTCTGCATTGCCTGGCTGACTGCCTGCTTTGCCGCGGCGCGCGCCATATTCAAGGACTCGGCGCGGGTGGCTACCCGATTCGGGCTTGTGTTGCCGCCCGGGTAACCGTTGACGGTGCCGTTCGCGACGGCCCCCTGCCATTCCTGGTCTGCCCACTTGGGCAGCCCAGACGACACCAGTATCGGCGCGGGGTTGGGGTCGAAGGCCACGGTGTGGGTCTGCGCCTGGGATTGTGTCATCCCAGCATCGGTGCTGCTGTTCGGCATCATCATCGGCTCCCCTGCATACGGCCCCCTATAGGGTTCCGGAGCAGAAGGGCGGTAGGTATGCGTGACGATGTTCGGGGGTCCCCCATCCCAACCGCTCGGTCCCCAGGGACCACGCGGTCCCCGGGGCTCTGCGTACTTGTCGCTGATCTCGCTGATTACGACGACGGCTTTGCGGCCAGTCTTCTCCGGCGCCGCGAACGCGGCGGTTATGCTCGCGAAAACAACCATCAGTACAGCCAAAACCACTACTGTCTTCTTCATGTCAGGTACGCCTCCCTAAGATTCGACCGCAAAAAAGCGGTCTTTTTCTGTATCTTTTCCCAGAGCCACCTGGGATTAAAACCAAGTTGTCAAATGTACGCTATCGTTCTTGAGCGCAACCGAGAACTATACCATAAAACAGGGCAAATGTCAAGGTCTCCAACCATAACTTAAAACTAATAAGTTAAATAATTATAAGTTGTGGTTTTTGGCTTTGAACTATATTTTTTAAATTTTCGCTTGATTTTTTTAACTAATAAGAATATTATCTTGTGAATCCGCCCCGGCGGGACAAAACGCATTTCGCATCTTGAAAGGAAGATTGACAATGAAAGAAGGTCAGACCCCCCCCAGTTGTAAGTTCACCAACCCTTGACGATCTGTTCATCGGAGAGTTGACTGTTACTGTCGAGGGTGTTGGGACAGTTGGCATTGACCACCCTCACTTGGTTAGTTTGGCATATTATGCCAAGTCGGCCGAGGCTGGTATCAATGTTAGAGAGATGATCGAGAGCAGAACTACTAAAGTCCGAGTTATGAACTTTTCGGATATCACGACCCGCTACGAGCTGGTCGCATTCGATCCAGAGAAGCGCACTCTCGTCGTCAAAATCGTCGGGCAGTAACAAAGCACGAGCAACAATACCGTAACCCACCGAGGTGAGTTGCATGGCAGCCGCAATTGTCGAGCTGGAAGAGCAAGATTTGGGCCAAATGCTCGCCGGTAAGAAGGTGGTTCTCGTTTTTTGGGTTTGGTGCGCACCATATCGGAGGATGAACAGGGATCTTGGTTTGGTTGCTAAGCAGCTGCCGGACACTATCCAGGTCATCATGGTCAATATCGAAGACCACAAACACGCTGCTACCAAGTATAAGATCCGCGCAATTCCTACGGTGGTCATACTGGATGACGGCGAACAGAAAGACACTTTCATCGGCGAGAAACCCGAGGGTGAGCTGCTGGATCGCATCAAGAAGGCCTTTGATCTGACCGAATAGCCGATCTTCGGCCATTTTCTGGCCAGATATAAGTTCCCCCAAGCCCGGCCATTTCGACTAACAATCGGAATGTGTCGGGCTTTTTGTTTTTATAAAAAGAATGGGCGGCGTCCAGAAGACGCCGCCCATGTGATTTCAACCGAGATTTTTGTGCAAGCATCATTTCTCCTCGGTCTTGAAGCGTTTGATGGCAAAACACAGAAAGCCAATCCCAGCGATCGCCATGACACCAGCCATAATCCAGCCGGTTTGCCTGTATCCATCATAGGCAATTCCCAAACGGACCGCATGAGCCACAGACCAGGCAACAGTCAAAGCACAAAGCACCAGTACATAACCCAAGAGAAAGCACACGATTCTCCACTGCCGTTCGTACAACCGCATCTCTCTTTTCGGCTTGATCCTCGCACATCGAGTGCAACATCTAAATGCGATCAGGCAGGCAATCAAGCCAAGCGCTCCCAGCGGGATAGCAAGCCCAATATCATAGTTTGCATCCGCTCCCGGTAGACAAATCGCCTCCCAAACAAGAAACGCTGCAAACCCACAGTAGGCGATGCCTACGATCCAGAAGAGGATTGTCAGCAACAGATTCCAGTAAGATGTTATCTTAGCTCAAACTCGCAAAAAAGTCAAAAGAAATGTTGGCCAAAGACCCCCAAACTCCACCCGCCGGGTGGAGTTTGGGGGTTACTCATTTGATACGATCGTAGGGAATGAGTAAATTAATTTACCTCTTAAAATGTACAATTTTCTCGATCCCTGCCTGCTCTTCAAGTCTGAGCTTCAGAGTCGAAGACCGGTAGGCTGGGAGAAAATTGTACATTAAAGAGAAAAGCCCGGCAGGTTTTGAAGCTGTCGGGCCTTGAGTAAAGCACTTCTGATGTCGTGGTACCGACCTTGACTTTTCTCCAGTTATATGGTATGCTCTCTCGAACGGTTTAGAAACACATAAGTGTTTCGGCCGAGTTGTTTGACGGGCCCCGATAGGGGCAAAGGGAGAGTTTCGAATGAAGACGACATTGTTGTTGGTGGGAATTGCGGTACTGATGATGGCGCTCGGTGGTTGCGGTGGCAGCACGGGCGTCACGCCGGTTATCCCCCCGATCAACCCTCCGGCCCCCGAGCAAATCCGGGTCGAGGTACCGTTGCCGACGCCGAGTGGCGTCATTAGCCTCGTCGGCGTCCAACGGTGGACGCTGGTCGGCGACACGCCTAACCGGCCGGTAGAGCTGGTCTGTTTGCAGACCGACGCCATCGCGCTCAACAGGGTCAGCCCTGGCATCTGGGAAGCGACGGCACTTTCCAGCTGGCAGGCTGATGTCGCGTTGATGGTAAATGGATCCGAGGTTTCTCGGGTTCATGTGGTTACCACCCACATCATCCCGGATAAACTAGAGATTCTCGTCGAAGGCGCGACCAAGGTCTCCGACGCGGTCTTCGACGGCGGGATCGCCGACTATGTCAGTCCGGTTACCATCAAGGTGACTTGGATTGACCACTATGCAAGCGGCTATCCCGGCTGGCCCGGGTCGCCGGACATACCCGTCCTCTGGACGGTGCCGGAGGGCCTCGTGATCACGGTCCTCGGCGACAAAGCGCGGCAGATCGAGGTCCGCTCCCGCGAGGGGTTCGGGCCACAGACCCTTGTCGGCGATGTCGCCGGCAAGAAGTTCACCGTCCTCGTCCAAACCGGACGAGGATGAGGTCGAAACGACCCACAAATAAAGGGGCGGCTCCAGCTGGAGCCGCCCCTTTTCATGTCTAGAGACAAGTATTTCTCGCTAGGCCGGTTCTGGGAGTTCGGAGGGGACGATTTTTGGCCGAACTTTGCTCTTTTGATTTTTTTCGTCTTTTACAACAACTTTTGTCCAAGCGATCTCGTAAATTTTGGATTTTTCAAAGGCAAAATTTTTAAAAAGCGATCCGACATAAAGTCGTGTGATATCACCCGTTTGGCTTTCGATCACCGCATCGCTCACTCTCCCTAATTTTTCGCCCGACTGAAAGTATGTTTTGAGTCCGATTAAGTCAAACTTCTTTTTTAAAATTTCCGCAATCCGCACAATCTCTTTTGAGTCAACCAGCGAATCAGCCGATCTTATCACCAGCCCGTTTCGATCAATATCAACTACATCCTGAATCGAAAGGACTTTAAGTTTCGGGAAAAGTTCTCGGGTTAAAACCGCAAAACCGATCACGCGGCCTTCGTCGGGATTTAAAAGCGGGCGCAGGACTTTGCCCACTTTTTCCTCGGCCTCGAAAGACCCGACAGGGATATTAGTAAATTTAGATAAATCAATAAGCATAGCAATAGTTTATAAAGTTCGCCTGCCCGCAGTCGCTGAAGCGACAGCTTCTGCAGGCGGGTAAAGTTAGAAAGTTTTTAAAGTAAAAAATCGACTAATCCGTAATTCATAATTCTAAATTCGTTATTCGTGATTTTTCGAATTTTTAATATGTCGCCAGATATACAAGGCAATCGCCAACACAATCAAGACCGCTATCAACACATCAAATTTATGAAAGTAAACCTTGACCAAGTCCCAGTTTTCGCCGAGTTTGACACCGATCCAAGTTAACAAAAGCGCCCAGAGAAACGCGCCCGCCAAAGTATAAGAAATAAATTTCCAAAATTTCAGTTTCGAAATGCCGGCCGCAAGGGAAATAAAATTTCTGACAATCGGCAAAAGCTGGCCGACAAAAACCGCAATTTCGCCATATTTAGCAAAAAATTTTTCGGTGTTGTCCAAATCGTGGTGTGAGAGCAAGACATATTTTCCAAAGCGGTTAATTAGCGGCCGGCCACCGTAAATCCCTAAATAATAAGAAAAAAACGCGCCAAAAAGCCAGCCCAAGCAGGCAAAAAGTGCCACTAAAAATAAGTTGAACTGTCCCGACCAAACCAAAAAACCGGAAAACGGCAAAATCACCTCGGAGGGTAGCGGAATATTGAAAGCACCGATTGCCATCAAAACCGCCACCCCAAAATATCCCATCGAGGAAATTGTGTTGATTATAAAATGGCTAAAAAAAGATAAAATTGCCGTCATAATTTTTAAAAAAGAACATTAAAACCAAAAGCCAAAAACACTCCCTCGGTGATAACAAAAGCGACTAATGCACCGCCGACAACTTGCCAAAAAGTGTGCTTTTTAAGCATGACTCTGGCCCAACCGATGATTGGGATTAGTAAAAATAGAGGCCAAAATTGCGGCCCGCCTAGAATAGTGATAGCTGTAACGACACTAGTGGTTACAGCGGTATGAAAGCTGATTTTCCAAAATAATGTGATAATCGAAGTGACGACGGTCATCACTAACCCCGAAAAAACATAAACAAAAAATTTAGTCGGAACAGATAAAAGATAAAGGAGGGCCGACGCTAATGCCAAAGATACGATAAAAGCCGAAAGGAAAATCGGGCGTTCTTTGCGATCGGTTAAATCAATGTCGCTAATCCAACCGAGCTTAAATGAGATCACAAAATAAATTAGCGGAATAAAAATCAAAAATGGCGAAATAGCAACCAACCAATGAAGGCCTTGATTCAGATCTGTCGAATACCAAAAAACCAAAAACACAAAAAAAACCGTGCCGACCAAAGGCGGATAAAAAAGCCAGGAAATGATTTCGGCGCTTACATGGCGAACTTCTTTTTCTCTCATGCCAACCTTACTTTTTTTAAAACAAAGACAATCGGTTCGTAAATATATTTCGTGAGCGGTTTTTTGAGCCAAAAAACAACAAGCGATGCAGCTAACGCCACGGCGGCACCGCCGATAATATCAAGCGGATAATGAACGGCAATCACGACCCGGGCAAAGACGATAATTAGAGAATAGAGTAGAAACCAATTTGCCGCTTTTTTATAGCCGAATAAATACAGAGTGAAAGTTATAGCAAACAAAGCCGAGGCGTGATCGGAGGGGAACGAAAAGTCCGGACGGTGGAAAAATACTTCCTTGAGACCGATAACTATGATGTCCGGTCGGGCGCGATACCAAAAATGGGAAATTAATTTATTAAAACCAAATATCGAAATTACAAGCGAAACCATCGACATGACCAGAGCAATTCGCTTTTGTCTATCCTTGATCAAAAACCACATGACCAGAAGAATGACCGGAAGGGTATAGATAAAATAAACCCCAAAAAACTTAAATAGCCCGTCAACGGCTGAAGATTGCCCAAT
The DNA here is from genome assembly GCA_026397175.1 of Candidatus Berkelbacteria bacterium. Lineage (GTDB taxonomy): Bacteria > Patescibacteriota > UBA1384 > UBA1384 > DTJR01 > JAPLVK01. The sequence goes on along the minus strand of JAPLVK010000005.1, from coordinate 2,191 downwards.
AAAAAAACGGTTGAGCGCTTCGAGCAAATTTTGATCAATTGTTAAAATATCCATCGCCACTATTGTACTAAAAAGTTAGAAATGGGCAAGTTGTGGTTTGGGGGAAGATGTCGTAAAATTAAATAAGTTTATAAAGTTCGTAAAGTTATAAAGTTCATAAAGTGGACAAACTCATAAGGGAATTTCTGGAATATATCGAGCTGGAGCGGGGGCATTCCCCGCTCACCATTAGAAATTATGAGGCATATTTAAGTAAGTTTGCAGATTTTGCCAAAGAAAATGGCGTGAGTTCTGTAGAGAAAATCGATCTCGGATTGATTAAAAAATGGCGCCTTACTTTGCACCGGCGCGAGCTAGCGAACAAAACCCTCAATTATTATATGATCTCGATTCGAAGTTTTTTGAAATATCTCTCCAAAATGGATATTAAGTCGCTCGCGCCGGAGAAAATCGAGTTGGCCGACACGCCGGAGAGACAAATTAATTTTCTAGAGAAAGAGGAGGTCGAGCGGATTTTGGCGGTTTATTCGGGAAGTGGGCTTTTGGAGGTTAGAAACAAAGCGATTTTGGAAGTTTTATTTTCGACCGGTACAAGGGTTTCGGAATTGGTAAATTTAGATATCGACCAGGTTAATCTTCAGCGCTCGGAGTTTTCGGTTCTGGGCAAAGGAGGCAAGCGCCGTGTGGTATTTCTGTCCGACAGCGCGCGCGATGCTCTGCAACAATACCTCGATAAGCGCCACGATCAAGACAAAGCGGTTTTTATTCGCGTTGTAACGGTGCGGGAGGAAGACAAACAGAAGGAAACAGGACGAATTACGACGCGGCAAGTTGAGAGAATTGTTAAAGAAGCGGCCAAGCGCGCCGGTATTGTTAAGCAGGTTTCACCGCATTCGCTTCGTCATTCGTTTGCGACCGATATTTTAAGATCTGGTGCAGATTTACGATCCGTTCAGGGACTTCTAGGCCACGCTTCGGTTACGACGACGCAGGTTTATACGCATTTAACCGATAAACATTTGCGCGAAGTACATCGGAAATACCATAATCAAAAAGAAGGCAATGATCACGCAAATGCACACTAATGGTTCCGCGAATCGTCACGCTAATATTAAGCCCATTCGAGTGAATATTCGCGATTTAATTCGAGTGAATTAGAGTGATCGAAAATCATGATTTGGATAGGATTTATGCTAGAATGTATTTAAATGAATACAATCATTTCTTTCTACAACACCATCCTAGGACTCATCCCCTCCACTTATCGCGTGCCGTTGGCAATTTTGATTTTGTTTTTCTTGATTTTTGCGCTGGTTAATTTTTTTAAACGCAACTTGTTCTGGATAATTTTGTTTATAATTCTCCTCCCCGCCGCTTATCCTGCGGTTAAGCAGTTAGGCAACTTTATTTGGAACTTGATCCAGAAAATCCCCAAGTAATATCGCTTGTCATTCTGAACGAAGTGAAGAATCCCCCGCGCATGCGGGAATGGATCAAATGCCTTCAGATAAATCCTTAAATTCGGGGTTAAACGACCTTATAAGCTCCACTTTCTTCTTTCTGGTCCAACCCTTAATTTTTTTCTCTGCAGCAATAGCTTCTTCGGGTGAATAAAAATTTTGATAGAAGATCAATCTATTGATGTTATATTTTGCAGTAAATCCGCCAAGAAGTTTATTCTTGTGTTCATAAATTCTTCTTTGCAAATTATTAGTTATGCCAACATACAGAGTGTTGGATTTGCTGGACATGATATACACCCAATATGATTTAGTCATAACTAAATTTTACAAGCCGACATTCGTCGGAGATTCTTCACTTCGTTCAGAATGACTTCAAAAACTCGCCCTATTAATTTATGAACTATTTCGATTTTCGGCCGAAAATAAAATGGTAGATAATGCCGAAAATTGTATTGATGACGGCATAAACAAGAATAATGTCCAAAACCCCGTAGTTATTTATAAGATGCTCACCGCTTGAGCCAATGACACTATTTCCATAACATTGCAATGTCGGAAGAATAAGCTTAACGATCGAGAACAGAAAAAGGGCCTGTCGGCAAATGTCAAATTTTGTAAAAGTTGTGTAATTTCCGGCTCATAAATATAAAACCACTCGCTATTTGGCGAGTTTTTTTGTTTTTACTTTGTTTTGGGTATTTTATTGTGTCTCTGTCGGCGAATTACCG
>JAPLVK010000021.1:53319-129345 GCA_026397175.1 Candidatus Berkelbacteria bacterium | reverse complement strand
TCAAAAAAAGTTCGAGCTTCGCAAAGCAACCGCCACCACAACGGAAAAATCATAAGATTATATTTTTTCCCATATATTCTATTCTATAGACCCTATACTTTTTATAATGAATTTTACCACTCACATCGCTGTCGGATCGGCAGTCGGATTCGCCACAAAAAATCCTTATTTAGGATTTGCGGCCGGATTTATTTCACATCAAATTATTGATGCAATTCCCCATATTGATCCCGGCTCAATCGGCGCAAATTTTGAAAATATTTTTCAAAACAAACCGGCTTTGATATGGGCTGTTGCAGATATAACTGTCGGCATATTCTTATTTTGGTTTATTTTAAATAAAGTCAATTTTGCGTCTTTTGTTTTTTGGGGAGCAATCGGTGGAATTTCAACCGATGTAATTGATAATTCGCCGTTTTGGTCAAAAAAATTGTGCGTAATATTTCCCTTCAATTATATCCACTTTATCCATGAAAAAATCCACTACACCATCGAAAATAAAAAATATTTTTGGGTTGGAATTTTGACACAATTAATTTTAATTTTTGCTTCGCTGTTTGTTGTTTTTAGCTATTAAGTTATAATTAGCTTATGCTCTTATGGGAAATTTTATTAAATAGATGGACTGTCTTGGTAATTGGGGTTTTGTTTATGATGATCGGACTCAAACCTGACTGGCTGATGTATGTCGTGAGAACTGTCGGTAAGATGGGTTGGGCAGAATCAAGTGTTGGACGAGGTGGAACCTTTACAATTTGGAAAATAATAGGTATATTAGCTCCGATCGCCGCAATTATCTATTTTTTCTCCGGCGGCGTACAGTTTTCGCAGCCAGACACAACTCAGACCCAATCTCAAAACTACACCAGTAATTATTAAGTTGTGTTTTAGATATTTAATTTATTTTTAAATTTAGATATTGAAAATTAATCTTAAATTTTAAATTGAAAATTTGATAATACGGGCTCGTAGCTCAGTTGGTAGAGCATCTCGTTTGCAACGAGAATGTCGCAGGTTCGAATCCTGTCGAGTCCACCAAACTTCGCTCCTACGGAGCTTCGCTTGGCGAGCCACTATACAATCGAAGTTTGTCCAGCGTAGCCTTTGGCGAAGTTGGACATTTATCAAAACAATCGAATTTATTCCTTAAAAAGAGAACCGTCCCCTGTTTTCCTGTTTTCTTTACTTTACCCTTTACCCTTTTAACTTTTATCTAAACTATATCTTTCTCATCTAAAATCACAGTGGCGCCACGCTTGATCTGATTGGTGAGCATCGCTTTGGCTAAAATATTTTCGACTTTGTCTTGAATCGCGCGGCGCATCGGTCTGGCGCCATAAACCGGATCAAACCCGATTTGCGAGAGTTTGTTGATGGCCTCTATTGTAAATTTGAGGGTAATATCTTTCTCGAGCATTTGTTTTGAAAGTGTGTTTAGCATCAAGGTGGCAACTTGGACAATTTGATTTTGGGTCAATGGATGAAACGCCACAACTTCGTCAAACCGGTTTAAAAACTCCGGTCTAAAAATGCCTTGTGTTTGCAAATAATTTAGCAACGATTTTTGCATCGTTTCGGGCACGACTTTTTTTAAAATATTTTCGCGGATTTGCTCCGAGCCGGCGTTTGAGGTGGCAATAATAATGGTGTTGGTAAAATCAATGGTCCGGCCGGTTCCGTCAGTCAGGCGTCCGTCGTCGAAAACCTGCAAAAACAAAGTCAAAATTTGTTTGTTCGCTTTTTCGAGCTCGTCGAGTAGAATCAGCGAAAACGGACTGTCGGAAACAGCGGTAGTGAGTTGGCCTTTTTCGCCTTCGTTGCCGGCCGATGGCGGCGAGCCGATTAGCCGATAAATCGAGGACTGCTCTTGATATTCCGACATATCAACTCGAATCATGGATTTTTCCGAACCAAAATACGCCTCGGCCAGCGCTTTTGAGGTCTCGGTATTGTGACTGATAAATCCATTCGCAATAAAATTATGATGGCCAGGAATAGTTAAATCATAAACCTTCGCTCGACCTTTGGATATTTTAACAACTGGTGCAAAATAAAAGTTAGCTGTTAAAATTTTCTTTAGTTGCAGAAATTCATCCGTCAAGATAATTTCTGGATCGGCTTTTTCGGCTTCAAACAAAATTTTCTCAAGCATTATTTTTGTCGGTCTCCTCATACCATAAATGTAATTTTCAATCTTATGCCAGAAGATTGGATTTTTGTTTTTGCTTGCGCCTAAGGCCAAAAATATCGGGTGAAGAAATGTTTTTAAATTTGGATAAATAATTTTATTTGGATTGTTTACCTTTTTGAGTAGCTTTTTTAGAAGATTGTTTTTTCTTGACAATCTAAAACCGATTTTGTTGTAAAAAATATTATGAAATGGACTCATTATTCTGACATAATATTGTTTCTTACTGTTATATTTTTTTACTCCAGATCTTACAGAAGAAACAATGCCTAAATTCAAAAGACAGGATTGTACTTGTCTGGCTAGCTTCTCTGAAGCAGAAGAATACACAATCCCATTGTTTTCCATATACCCGTCCGTATCATAAAGACCCTGCAAAAAAGCAACTGTAGATTTTTTATTTGAACATAAAATCTGTTCAGGAATTTCCTTGAACTCTGCTGTCACTGTTTTAATACCAATCCGGAAAAGATGATTAACTAATCTTGTATTGATCGCATGGTATGTATATTTATCCAGCTTCGGATAATAACCAAGTGATTTATCATAAAATTTCCCATAGATTCTTTTAAATTCAGACAAAATCTCTTCATCGGCTGTAGTTAAAAGAACTGATCTTTTATTCCATGAAATTCGCCCATCCCCCACAATTAGTCCGCAAAGGTAAGATATGTCCGGATCAATTCTTACCTTACCAAAAAGATTTGTCGCATATTTTATCGCCACCCAGTCCCCTTTGTTTACTTTATCCAGAGCTCTAAATTCAAATTGTCCGTCTTTTCTAAACACAACAATTGGATGCTCTGGAGTTCCTTCGATTTTAAACCCGGAATCAGTTTCGATTTTAACCGTATCGGAAATACCTTCGTCAAACCATGCGCTTGGACTTCCTGAAATTTGAGAAAGATACGAAGCATTGATTGTGGCGACTGGGGCAAACTTTTTTTGAGTTGAAAGAGATGCAATTGGGATTAGCCCTTCTCTTGTCGGAATTAGAGTATCGCCGACGACACACTTTCCAACTCCGGTAGGCCCCAGAAATAAAAATGTACCGATTGGTCTTTTTCGATCTTGAATACCGACTCGGGCGCGGCGCATGGCCGAGGCGATTGCCTTGATCGCTTCATCTTGGCCAATAACTCGTTTGTGCAAAAATTCTTCCAGATTCATAAGTTTCTTGGCCTCTTCACCTTCCGCTTCCGAAACCGGAACCTCAAGTTTTTTGCTAACCAAGACATCAATATCTTTGTTCAAAATTATTTTTCGTCCCTCTTTGGCGACATTAACCGAAACCTCATCAACAATATCAATCGCCTTTTTAGGAAACGGGACATTCTGGATAAAGCGCGTGCAAACCCGAACAACTTCTTTAAGCGACTGATATGGCCAAAAAACCCCGTCTCGATGTTCGATGACTGGCACCATTTCCTCTAAAACCTGCACCGTTTCTTCGGCGTTTGGCTCGGCAATATTGATTTTGTCGAAGACACCGTCAACTCCCGGATTTGCCTCAATATCGCGATGATAATCTTTCAGCGAAGTCGCGCCGATAACTCTGACCCCGCCTTGTAAATACGGCAAAATAATTTCCGAAGTGTTTACCTGTCCCACGCCTTTTGCTCTTGAAACCAGCGCGTGAAAACTATCGAAAAATAAAATGATATTTCCGGCGCGTGCCGCCTCGTTAAATAACTGCTTAACCCGCATCGCAATTTCGGAATCATCGCCCGAGCCAGACAAAATCGCGCCGGTGTCAACTTGAAAAACCTGTTGATATTTTAAAGACGGCAAGACATCGCCCTTGACAATGTTGCTGACAAAACCCTTAACAATTGTTTTTTTGCCAATGCCTTGATCTCCAATTAAAAGCGCGTTATTTTCGCCGCTTTTGGCCAAAATTCTCTCAATCTCTTCGACTTCCTTTGCCCTTCCGTAAACATGGACTTCACCTGTAAGCCCAATTTCCTGATTTAAGTTGCGGGCAAACTGATTTAAAATTCTGGTATAGCCAAAACTCCAGTCGCGCCCAATTCCTCCGGTCATTTCTTTTTCCCAAAAAGGTCTTGTATTACGGTTTGAATAGTCCTCTAAAAGCGTGTGCCATTTAACAACCTGAACAAGATCTGCTTCTTCCATCTTTATTTCAAACATCATTTTTTTAAACACATCACTTCGCTCAATTAAACCAAGTAAAAGATCGGCTATAGAAATTTCGCTTCTTTGATTTTTGATGGCGTTATCGTGCGCCGCCGCAATAATCGAAACCGTTTCCTCCGAAAATTCAATTTGTGTTGCGCTCTGGGCTCGCGGAACTTTCAAAATCGCATCAGAGATCATTCCGGAAATATCTTTCTCGAGCCCAAACCCACAGCGCAAGAGTATATATTTGCCGTCTTGATTTTTTTCAAGCGCGGCTAGCAAAATGATCGGCTCGATTTTAGAAAACTTGTTATCGCGGGCAACCTCTAGTGCACCATCTATAACTTCAACCGCCTGCGGAGAAAGGCTCTCCGCCAGATTTTCGGAATTGATGTACGATTTTGGCAAATAATAATTTTTAGAAAAATAAAAGATAAAAAGATAGCCCGCGCTAGCACCAAGTAGCAAAAAAGAAATATTTGCCAAAATCCCGGTAGCTTGAAATTGCAAATAAACTACCAGCAAAAAAGAAATTAAAACAATAGCCCAAGATAATCCTGAAATTTTCGAGAAAAAACCACTCTGAAATGATTTTCCTGCGTGGATTTTTCTAAAATTTTTTGCTCTTTGAATATCAAAATTTGCCATAAATTAAAATTTAATTGGTGCAATGCTCATGACAATTAAGGCGATAATAATTACCGGCATCAAAATAAATCCGACTAAAGCGATTATTTCTCCAAGAAATATTCCGATGATTGTCAAAAGACCGAAACAAATTACAGCCCCGCGAATAACCGCGCCAACTAATCGCGAAACCAAATTCATCATCCAAACCTTCAGCCGGTCGTCGAGCGCCATATTGGTTGTGTCAACTTCGTCTCGCTTCCAGGGCAAAATCAATGTTTTGAGTAAGAGGTCAATTGAGAAAAAAGCAAAGGCCTTTAAAGTTAATTTTTTTGCAATATAAATGATTTTTGATGGAACGACTTTTATCCACCAAATAAAAAATCCGAAAATTACCGGCAATTCCCTAAAATCGGACTCTTTTTTTTGAATTTGAGCGCTTGCTGGCACATCCCCTCCCAGGTAGTGAAAATTTGACTACCCAATTCTTTGCTTTTATTTTATCAGAAAAACGGTTTGTGTTATACTTATATTATGAAATCAGCGACAAGGGGGAAAAAGCTTGGGTTTTTGGTGTTAGCACTTGTTGTTCTGGGACTCTTGTTTTTTATCTTTAAAAATCAAATTTTTGCCTCGACAAACAATCTCCTAGAAGGCGCTACGGGGCAGGGGTGCACTGGAACCCACTGTGTCGTTGGGAGTGGAAAAAAAGAAGTTTGCACTGAATGCACTAAAGATATCGCTGATGATCCAAGCGATGCAGACAAAGGGATTTGTACTGACTGTCTTGTTGGCGCCGAGAAATCAGGAGAAGTTAGTCCCGAGCAAGCACAGAAAATGCTCGATGAATACAACGCAAGAGTTGCCGCGACAGCAAAACAAGTTGGTGGTACGGGAACAACCGGCAATGCGGGAACTTCCGCTAAATCGACCGGATCCTCCGCTCCTATTGCTGCAACAACTTCGCAATCAGTTACGGTTTATCATATCGTCGCAGATGGTCCTTGCGATCTTTGCACCAAGTTTGAACCGACTTGGCAAGAAATAAAGAAGGATTTTGCCGGCAAAGTGAAATTTGTCGAAGTAAGAGCTAATAAAAATTCCTCTGATTATGCAAAACTAGAACCGTTGATACCAGAAGGCAGTCATTGGCCTAAGGTAGTAGTCGGAAATAAGGTTTTTTCTCCGTCCGATAACCAATCCGAGGGAAAAGCGGGAATTGAGGCAGCAATCACCGCTGCAATTAAAGCCAGTGGCGGGTCTCAAACCACACCCAATGCCCCCAAAGTCAAACTCAAAATTTCAAATTTTGTTGATAATCCGGAGCAAAATCTTGGCGCGGACTATAAAGATCGAAAATATCAGTGCTCGATTATGGAATTTACACTCGATAAATTTGCCATTGACAGCCCAGATGTCAAAACAAAAATCGAAAGCCAATTAAAATCGCAAGGGATCGGGCTGGCTAAAGATTTGGAGAGTTTTAAAGGTCTGGGCAAAGACCAGTGGCCGCAGACCGCCATTTACCCAAAAACAACCGATCAAGACCTAACTTGCGATCCGAATAAAACCGTGCCTTTCAAAGTAACCGCACCCGCAACTACATCTACATCTGCAACCGCCGCAGCGAGTGCAACTTCTTCGCAAGAAAAAGATAAATGTGCTTATGACAAAACAACAATCACGGTTGCGATCAATAATTATCCGGAAAATGTTACAAGCCACCAGACATACTACGACAAAATGAAAGATCAGAACTTTCGATGTTCTAAATTAAAAATTCCGGTTAAGGATTCATCAAAAGGACTGATTTATAATCTTAAAGAAGTGGAAAATTATCTAAAAACAAAAGTGACTGGAATTTCTGTGGTTCAAGATAAGACGGAATTTGACAAATTAGATGGCGAAAAAATGAAGCAAGCGGTTATTCTTTCTTCCTTAAAATGCGATTGCTACGGGCCAAATAGCATTGATTACACCGGCTTAAAATTTTTAGATAAAAATGGCAAAATTGAGGCCAGGGAAAATCTGGGAAAGCCGGCGGTACAAATTGCGGTTGATACAGACCCGAATAACCAAAGCAAAACCCCAACAAACCCAGGTGCTGGGGCAAGTCCAGGTGCTGGAGCAAGCGTCACGACATCTGCCGATACAATTGTCAAATCAACCGCTCCGCAAACAACTTCTGATTTTAAACCGCCGGAGTTAAAAAATTTCTGTGTAACGATTGAAGGAATTCTGACCTGTTTTATGGACAAAGATACGCAAGAGCAATACGCCAAAAAGGATCAGAAATTGTTAGCATTAGTGCAAACCGCCACCAAGCAAATTGCCTCAAATACCAACGCTTCAGTCCAGAAAAAAGGTAAACCGAGCGTGCTGCTTTTTGGAACATTTGCAACAGTGTCCAGTTTATCTCCAGACGCACCAGGAGCAACTTTAAACTTTAGGAGGGTGGCTGAAAAATTGTCTCTTGATGAAAAATTAAAAGGAGAGGTCGAAACCCAAGATCGTCAGGCACCGGCAATCGTTTTGGCTACAAAGTTTAGCAGCGGAGCTGATTGGCAAATTAGCACCTTTTCGACTTTCATAAACCATGAGTGGGCGCGCGTTTACGATCTTCAAGCCAAAATAACCGGCCAGCCCCGCCCACGAGGTAACGATTCACAGGCCTCGCAAAGCCAAGGTACGCGTATAGCTCCATCACAACCAGATAGTGTTTTTAAAACAGTTTATGATGCTGCAAAATCAAAACTTAGTAGTACGCCTTCATCAACACTTGCATATCCGGACTGTGTTTTTACCGATTTAAACGCAATTGTTAGCCCAAGCGGATATAATTTAAAAAATGTTCATGACAGTTTGGGTGAATTTTTTGCTTCAACCTTCGTAACTTATATGGGATTTATGAATGATTTCGACAAGTTTTTTACAACAAACACAGGCGCCGATAAACAATGCAAGGATGAATTAACAAAAGCGGTTAATGAACACCAAACCACTACACTTAAAAAATAAAATATGAACAAAAGAATCATTTTAATTATTGTGCTTTGTCTGATTGCCGCCGGCGGATTAGCTTATTATTTTGTGCACAAAAACTCTGCAAATAATATTCCAAACGCGCTAGACGAAAATCAAATTATCAGCAAAGTTGCCGAAGGTGAAATTGAAACGAGATATGTTGCAATTTCGGGAACTGTAAATGACAGTAGCGGCAAACCGGCAAATGGAAAAATCATTTTTGGTGATTATCAAGCAGCTGTTAAAGATGGGAAATTTAGCATTGCCGAAATCCCGGCCGATTTATATTCAATCAGTTTTCTAGACACAAGCGGCCAGCCGTATGTTTTAGACCGGCAATCCGTCGAGGCCCTTTCGGACACAAATTTAGATCTCAAAATTAGCTACTAGATACGCAGTAATTTAAGCACCAAATCCAAAGCACCAAAAATCAAATAAATTTTAAATCTCAAATTTTAAACTGTTTTGAATTTATGATTTCCAACCAAATAGTACTAATCGAAATTTTTCGATCTGACAAAACCAGATGAGATATTCCGGATAAATCCGGAAATCAACCATAATCTTCCGCTGCGCCAAGAGGCGCAGGGTTTATCTCCCTAGAAAGGAGGTGATCCATCCGCAGATTCCCCTACGGATACCTTGTTACGACTTAGGCCTGATTACCGACCCTGCCGTGTCACGAAAAAATCGTGATTCGGGCATTGCCGGCTTTCCTGCCTTGACGGGCGGATTGTGATAGTTAACGCTACTTCACGTTGCCACCGAGCAAGCGGATTTTCCACACTCGGCGGGCCCCAAGATTCATTTTTTCTTTCAACCGTTTAATTTTAACTAGTCCCTTTTCTGTACTATTCTCACCTTGCAAAACAAGGTTGAAAATTTTACAGAAGGTCGCAAAATCATTTGATTTCGGACCCTGCAAGGGATAGTGCAAGAAAAACGGTACTAGTACACGATTTATATCTTTTCGCGAGTTTATTTCAAACCGATAGCATTCGCTATGATTTGCTCGCTTCTCGGCTTGGCGATACACTGCTCCGCAACCAAAAGATTTTTGGACTTTTTTTAGAAGATCCAAGTGGTCGCCTCTTAACTTAATGTAGAAATGAAATTCTACTTGAGGCAAGCCATTTTTTGATCGCGGCGGGCGAATGTTAACATAAAAGCAACCTTCGCCATCAGTTAAGCCGACTAGATATTCTGGTGACAGAATCTTAGGTCTGTCCCTTTGACGCTGCGTCATGGTAAATACATTATACCACAGCGTCTACTATGAACAGGCTGACTTCTTGCCCTTGTTTGCGTTATCATAGGCAAGATCTCCATGGATCATTTGATTAGCTATTTTCTACATCGAGCAACCTTTTTATTGTACTTTCCCTAGGCCACAACCGCCTAACATAAGTCAGTACAGGTTTTCGCCTGCCCGCTGCAAATTGCCATTTAGCCCTCTAGTCCATCTCTCACGAGGTTGGACCTGCTTTAAGCTACGCTCCGATGGCGTATCGGAGGAGTCGATTTCCACGACTTAGTTAATCAAACTGCCATGCGTCTTTACATTTGTGTGCAAGGCTCGAGGACGTATTCACCGGATCGTTCTGATCTACGGTTACTAGCAATTCCGACTGCATGTAGTCGAGTTTCAGACTCCAATCCGAACTGGGACCGGCTTTAGGGATTAGCTCCATCTCGCGATATTGCAACCCTCTGTACCGGCCATTGTAACACGTGTGGAAATTTAACAGACGATCGGGGTTGCGCTCGTGTCCCGAGTTAACGGAACAGCTCATGCCGCGAGCTGACGACGACCGTGCAGCACCTGTCTTACGGCTCCCTTGCGGGCACTCCCGACTTTCATCAGGATTCCATAGATGTCAAACCTTGGTGAGGTGCTCCGCTTACTGTCGAATTAAACCACATGTTCCACCGCTTGTGCGAGCCCCCGCCAATTCCTTTGAGTTTTAAGCTTGCGCTCGTACTCCCCAGGCGGCGGACTTAACGCGTTTGCTTTGGTACAAGGACGGTCGATGATCCCAATACCTAGTCCGCATCGTTTACGGCGTGGACTACCGGGGTATCTAATCCCGTTCGCTCCCCACGCTTTCGCGCCTCAGCGTCAGTGAATGCCTAGCAAGCTGCCTTCGCCATTGGTGTTCTCTACGATATCAATGGATTTTACTCCTACACCGTAGATTCCGCATACCCCTGCAAGTGTTCAAGCCAGGTAGTATCCAATCCAGCTCCATGGTTGAGCCATGGGATTTAAGATTGGACTTGCCGGGCCGCCTACGCGCTCTTTACGCCCAATAAGACCGGATAACGCTCGCATCCTACGTATTACCGAGGCTTCTGGCACGTAGTTAGCCGATGCTTATTCCTATGGTTAAGTCATAATCCTCCCATAGAAAAGAAGTTTACGATCCGAAAACCTTCATCCTTCACGCGGTGTCACGACATCAGGGTTTCCCCCATTGTGTACGATTCCTAACTGCTGCCACCCGTAGGTGTATGGGCCGTGTCTCAGTCCCATTGTGGCTGACCATCCTCTCAGACCAGCTACCCGTCGTTGCCTTGGTAGGCTTTTACCCCACCAACAAGCTGATAGGACGCAGGCTCCTCTCAATCCGCCGGAGCTTTGATGGTAACTAGTCGCTAGTCGCTAGTTTCTGGTATCTATACTTTTCATCAAGTTCATTAGCTGCTTTCCGCAGATAACATACTCGCTAAAGAAATACTCATACTTCTCTAAATTTATAAGATCCGTATCTCTCATAAACTTGAGATTGAAGAGCATTTCTTCGTTTGAGCCAAGAGCATCTCTTAAGAAATTTTTCTTGTCTTTATCTGATTTATTTCTAGAGAAACCTTCTGCTATTTGAGAAGGAATCGATCTTGAGGATCTTCTTATTTGACTTCCGATATCATTATGTAAATATCTTGGAAGTTCTAAGGAGAACTTATGTATTTCTATTGCCAACTTGTATGCTCGTTTATAGACATCGAGTCCATTATAAATCATGAACTCATTTTACCAGTAACTAACTACCAATGACTAGCTACCATCTCATGGGACATTAACTCACCTTTCGGCAAGGTATTTCCCGGATTGAGGCAGATTCCCACGCGTTACTCACCCGTTCGCCACGCTTTTACAAGCGTACGACTTGCATGTTTTAGGTACACCGCTAGCGTTCATCCTGAGCCAGGATCAAACTCTTAGTAAAGAATTTGAGTGAATTGCCTTGAAAGCAATTCTGGCTCTTTAATTCAATTTGAATTGACGAGGATTTTTTCTGTAAAGTGTCCTCAACACTTCCTCATCTGGTTTTGTCAAACCGATGATTTTTCCCGTTAATGCATATTTAAATGCTCCCAGGTCTAATGGGTTAACAGGAAATCCATTTGTCAAATTTCAGGGCTTTTGGTTTTTTTTGACTATAATAGCCCAGCAGAAAGCTGGGCTTGCTCTGCTTTATGTTCTATCTAATGTCAAAAATTGTAAGCCAAATTGCCTCCAAGAATGAGAATACTAAATTTTTGAAAGGATGTCAACAAAAAGATAGTTCATAAAGTTCGTAAAGTTAAAAGTTTATAAAGTGAGGGGTAAAAAAAGAGCCAGCAACCCCGATAAGATGCGGGTGCTGGCCCTGAATGGTAAGCTACTTGCTCGAAGTGGAGCATAAAACCCTGGTTTTGTGCTTCTGGGCAAATGGGCTCTTCTCGGGATCATAGTCACCCGGGTCGAGTTCGTAGCCACAGACGCAGCAGGTCTTCGCAATGTCGGAGATACTACTCGCTGTGTCGCGCGAGGTAAGACCTGACGGATTAGCCAGACACATATTGATTCCTCCTTGTGTCAGGCGGTTTGGCCGATTAGGCGGCTCTGGCGATCTCGTCGAGAATCCTCTTGAGCGCCGCTTCCGGGTCTGGGCTCTTGAAGATTGGGCTGCCGCAGACGAGTACAACCTTTTTCTCGGCAACGACAATCGCTTGGGTTGGCGTTACCGTCTGCTCCTGGTCATTGGCCTTCGGGTCCTCGTACCAGTCAGGCCTGACTGCCGGGTTGAGAAGCGGGAGCTGTAAGATGTTCAAGGCACGGTTCATTCTGCCCGGGCCAATGTAACCATCCAAACCTGCCTTCACCGTGATTTCGCCCAGGCGTACTGTGGCTGCTTCAAAATTGCAGCCGTAGATACACTGGCAGTCCTCGTCAGTTAGGTGTGTCAAGGGGCCGATGCCATAGACCAAGATCGGTGGCACCTTATGCTCCTCATCACCAGAGGCCGCTATGGCCACTTTCCGGAGAAGGTTGGGAGCATTACCGGCAAACACATTGGTGAGCACAGCACCACTGCGAGCGGCCGCCTGCACCATCTCGGACATCGTCCGAGCACCATTGTACATCTTGAAGTCGGCGAAGATCGGCTTCCCGAACTGGGCAACAGCATTGAGCGCGTTCTCGACACCGACACCCAGCATAGCATCGAGGTTGACCTTGAAGCCGTAATTGCCAGTCACCTGTGTAACGGTACTGGCACGCTCCATCACCTTCGGTAGCGACGAGTCGTCGAGTGCTACGAAAAGTAGTGGCAGAGTTTTAACCATCGCGTCACGATCCATGTTTACACATCCCTATTAATCATTCAGGCGCTTAATCACGCACCTATGGTTACTTCTTGAGTTCCGTCTTCTCGAGACCGTAGAAACCCATCCATTCCTGCGGGTCGCGTTGTGACCAGCGGGCATCCTCGACCAAATCGTCAGAGTAGAGACCAATCCGCTGGATAGCATCCAGCACTTCGGTCATCTTGACCACGCTAGTCAGTTCGACATTGTACTTGGCACGATATTTGTGCGCTACAGGGTTGTCATAATCCAAGATGGTTACACCCCGGCGACAGCCACACTTACACTCTTCACTCCGGAGCAAAATAGCCCCATTGGTAGTCGAGTTGGCATAGTTCACCAGTTCTTCCACCACTAACCCAACTGCGCCCTCGGGTATGAACAAACTACGCTGGCCGTTCGGCATATAGAGTCCGGTCACATGCTCCTTGGTGCCGCCAAGCTTGCGTGTGTCCCGAATGTAAACCCAGGGAATTTCCCTGTCTTGCATTTCCTGCACCCAGTCCCGCAGGTAGATCGAGGGCGGAACGCCACCAGTTACAAGCCCAGCAACGAAATCGAAGTCGGTGATGTCGCTGACACGCAGAGAAAGCTGGCGTGCCATAAATTTGAACAAGTTCTGGTTGCTGCACCCCCCTTTGACAGTTACATACATCGGTCCCCAGTTACCGCTCGAGTAGTGATACGCCTCCTCGCCATCAGCCACATTGCGGATATGAACCAGACCACCTTGGACAATCTCCTCGGCAATGATCTCTGGAGATACCACCTCGGTCATCGCGACGATATCCTTCAATGACAAACGACCCAAAAAATTACCGTTCATTTCTCTTGCCTCCATTTCGATGTCAAGTTGCGACTTCTCACCATATCAGGTGAGTATTTTATTGAATCAAATTTAAACCCCCAATGCAAATTTTTGCAATTTAAAAATTTTAAAAACAAAAAATATAAATTCTGTTATACAAAACGGAACGATCGTTTCTTTTTGTATAAATGTGATCATAAATAAAAATATAAATTAAAAAATAAAACTGTTAAAATATACGATTTTTCCGTACAGAAAATTTATATATCTACCACTAACATCTCTTAGCTGTCAGCAGTTTTGCCAATCGGAGTCCTTATTTTTTTAAGGATCTCGATCGCCTGTTTTGTTATACAAATTTTCCGATCGGAAAATTTGTATAACAAAACAGGCGATCGAGATCCTTAAAAAAATAAGGACTCCGATCGCCTGTGAAGAATCTCACCTCTAAATCCGACCTCGTAGGTTGGATTTGGTGGCAGAGACGCTAGAGAGAAATCGCGATGACCTTGATCGCTCCCAACTCAAAATGCGTGAGACGAGAAAGTATGGGTTTGAGTTCCCCTTCAAGCTCTGCGGCGTGGTTTTGATCTTTGCCGAGAGCCGCCCAAATAAACGAGCGTTCTGGAGAATATAGTTCGTTGAAGCCATGGTTGAAGGCGATATCGGTTGCCGTTACCATCTCGGAACATGCGTAGTCGCGGCGCAAAACTCCCCTTGAAATAATAAATCCCTTGGGCAGCCCCATCGTGCTGGTCATCTTGCCAGTGCCATCGTAGTATGCAATGCGCGCCTCGTGATGATGACCGCGAGTCAATTCCATCTTTTTGGCTTTGCATTTCGTGAGTTGAGCCAAACGCTTCGCCCACCGTTTGGACTCTTGGTTTACTTGCTCGGACGATGGTTCGAAAACACCCTTATCTTCAAGGTATTTCTTGACAGCTCCGCAGTCATCGTGAAATCCGATGTACTCAAAGCCGTTTTGCCAAACCAACTTCATCGCTTCGTCTTCCCCGAGAAGAATGTACGATCCCGCCGCCCTGCTTTGCGCTTCTTCGATTCCGTCGTCTATGCAGCCAAGAATTTTCTTGGCCGGTGGTTTCATGGCCCGAGTCAGCGAATATTTGCCCGAGAGCAAATTATTCACTGCATTTTGTCCTGCTGCAAATTGTCTGTATTTTTCGGTCATGATTATCCTCCCAAACTAAAAAGCGCTTAAGCGCAAAATTATCCTATAACAAAAATCAGAAAAAATCAACAGTTTGCCCATTTCTAAAACGATTTAAAAATTTTCTTTTGTACAAAATAAGAGTGCAAATGACACGCTGCGCAATAATCAACAAATGCATCCAAAAACGAGAAAATTGCCAAAAGACCGATAAAGATAATTGCCAAAATATCATAGCCCGAAATATAAAAAATAAAGGCCAAAAATGAAAAAACGAAACCGACTTTTGCCGCAAAAATCTTGGGTGGTGCAAAGACCCTGTGACCTCCGATATGCAGAAATTTTAACAATTTTGCATTAAAAAGCGACAAAAGCGAGTACTCCGGCGTCATAAATCCGCGCACATAAAAATCAAGAAACAATGGAAATATTGGCCATTTCAAGGGTGTAAAAAGATAAAGCGCGCAAACCACAAATGTAAAAGTGGCGTTTGCGCGCGAAACAAACGAATCAATTTGCAAAGGCGCATCCTTCATGTATTCTTCGATGTTCATAAACAAAACCTCTTTTTTTAATTATAACATTTATTCGAAAATCAGGGGATTTACTCGATTAAAAAAGAGTGATTAGAATTTTTCTTGACTTATAAGTTCAGATATTTCTTTTCTTTTTTTAGCAATTTCTTTGTCGGCAGGATAACCAAGCGGCATCAAGGCAACCATTTCGGCCGTATTCGGCGCGCCCACAAAATCGCGGATTTCTTCGTTATGATAAGCGCCAACAAAAACCGTGCCAATACCAAGTTCTGCCGCGGCAAGCATTATATGATCGAGCGCAATTGCAATATCAAGCGGAGAATATTTATCGTCTAATTTTGTGTTGACGGCTGCCAAAATGATCGGGGCTTTGGAGATGTAGGGTTGCTTGGCGAGCTCGCCCAATTTTTCTCTCGATTTTTCGTCTTTTATTACGATAATTTTATAGGCCTGCGCGTTAAAGCCAGACGGCGCGAGACGCGCTGCCTCCAAGATTTTACTTAATTCACGATCGGGAATTGACTTGTTTTGATAAGCCCTGACTGATCGCCTTTTTTTGACTAGTTCTAAAAAATCCATTGTGCCCTCCAAATTTTATTTTTTGACTCTGGAATATCTGATGTAGCCAGAGCATGGAATAATTTCGATTCCCTTTTTCTCGAGTTCGTCCATAATGATATTAAGACCGAGCGAATCCGAGGCAATGTGTCCGGCAATAACGATATTTATATAATGCTTGATGGCCTCGTCGCGATCCTCGTCGCCAACATGCATCGCTACTTCAGTCCCGATTCCATAATGTGCCATTCTCTCGTAAAGTTTTTCGTGGGCCTTGCCATCGGTCCCGCCAGTCATGCCACTTACCAAAACCTTGCCAAGCCGTGACTTTTCGCTACCCGAAAAGATTACCGGACCAGCGCCAAGTTCGGTTGCTTTCTTGTATTCCGGAATTTCCTTAAGAATATCGACTAGTTCACCAACTCTTTTAAGGTTTTTCTTTTCAATATAGTCACTCACAAACTTCCAAACTGCATTGTCGGCCGGAGTATGAATATTAATCATCGAAATGCCAAGGAGTTCGGCGGTCATCGGTGATTCATAATGGTTAACTGGAGCAATTCTTCTGGCAACACTTTCGATTCCCTCTCGCAAAATGCCTTCGGCAATATTTTCCGGCACACCGCCTTTAGCATAAACAGAAGTTTGCAAATCCATGACCTCGTGCAAATCGGCCAGTGCTTTGCCAACCGGGTGGTGGGCAATGATGAGATCGATTTTTTTGCCTTGGCGCTCTAATTCTTTGGCGAGTAAAACTCCACCCGTGCCGATATCAATACCAACCATGACCCTTTTAACCGCTTTATTTTTATCACCGGCTTGAAATTTGGAATCCGAGTAAGGGTTTGTCAGTTTTTCTTTGTCGAATTCTTTTTTCTTTTTTTCCGGTAACTCGCTGTAGTCTTTTCTAACTGACTTTAAATAATTTGCAACCTCTTTTGTACCGCGAGGATCATTTTCAATACCGACTTTAATAGCTAGGTCAAATATTTCTTGTACTTTCATTTTATTCCTTTATTAACTTTATTAATTCCTTATCATTCCCGCAAAAGCGGGAATCTAGATCCCTGATGTCGGAATTCTTCCGGCTCGAGGATGACACCAAAATGTCACTTTACGAACTAGATAACTTTATCAATTATCCCATATTTTTTCGCTTCGTCGGCGGTCATAAATCGATCGCGCTCGGTATCGGCCTCGGCTTGCTTCTTGGTTTTACCGGTTTCTTTGGCCAAAATTTCGTTAAGCCGACTCTTGATTTTAATAATTTCTTCGGCGTGGATCTGGATATCGGTCGCTTGCCCTTCGACTCCGCCTAGCGGTTGATGAATCATCACACGCGAATTCGGCAACGCAAATCTTTTGCCTTTTTTACCACCAGTTAGCAAAAGCGCCGCGCCGGATGCCGCCTGCCCCACACAAACGGTCGAGACATCGCAGGCGATATGTTTCATCGTATCGTAAATTGCCAGAGTTGCCGTAACGGAACCACCGGGAGAATTGATGTACAGTTTAATATCTTCTTTGTTCGATTCTGATTGCAAAAATAAAAGTTGAGCAATAATTATATTTGAAACATCATCATCAATCGGCCCACCCAAAAAAATGATGCGCTCTTTTAAAAGCCGAGAATAAATATCGTAGGCACGCTCACCAAACTGACTCTTCTCGATAACCGTAGGGATCAAATATGACATTTTATCTCCAGTAATTTGCTTTATTTAATCAATTTACAGCCAAAAAGTCAAGTGTGCTTTACACAAGTTGCAAGCTTGCAGCTTGCGGGACTATTATTAAAACCAAAGGGGCTTAATTGCGAGGCAGCCCCTACGGTTTTAATAATTCCCTACCCCGCACGCTGTTTCTGGAGCATAAAATATGTCTTTTCTTTCTGGCAAACCCTCTCGACAAGTTTGCGAGCTTCCGCTAGAAGCGAAAAGACATATTTTATTTCCAGAAACGGGATAATGCACATTATGATTTTTTTATTTTAAAAAACTGTCTATCAAGCTATAATGATATTAGGAGGAATTTTGTTTGAATCAATTACGCAGACGGCACAGAGGACAATTGAACAAGGCGAAACGGTTAAAATCGTTTTGATAATTTATTTTGTTTTGGTTTTAATTGCGTGTCTGCTTCTTATCTCATCAAAATTTAGTGATTATATAAACTGGTTGAAGTTTTCAACTTTCAAAAAAACCAAAAAGCACGGACATCACAAAATTCGCGGTTTTATTGAAGATCAATCCAAAAAACCAGTGGCTTATTTAAAGGTAACACTTTCGGACAGTTCGGAAAAAATTGTCTCTCATACATTTACAAGCCGTAATGGCGAATTTGATTTTTTCGTTGAACCGGGAAAGTACTTTTTATCGGCCGATCGTTTTGGATTTCAATCCGCACTATCTAAAGAAATCGAGATTAAAAACAGTTCCAGTGAAACCGACCTAACCCTTGAGACCAAAGAAATCGAAGACATAAGAGTCAATTTTGGCGTCTTAAAATTTATGATTGCGAATAATTTTATTTGGTTGATCTTGGCTCTTGCAGGAATTTTACTTTCGTATTGCGCAAGCATTTTTTGGGGAACATCTGTGACAATTGAAGCTTCATTGTGTTTGATTGCAACTTTAGTGATTTTTATTTCTTGCAAAAAAAGTGGATTGACTCTGACATCTACAAATAATAAAAAAATGTCCCGGGAAGTCATTCAGTTTTATAATTCAAAAGGTGATCCTTTGGCTCAAACAAAAACTAACCGACAAGGAAAGATTTACATGCTGGCAAGTCCAGGATTTTACAAAATGGTCTCTAAATCAAAAAAAGAGAGAACTTTTAAAGTTAGTGAAAACGGATTAGTAGATCTAAAATTGCAGATTTAGCGAGAGTTTGTTTCGATCAAAAAGTCGAAGACCTTTTCACTTGATTTTGGCCCCGACATTTCTATATTTTCTTTTCTAGCAATTTCGCCGATGGCGACACCGAGCAAAATATTTCTCTTTGATTGCTGTTTAAGATCCTCTTCTAATTTATCTTCGGTCAATTTAATATTATCAAGATATTTTTCGATCGTTGTCCCGCGCTGCGATAAGTCGTTTTGCATTGCCGATTTCATTCTGGCTTTTTCGTTTTCTATCAACGACTGCGGAATATCAACTGATATGATCTTGAGTAGTTGCTCCGAAATTTGCGCCACTTGCACTTGTTTCTGTTGTTGTTTTTTTTCTTCAACCAAACTTTTTCTGACATTTGCTTTTAGCTCGTTAATATTTTTAAGCCCGAATTTTGCCACAAATTCGTTATTTAATTCCGGTAGTTTCATTTCCTTTAGATCATCCAAGGTCAGTTTGAACGACACGGTTTGAGAAGCAAATTCCTTGTCGGTAAAGTCCTTCGGAATCTTGATTTCAAACTCATTGTTTTCGCCTTTTTTCATCCCCAAAAGTTTTTCTTCAAATCCGGGAATTATTTTTGTCTCGCCAATAACCATCGGAAAGTTCTTGCTGGTTAATTTTTCCTTAACAACATGCTTAATGCTGCCCTCAAACGAAATCTCGGCCCAATCACCAATTTTGCTTTCTCTGTCAATCGGTGTAAATTCGGCTGATTGACGGCGCAAATAGTCGAGAATCTTGCTAACTTCTTCGTCGTTGACTTCCAGGTTTTTAGGGTCAATTTTATCAACTTTCAATTTTTTGTAATTGCCGATTTTGGCCTCGGGTAAAATATC
Organism: Candidatus Berkelbacteria bacterium; assembly: GCA_026397175.1. Classification (GTDB taxonomy): domain Bacteria; phylum Patescibacteriota; class UBA1384; order UBA1384; family DTJR01; genus JAPLVK01. The sequence goes on along the minus strand of JAPLVK010000021.1, from coordinate 109,935 downwards.
AAATTCAACTTCAAAAACCAGTTGGTTTTGATCGCCTGATCCCGAAAAAGACGGATGTTTAGAGATTGAAACGGATGGCTGTGTAACCGGAAATGTTTTGTACTCCATTAAAGCTGCTTTGTAGCCCTCGTCCACTCCGCGCTCTAACGCCGATTGTGAAAGTCGCGTCTGGCCGATTGCTTCAATCGTCATAACTTTTGGTGCTTTACCGGGCCTAAATCCGGGCAAACTAACCGATGGGGCGAGCCGATTATACTCCTCTTCAAAATGCCTTTCCATCTGTTCTGGGTCAATCGTTATGGTCAGCTTAATTCTATTTTTAGAAATTTGCTTTTTTTCGGTTTTCATAAACTCCTTTGTAAGGTTTTACTTTTGGAATATATCAGATCTTAGCTTAAAAATCAAAATGCTCTATTACATAAAATAATGATTCCCTAATCTTTATCGAGAACAACACCCTTTCGCAAAGAGTTCGATTTTTTCTTGAGTGCGTTTTGAAATAAATAAACTTGATAAATTTAAAATTTCGCGAGGATCGTTTTCCTTTTTGTGAAGCGCATCTTTTATTCCATCAACAAACGCTTCGCGAAGTTCGGTATCAATATTAATTTTGACCACGCCTTCCGAAATCGCCACTTGATACTCTTGCGGTTTGCGATTTGAGCAGCCGTGCAAAACCAGCGGTCTCTTAACCGTGTCTTGAATTTTTGCCAGCAAACTAAAGTCCAGCTCTTCGATTGCCGTTAACGGTCCGTGGATGTTGCCGATCGCGACCGCCAGCATGTCCGGTTGAACTTGATCGTAAAACATCAATGCTTCGGCTGGATTTGTTTTAAATACAGCGGAGGTTATTTGGTAGTCCTCGCGGCCTCCGATATGGCCGATTTCCGCTTCAAAAACCACACTTTTTTTATGCGCCAATTTTCGAAGATCTTTTGACAGCGCAATGTTTTGATCAAGAGCCAAATTTGACCCGTCAAACATCACCGAGTCGAATCCACTATTTATGCACTCTTTAATAAGTTCTAAATTTGAGCCGTGATCTAAATGCAAAAATATTTGTGCTTCCGAATCCTTTTTGACTTTATTAAAGGAAAAAATTAAATTATCAAGTCCATAATAATCCACGGATTTTTCCGAAACCATCAGAATTGTCGGTTTTTTTGTTGTTTTGGCTGCCTGCACTATCGCTTTAGCCGATTCATAGTTAAAAAAATTAAAACCACCAATAGCGTGTTTATCACTATATGCCTCGTTTAATATTTGCTTTAGAGCCATATACTAAATTTTTAATTTAAAATTTTTAATTTTACAATCAGATTTATTTTAATAGCATTTCCAATGCCGGTAATTTTTTACCGCAGATTAAATCGGAGGTTGCGCCGCCGCCGGTTGAAATAAAATTAAATGCTTCCCTCAAACCCAAATCATCAATTACATCTGCCGTATTGCCGCCAGATGCCACCTTTTCCGCCTTTATCTTTGCCACAAATCTCGCGATTTCGTTGGTGCCATGAATAAATCTTTTGTTTTCGGTCATCCCCAAATTACCATTCCAAAAAACGGTTTTAGCGGAAGATAGAATTCCTTTAAAAAGCAAAATCGTTTGTGGTCCGATATCAAAAACACCATTTTTTACGGTCTCTTTGGTTACCGGAACAATCGCGCCAAACTTGTTAACCCCATCATTTGGCAAAAATATATTTTCTTTTGTCGGCAGATTTTGCGCGACCCATTCGTTGCCGGTTACGCCACCCACCAGAACCGCATCGGCTTTTTGAGAAAGTGATTCTATGATCGGAATTTTATCCTCGATTTTCACTCCACCAATTATCACAACAAATGGCTTTTCGGCAATTGACAAAAGCCGAAACAAAACATTAATTTCTTTTTCCAAAAGTAATCCGGCAAATGTCGGCAGACACTCTTGCAACTTAACCATCGAAGTGTGGGCTCTGTGAATATTGGCAAACGCGTCCTGAACAAAAACATCACCGAGCCCTGCTAGTTCTTTAGCAAACTCTGTAGAATTTTTTTCTTCGCGAGAATCAAATCTTAAATTTTCAAAAAGATTGATTTTATCGGTAATTTGATAATAATGTTTCAGCGCCGGACTTTTTTCGTCCGTTTCAATCTTTTTTGCTTTGTTTTTTGATCGAAACAATTTAGACAATTCATCAGCAATATAAATCGTAGAAAAGTTTTTATCAAGACCAATGGGGCGACCCAAATGACAAATAATATTTACCTGCTTTGCGCCTCGCTCTATTATTTTTTTCAAAGTCGGCAGGGCCGCTAAAATCCTGCTGTCATCTAAAATTTTTCCACCCTCGATCGGAACATTCAAATCAAAACGGACCAGAACTTTTTTACCCCGAAAATCGGCTCTTTTTAGCTGACGATGCGATGGAAGCCGCATAATCCTTTTGAATTGATTTTCCATTTTGGCTAATTATCTTTGAAGCTCGTATTGCCGCTTTTGACTTGCGATGCTATTTGACATATCTCACAAAATTCCTTAAAATTCAAACTTGCTCTGCCGACCAACAGGCCGTCAATGTTCGGCTGCATCATAAACTCCCTTACATTTTGGCTATTAACAGACCCGCCATAGAGGACCCTTATATCCGAAGCGTGATCTGAAAATTTTTCTTTTAGATGATTTTTGATGATGTAAGAAATTGCCGCCGCATAAACACCGCTTGCGGCATTATCGGTCCCCACCGCCCAAATCGGTTCATAAGTAATACAAATCTTCGATAGGTCTTTTTCGCTAACACCTTCAAGCGCCGTATCAATTTGCGTCAAAATTCCACCTTGTTTTTTCATTCTCTCGATTTCTTTGTCAAAATGATCTTCCAAATGAAACCGTTCTTGCTCGCCGATACAAACTATCGGCTTGACTGAATTTTGCAAACAAAATTTAACTTTTTTATTAACCATCTCGTCCGTTTCCAAAAACAACCTTCGTCTTTCGGAGTGGCCCACAATCGCGAAATCGCAAACATTTTTAACCATATTTAATGATGTTTCGCCGGTAAATTCGCCTTCTTTTTCGCTCATTGCGTTTTGCAAACCAAAATAAAGGTTTTTGGTTTTTGTTCTTAAGCCATCAATAACCGGATACAAAAAAACAGCTGGCGGACAAAGCACAATATCAACATGCTTAATATTTTCCACATTACGAAAAATTTGCCCGCTCAAAATAAGCGCCTCCGAAAGCGTTAAATTCATTTTCCAGTTAGCAACGACAATTGGATATTCCATCCCCTCTTTCGTTATTTTAGAGCAGCGCGATGACTTCTCTAAATGTTATGAACAAAATAAACAAAATCAAAATTATGAACCCGATCATGTGGAGGAAATTTTCGATTTCTGTTTTGATGACTTTCTTGCCCGTGGCTCCCTCCGCGGCAATGATAACTGCCCTTCCACCGTCTAGTGCCGGAAACGGTAGGATGTTGACCAGTCCCAAGTTAATAGACAAAATCGCAGCAAGTTGAATAAGATATGCGATTCCCATTTTCACGGCTTCACCGGTAATATTGAAAATCCCGATTGGGCCAGCCACTTCGTTTGCAATTTGGCCCTTAAAAAATATTCCCTTTAAAAAGGAAAGTAAAATGACAAAGACATAGCCGGTGGTAAATAGCATTTCTTTAAATCCAAAATATATTGCCTTAAAAAACGGTAGCTTCACACTCGGCACATCAACAATTCCAACGCCAATCGGAGCCACGCTATTTTGGGAAACATGGATTTGCTTTTCTAAATTTTCGCCATCTCTTTTTATCAAAAGTGTAATGTCCTGATTTGATTTGGAAACAGTAAACGCCCTAAAGGCATCAACTGTTTCAAAGCCCAAAATTATATCGCCCGATTTTAAATCGGCCACCTGCGCGGGCGAGTCGCTTTGAATCTGCGCGACAATAACTTGATGATTTTGCTGTCCACCTAATTGCTCCGGATTAAGACGAATCGGCGACATCCCGACCATATAGCCGATTCCAAGCAAAAATCCAGCTAGTATAAAATTCATCAAAACCCCGGCCACAATAATTAAAAATTTTTGCCTGGGCTTTTTTCTTGAAAAAGAACGGCTTGAATGTTCGTCCCGCTCTTCTCCAAGCATTTTTACATAACCGCCAAAAGGAATCAGGTTTATACAATATTTGGTTTCCCCTCTTTTTTTACAAATTAATTTTGGCGGAAAGCCAAAAGCAAATTCTTCGACTTTAACACCGTTTGCTTTTGCCATCAAAAAATGTCCAAGTTCATGAACAAAAACCAAAAGTCCTAAGATTACCAAAAATGCCAGCAGTGTGAGCCAAAACATTATATTGCCTTAATCTCTTTCTCTTTGGCCTCTAAAATTTCGCCAATTTTTTTGTTATGCTCGTCAATAACTTTATTTAATTCTTCCTCGGCCGAATATCTATCATCCTCGGTTATTAGCCCATCTTTTTCCATCTTTTTGATTTTGTCCCATGCATCCCCTCGCACATTTCTTAGCGCCACCCTGGCTTCTTCGCTTTTTCTTGAAATATTTTTGGTTAACTCTTCGCGTCTTTCTTGAGTCATTTGGGGCAAAATTATTCTGACTGATTTGCCATCATTAACCGGAGATAATCCAAGATCAGAGTTCCTAATCGCCAGTTCTATGTCACCAATTGAGTTTTTGTCCCAAGGTATAACAACAATTTGAGCGGCATCCGGAGTTGTGAGCGAAGCCATTTGTTTAAGGGGTGTTATCGTCCCGTAGTATGAAACCATAATGTTTTCAACCAGCCCAGTTGAAGCCCTACCCGTTCTAATTGACACAAAGTCCTCTTTTAACTTCTCGATAACTTGATCAAACTTTACCTTAAGATTCTTGATTTCATTTTGATACATATCAAACTCCAAATAAATTATCCTACAAATTCATTTTATCTAGAAGAGGACATTTACGCAACTGTTATCGAGTTCGTAAAGTTCATAAAGTAGAAAGTTTATAAAGTAGGGAATTTCAGACATTTGTATTCACTTTACAAACTTTATGAACTTTAAAACTTTATGAACTATCGTATCAGGGTCCCTATTCTTTCCCCACAAACGACTTTCTTGAGGTTGCCGTTTTCGAAAAAATTGAAAATTTCTATCGGCAAGTTCTTCTCGCGAGCCAGAGCAACCGCAGTTTGATCAAGTGCTTGGAGATTTTTTTCCACAAAGTCCTGATACGAAATTTTTTCAAATTTTTTGGCCAACTTGTTCTCGTCAGGATCGCTATCGTAAACGCCATCAACATTTGAGGCCTTGAGCATGATTTCGCAGTTTAACTCTAAGGCACGCAATACCCCAGCCGTATCGGTTGTAAAAAATGGATTGCCGGTACCGCAGGCACAAATAACAATTCTGTCTTTTTCCATATGTCTAATTGCGCGGCGTCTAATATAGAGTTCGGCGACTTTTGAAATCTCAAGCGCCGACATCACTCTTGTTTCCCCGCCAACATTTTCGATCGCATTTTGCAAAGCCAGAGAGTTCATAACCGTTGCAACCATGCCGATATAATCCGCCGAGGCCTGATCCATACCATGTTTAGCCCCCGATTTTCCTCTGAATAAATTTCCGGCGCCATTTACAATCGCAACATCAACACCGAGTTTTTTGACTTCTAAAATTTCTTTGGCTAACTGCGTAACAGCTTCAAAATCAATTCCTGTCTCACGCTTTCCCATAAAGGCCTCGCCGGAAAGCTTCAGTAGAATCCTTTTATATTGAGGTTGAATCACAACAACCCTCCCGATTTAAGTTAACACACGATCGTAGATTCGCTTAAAACAAATTTAACAAATCGTTTGATTTTAATGTTTTCACCGATTTTGCCGATTGTTTCTTTCAGCATATTTTCAACTGTTTTTCCCGGCTCCTTGAACAACTCTTCTTTTAACAATTCATCTACATTTTTCGCTTGCGATTGTGCAACCTGAAGAGCAATTTCGTGGACAAACTTTTTAAATTCATCGTTTCTGGCAACAAAGTCCGTTTCGCAACTTACTTCAACCAAGACACCGATTTTACCAAGATGAATGTAACTGTCAATTAAGCCATTGGCGGTTTCTCGCTGCGACTTTTTGTCGGCAATTTCAAGACCTCTTGCCTTCAAAATTTCTTCGGCTTTCTTTTCGTCCCCTTTTGCTTCATCGAGTGCTCGCTTAACATCCATCACTCCGGCACCGGTTTTTTCTCTAAGTACTTTAATTTTTTCCATCTTTTTCCTTTTTTGCTTTTTTCGCTTCTGGTTTTTTCGTTTCCTTAACAGATTGAGGCATTTTCTTCTCTTCTTTTTTTTCTTCGGGCTTGTTAAGATTTTTTTCTAATCGTTCTTTTGTATTTGCATCATTCGCTTGAACTTTCGCTTTATAATTTTCTCTAATGGTTTGCTCAACCAATCCCATAATCAAATCAATCGAATTTCTTGAATCATCGTTAGCCAAAATTGGATAATCGATTTCGCGCGGATTGGCGTTCGTGTCGCAAATTGCAACCAGCGGAATATCTTTGCGTTTCGCTTCTCTGATCGCGCTATTTTCTTGGCTCGCATCAACGATAAAAACAACATCCGGCAATCGATCTAATTTTCTTAATCCCCCAAATGTCAAATGCTGCTTGTTGAGGTCTTTCTCGATTTTGAGCCGTTCTTTTTTAGTCAAATATTCATATTTATTTTCGGCGATATCCGCTTCGGTTTTAAGCATTTTTTTGATACTTTTTGTCACAATTTCATAATTTGTCAGAAGTCCACCGGGCCATCTTTCGACTACATAAGGCATCCCTAATTTTTCGGCAACTTCTTTGACTTTATCTTTGGCCTGAAGTTTTGTGCCGACAAACAAAATCATAGCACCGTTTTGAGCTTTTCCCTCGAGAAAACTAAATGCGCCCACTAAAAGCTCGCGGGTTTTTTCTAAATCAATTACCGCAATTTTATTTTGAAAACCATAAATATACTCCGAACTTCTTGCGTCGGTTCTTGATCTTTGGTGTCCAAAATAAACACCGGCCTTAAATAACTCTTTGACTTCTGGTATTTTTACTGACATAAAAAATCCTCTCTTGATTATAGGAGAAAATTTGAAATAAATCAACTTTCTATAACTGAATTAAACCCTAAAGTGAAAAAAATATCAAGAGGTCTCGTTCAATGAACATATTTAATAAAGCAATTTCAAATAATCAGAAATTGCTTTGGCATCTACATGTTCAAGATAACCAAGATATGACTGCAAACTTTTATTTAATTTCTCGGGTCTATTTCTCTTTATTTCTTCAAGATTTCTAAACATTCTTTCGACAGTTTTCGGTCTCGGCAAATTGAATTTTGGATATGTAACATAGCCGACAAAATCCAAGCCCCAGTTCAGTTTGCGAAAAGTGATTTTGTCGGGATGAAGCGAAAGTTTAAGATGATTGGTTAAGAAATGATCAATTTCTTGTAAATAATCTCGTAAAACTTCAGAATTTTTGGCTAAGATCATAAAATCGTCAGCGTATCGCAGATAATATTTGGCTTTAAGTTTGTGTTTGACAAATTTATCAAGCGGGTCCATGTAAATATTGGCAAATAATTGTGAAGTCAAATTTCCGAGGGGTATTCCTTTTTTATTGTTTAGGTTTGCGTTCCGCCCGCAAACCGCAAAACTTTCAATAATTTCTTTGAGTAAATTAATTAGCCGCTCATCGGAAGTTCTTTGCGACAAGAGATTAACCAAAACCTGATGGTCAATGCTATGAAAAAACTTTTTTACATCGCACTTTAACGCCCAACAAGAACCAGAGTAATTTTTACTTTGCTGTCTCGCAATTTTAACCAGCCGTTTAAACGCTTTGTGCGTTCCTTTTTCCTTCCGGCAGGAATAACTATCAAAGACAAATGTTGAATTAAATAGTGGATAGAGAACCCGATAAATCGCACGATGCAGCAGACGATCCCGCACTGTTGCTTTGTGAATAACTCTTGGCTTCGGATCGGTAATATAAAATTCCTCGTAATCTGCATGATGATATCTAAAATTGCTAAGATCCTGATGGAGAGCAAGAACATTACCCATCAAATTATGCGAAAACGCCCGTACATCAGCTCGTTTCCTTTTATTTTCAGCAAATTCCTGCCATGCTAAAAACAAATTATTAATTGAGATTATTTCTTCAAATTTATGACTAATAATTCTTTTCACGATAACCCCACTTTACCTATCATTGAACATATCAAAAATGCTTATAAAAGCTGGATTCAAATTCAGCGCAATATGCCAAAGTGTGAACGCTTTGGTTTGGGACACAAAATTGATTCTCTTTTTATTGATCTTTTAGATATTGCTCAAAAAACTTCATTCTCGCCTCTGAATAAAAAAGTGCACTTGCTCGAAGACGCTTTGTCATATATTGATTCTTTGCGTTTTTTTATTCAATACTGTTGGGAACTAAAGCTTATTCCAAATAATCAATTTGTCCAGATCGGCAAAGAAATAGAAAATATCGGGAGAATGACTGGTGGTTGGAGAAAGAAAATCATTTCAAAAACTTCCGCCGAAGCGGAAGAAAAGAAGTGAGTCGTGGGAGAAGACCTGGTTGTCAGCGTTCCAACTGTTCGGATTAGAGATCGGATTGGCGTTGAGGTTCCAGCCGTTGTCGGCGTTCCAGTTGCAGTTGACCGCCCAAGTTTGTGCCACCCGCCGTTCATAATCACTGCGGGCAAAATACAACATCGCTCCGCTGAATATTAATTGAGATCTAAAATCTCTTGATGGGAAGCACCGATTCTCTTCATTTTTTGAGATTTTTGCAACCATTCTCGCTCAAGGCGTACCCAAAGCAACTCTCTGTAACAAAAATCTAAAGTTGTGGGCAAAAGCCGCCTGGCCCGAGCAAGGTCGAAGGCTAGCCGTTGCCTTTCACAAACTTCATTTTTATTTTAACAGAAAAGTGACCCTTCTACTTTCCCGCCAAAGGCGGGATTTCAAAGGGTCACAGGGACAAGGGGGGCTCGGATACAGGGGGCACAAAGCCCCAAAATACCAGAGAATCAGCGGGAGAAGACCCGGTAGACAGCGCTCCAACTGCGCGGAGAAGAGACCGGACTGGCGTAGAGGTTCCAGCCGCGGGCCGGCGCGCCAGTCGCAGAGGACCGCCCAATCGGTACCCTCGATGTAGAAGATGTTGGCACGGCCGTCAACCAGAAGGTCGCCCTCTTGGCCACGGCCTTGCTCCTCTATTATCTGGAACATCCGATTGAGCCCCGTCTTGACATTCTCACCTAGCTCGGCCAGAATCGGGTCGTCTACGGACGCCTGGCAGAGTTCGTGAATACGGATAGTGGCCTGTGCCTCTTCCGGCTCCAACCTGCCCTTGATGAGCGCCTTGACATTATCGCTGACATAGCCGATGACCACCTTGGCGGTCTTGCGTTCCCGCTCGGGAGTGACCTTGAAGTGATCTTCGGGCTTGAATGCCCCGACCGCCGGCAGCTCGACCGTCTTGACGAACTTGAGCAAAGCCACAACCACCTTCTGCACCTCGGCCCAGGGGTTCTCCTTGCGAAGAAACTTCTTCAGCTTCTCCAGCCACACAAGCCCTTCCTCACCAGACAGCTTCTCGTGCAGATCTTTCAGCGGTCCAGCTATCTGCCGGAGCGCTTCGCCGAGCGTGGTGTCACCCACGGTCAGCACCTCCTTTTATTGCCTGCCCACTCCTTCTTTCAAGGTGGTGGGTTCAGGATTCTTGAAGCCCCGCTGACCATCTTAGATTGCCACATCGCTCCGCCGGCTGGCGGAGCTCTTCGCAATGACAAGAAAAAGATAACCACTGGGGCTTCAAGAATAATTTTCAAGGTTCTTAGAACAAAATGATAGCAGATTATTACATGGCTGTCAATCTGTTTACACCCAAATTACGCAATGAATTCTTGAAAAACAAATTAAGATATGGTACCATCATTTCGTCAGATAAAAGGAAAAATAATGAAACAAAATATCCATCCCAAATATTACAACAATGCGAAAGTAAAGTGCTCGTGTGGCGCTGAATTTGAAATTGGCTCAACCAACGACAATATCCAAGTTGAGATTTGTTCAAATTGCCACCCGTTATATACCGGCAACAAAAAACTGGTTGACACCGCAGGAAGAGTTGACCGTTTTATGGCTCGGCTTAAAAAGTCAGAGTCCCTAAAACAAGATGTCAAGCTGCAACAAGAAAGCCAGAAGAAGTCAAAAGACGAAGCAAAAACAGATCAAGATACTAAGAAATAATTCGCAACTCATTAAACTATTTATGAATTAAAATTGAATCAATTCATAATTTTTTGTTAAGATAAATGCAATGGATAAAATAGAAGAACTCAAAAAAAACATCGAAATGCTCAAGCAATCAAGCGACCCGGAATTTTCCGAGTTAATTCGCGATGAAATAAAAAAACTGGAAGGAGAAATTGTTAAACCGGAAGAGGGAGATGCAAAAAACGCAATTTTAGAGATTAGAGCCGGAACCGGTGGGGAAGAAGCAGAATTATTTGCAGCAGAGCTTGCGCGAATGTATTTAAAATTTGCCGAGAAAAATGGTTGGAAAATAGCTATTAACGACAAAAAAGATAATAATATCGGCGGACTTAAAGAATTTTTAGCCACAATTTCGGGCCAAAATGTGTACGGATCAATGAAATATGAGGCGGGAGTTCATCGAGTACAACGAGTCCCGAAAACAGAAAAACAAGGACGAATTCACACCTCCGCGGCAACCGTCGTTGTTTTGCCCGAAATTGAAGGAAAATTGGTTGAGATTAAAAGTGAGGACTTAAAAATTGATGTTTATCGCGCCGGAGGACATGGCGGCCAGTCCGTTAATACAACCGATTCGGCCGTTCGAATCACTCATCTGCCTACCAATATTGTCGTAACCTGCCAGGACGAAAGATCGCAGTTAAAAAACAAAGAAAAAGCAATGGGGATTTTGCGAGCTAAAATTTGGCAAGCAGATCAGGATGAAAAATTAAAAGAAAATAGTGAGAAACGGCTTTCGATGGTTAAAACCGGAGATCGAAGTGAAAAAATACGAACTTATAATTATCCGCAAGACAGAATAACCGACCACCGCATTCCAAGGTCTTGGAATAATATGCAAAAGATACTGGATGGAAATTTAGATCCGGTCATCAGCGAGTTACAAGATATTGACAGAAAGAACAAGCTTGAAGAATATCTCTCGACTAATTAATGACTCTCATCTCCCGAGCAATATCACAGAAAAATTGATTTGTGATTTATTAAAAATTACACCCGAAAAATTGTTTTTAGACAAAGATAAAATTAAATTATCTGCAGATAATTTAAAGAAATTCAAGCAAATTGAGAAAGAAGTTCTGTCGGGCATTCCAATCCAATATGTGCTAGGAAAGTGCTCATTTCACGATCGTGAATTTACAGCCAATGATTCGGTCTTAATCCCCCGCCCGGAAACGGAAAAAATCATAGAAATTGCTACAAGATTTATAGAATCTAGAATTACGAATTACCTGCCCGCAGCTGCTTCGCGCCAGCGAATGCAGGCGGGTGAATTACGAATAAATACAGGATTTAACATTCTGGATATCGGAACTGGATCAGGAAATATAATAATTTCAATTATAAAGGATTGCTCTGGCAATCCTATCATTCATAATTCTAAATTCGTAATTCAACCCTTTGCATCTGACATCTCACCAAAGGCGCTGCAAATTGCTAAGCAAAATGCTCGATTTCACAATGTAGAAAACAAAATAAAGTTCCTGAAGTCCGATCTTTTTTCAAATCCAAAATTACCAAAAAAATTTGACCTAATTATTGCCAATCTTCCATATTTATCACCAGAAGAAACAAAAAAACTACCCTTCGAGCCGGCATTGGCTCTAAATGGTGGCAAGGATGGCCTTGAACTTATTGCTAAATTAATCGAAAATTTACCGGAAAAATTATCTAAAAATGGCCAAGCAATCCTGGAAATCGGGTATAAACAAAAAAATTCCATTATAAAAATGGCAACTAAAAAGAACCTTAAAACCAAGGTTCTAAAAGATCTCGGCGGATATGACCGCTATGCGATTTTTTCTATTGACAAGTAATATTGTTAAAAGCAGCGTCGTCGGCATTTGGAGTTTGAAAAATATAATACCAAAATGCTGTATTGGCGGGAATTTTTTCGATGTATGGGTATGTTGACTGCGTAATTGAATAACCTAAAATTTTGAATGCATCTTTCGCCAACTGCGCCTTGTCGTTTGTAATAACATAAACCAATCTCGAAGCATAGTCACCATTTGAAGCAGCTTTGAGAGTGGTTAGGGCCTGTAAATTAACGATTTTTTTGCATGTTTTTGACGGATTCGTAATAACCGTATTGATTTGGCCTAGAACCGTGTTGTATGGTGACCAGAGTAAATTCCACCCTAAAGTCAGTGGTCTTGAAAGAGTTGAGGTCGGATCAACGCTAAATTGGACTTGTTTCGCGCCCGAATTTAACGGTTCAAAAAGATAATAGGCCTGTCCCGGATTTAATTCAAATTGTCCACTTGATGTTTTTGTCCAATCACCTTTTTTGCCACTTAAATTAACTTTGTCTCCTTCAAATGCAAGGCCAGTCATATCCCCTTGAACAACCGCTTGGCTGGGCGCGCTTCCGTCAGCCCCTATGACCGAAAATCCCGAGGTAATATCTACCTTTCTCGTAACACATCTTGAGTTAAAATCGATCACATATTGCTCAAGAAGAGATCTGGTTTTATCAAAATCCGCCGGACTCAAATTAGCAGGAACCGTATATTGATTCGTGTCTATAGTATATTTATTCATTTGGCTTTGAATTGACTGTTCAAGTGAAGAAAATTGCGAAGCAACTTCTGGGCACTGGGACTGAATTTTCTCTTTTCGATCCAAATAAGTCAGGTAATACTTTAAGTCCAAATTCCCTTCACGCAAACCCTCGGATTCTAAGGTTGGGATAAATCCGTCACTTGCAGGATAATAAGTAAGAAATTGCGCTTGCCAAGTTGTGATTTGACTGTCGTCGTAAATCGGTCTAACATTAGCATTTTGGTAGCCGTAAATTACATTCATAAAAGCGCCGCGATAACCTGATTTTATTAGTGCAAGTCCTCCCAAATAACGATCCGTCAAAGGCAGCGCTTGCCAACCTTGAAAATAATAGCTTTGGCCTGACAGAGGAGTGAGCGACCCCGAATTAAAATTATCAACTCTTTTTAAGAAACCGGGTTTCGAATAATCTTCGATTGTCATATCCATCTTAAAACCGAAATTTTCCTGTGTTAATTGATCGGCGATTTTCGGTTGCGAAGCCATAGTTACATTAGCTTTTGCATTACTTTTTGAAAGATTGCTTCCGAGAACTTCTTTGACAATTTTGATAATATTATTCGTTCTTGTAACTGCTAACGGATATTCCGTATCACTGTTCGGTTCATCGTATCCATAGAACATAATTGGTATGGATATTTTCTTGTCATTTTGAATCTGATTAACTATATTTTTAAAAGCAGCTTGGGAGTCGCTTGATGCAATCGGGTCTTGTCTATATTTATTGATCGAATCATCAGGATAGTAATAATTCAAAATAACCGGACCAGCAAAACCATAATTTGAAATCAGCTCTAGCGCAGCTAAATTATCCGCATCAGGACCAAATCTTAATATTAGCGATTCACAACCTTGATTTTTAATGATTTTAAGCCTTTTTTCAAAAAGGTCCTTACTGATATAAGTATCACTTCTCGCAGAAGGGTCTTTGCCGATAGAAATTCTATCATTGGTGAAACATCCATAATTTAGTGGTGTTTTGGCTTGACTTGGCTTTACCAAATCAATATCTAAAATATTAACCTTTAAATTAAACTGCGCGATGATTGTGTTTTTGTCCTTGTCAACAAAAGATACTGGGGCCTGATATTGTCCGGCATCAGCCGCGGAGGGTTCCAGTGTAAAAAAGAATTTTTTGCTTTGAGCTTGTGCAACGGATGTCTGAATTTTTTCTGCCGATCCGTTTGGGCTAGAGAAAAAACCCTGAACAGACCCACCACTTGTTAACAAGCTATTAACCGAAGTTCCAATTTTCGTTGAGAAAAAATCTGTTTTATCATTTTTAACTAAAAGCTCATCAACATTTACATTATTATTGTCATCGCTTGGCTTGTCCGTATACCAATTAATTGTTTTTTGTGTCCACTTATGCACGACACGATCATCAATTAAATTTTGCGAAATCTTTGAGCTACTTTGCGCGCCAACTCCAGTTAAATCACTTTTCTTTAAAGTTAAATCATTGATAGAACTTGCAGATTGATTTTCCAAAAGTACCGAAAAGCTTTTCGATTCATTCCTCGGAACATTTATTTCGACAGTGCCAATTGGTTTTTTATCGCCAACATTAGCATCAACGGAGCCATTTTTGATATCCGGATTTACGAAAGTGGAGATCTGGCTTAATTTTATATTCGGATTAAGCCCCATCGTTTCCGAATCGGCAAAGATTTTATACTTCAAAGCAAGAGAGGCCATCCCCCCCACAATTAAAATAGATAAAATTCCGATAGTAACTGCGTTAACTTCTTTTCTCATTTTCCCCTCAATTATCTTCTCACGGAAAACTAAATTTTTCTACGAAGGCATTTCTCCCAGTCGGGCCTTTACATCCATCTCTTTCCCATCTCTTAGGATATGCAATGTTACTTCGTCGTTTGGTTGATATTTAGTCAACACTCCAACAAGCGACTTGTCTTTGCCGACATCATCATTGTTAACTTTTAGAATCACATCCCCTTCTTTTAGCCCAGCTTTGTCGGCCGGAGAGCCGATAACAATAGCCGGCTGATTCGTACCTCCCACTATCAGAATTCCACTATCGTTTTTCATTCCTTTGATTGCCGAAATTTTACTGTCAACCACTACATATCTGACTCCAAGATATGGTCTGACTATTTTTCCGGTTTTCTTAATTGAATCAACCGCCGACTTAAGAGAATTGATCGGAATTGCAAAACCCAAGCCCTCGGCCTGACCCTTTGCCGCAGTCGCCGTATTAATTCCGATAACCTGACCTTTTAAATTTAGAAGTGGTCCGCCGGAATTGCCTTCGTTAATTGCCGCATCGGTTTGCAAAAGTCCTTCGAGTGGTTCTGATTGTCCACCGGATGAATCGGTTGCCGTCAAGGTTCTTTCCTTTCCGGATAGCACCCCGACAGTTACGGTGTTTTGAAATTCACCGAGCGCGTTTCCGATAGCAATCACTCTTTGCCCAATATCAAGATTGTCCGAATCGCCAAATTCTACAACCGGTAAACCCTTGGCATCAATTTTTAAAATGGCAAAATCACTGCTTGGATCTTTAGCTAAAACCGTCGCATCATATTTTTTTCCTTCTTGGGTAATAACGGTGTATTTCGCTCCGTCAACATCAGCCACATGTTTGTTGGTTGCAATCAGTCCTTCTGAAGTCAAAATAAATCCGCTTCCTCCGCCCTGTTGCTGCTGAACCGACTGATCCGGCATTCCAAATTGGGATCCAAAAGGATTGATCACTTGAATATCTTTGGTAAAAACAACGCTGACAACGGCCGGCGAGACCTTTTTTACAGAACTGACAACAGCGGAGTCCTCTTTGACTGAAATGCTTTCAACTTTTTCTTGTGCCGGAAAAGCTATGCCGGAATCGGTCTTTATGCCGACACTTTTTTGAAGCGTTTTAGAACTTGCTACCAAAGCTATTCCCCCGATCCCCCCAATGATTCCCGTCAAAAAACTCAAGATTACGAGAAAAACAATCAGAGGCCTATTTTGTACATTCATAAATCTCCTTTAAAATCCCCTTTTTCAACTTTTATTGTAGCATTTTTAAAAAAAATTTGCTTAATCAATTGGCCTAGTCCTCTTCTTTATCTTTTGAGTCCTCTTCTTCAATTTTATACAGTGCTGCAATCTTTCCAAGCTGGTATGAAACCAAAACCGCCAAGATCGTTACCAAAAGAGCGTAAATCAATCTGGAAATCATACCTTGTCCAGAAGAAATATAACGATCAATTGCCGCTTTAACCAAATCATTCCATGCAAAAGCCGCAACCAAACCAAAAGCCGATGTCAAAAGTGTCGAAAATGTTTGGATGAATTGACTATTAAACTCCCTCGCTAATCGGACTTTCCTGGAAGGTTTTTTTATTTTTTCTTCTTCCGCCATCTAAATCCTTTCCTCGCAAAAATTTTTTAAAATCAAAATTAAGCGAGATTTATTTTCTCAATAATTTCTTTTCTGATTTGATTCGGATCAAATTTTCCTTGAGTTGATTTCATCACTTGCCCAACCAAAAACCCCAGAACCTGTGTTTTGCCCGACTTATATTTATCAACCGCATCTTGGTTGTCCTTAAGAATCATTGCCAGTATGTCCGATAAACCCTCACCGGTATTTTTAAATTTTCCAAGATAAATATTGGATGGCATTTGATCTTCGGAGGAAATATCGTCAACGATTTGCCTTACGATATTTGATGGGACTTGATTGGTTTCAATAGTTTCATCCAAATCAATAAGTTGTCTAATATTTAGTTTCCGAGCTGATACTAAATTTAAAATAACTTTTGATATTTTGGCGACCCTGTCTGGTTTTTTTTCAATTAATTCAAGAATCGATTTTAGCAGTTTCTGGTCTTTTAATAAAACTAATGTGTCATCTGGATTAACACCAAACTCAATTAATTTTTCTTTAATTTGTGCTGGCAAAACCGGCAGGGACTTTTTAATCTCTTCGATATTAAATTCTTCATGCAAATAAATCGGCGGAATGTCCGGTTCCGGAAAATATCGGTAGTCCTTGGCTTCTTCTTTTTCGCGAAGCACATATGTCTTGCCCGAATTTGAATCAAAACCACGAGTTACCTTGGTTACTTTGATCGGCCAATTTTCAAAGTCCTCTGTGAGCCGTTTTTCTTCGTAGCTAAGCGCTTTTTCGACAAATTTAAATGAATTGAGATTTTTAATCTCCACAATTACTGACATTGCGGCTGGATTGCTAGTTACTAGTCGCTGGTCGCTGGTTTTTGAATTTCGAGTTATCGAGATATTCGCATCGCATCTCATCTGCCCTTTCTCCATATCAGCATCGCTAACCCCAATTGATCTTAAAAGATCCCTTAATTCCTTCAAAAACTCTCGTGCCATCTCGGGACTCGTAATATCCGGCTCTGTAACCATTTCGGCTAGCGGTGTCCCGGCACGATTTAAATCTACAATCGAATAATTTACGCCTTTTAGGTGCAAAAGTTTGCCCGCATCTTCTTCGAGATGCACGCGGTTAAATCGGATCGTTTCCCCTGCTACAGTTGATTCCCCACCAATACAAAATGGCATGTCGTATTGGCTAATCTGATAGCCCTTCGGAAGGTCAGGGTAAAAATAGTGTTTGCGATCAAATTTCGAAAATTTGGCAATTTTTGAATTTAAGGCAAGACCAATTCTCACGGTTTTTTCAACTGCCTCGCGATTCGGCACGGGCAGGGTCCCTGGCATGCCAAAGCATATCGGACACAAAATTGTGTTTGGCTTCATGTCTTCGGCATCATTAGAGCAACCACAAAACATTTTGCTTTTTGTATTAAGCTGAACATGAATTTCAAGCCCGATTCTCGTGGTGAGCTGCGTCGAATCCATTGTGGTAAATTCATTCATTTTTAAAAACTCCGAGTGTTAGCAAATATTTTTTCATTTTCCAAACCGCTTGTTGTGATTCGTAATGATTCGCCGAATGATCCACTTCGTGAACCAAACGATTCCTTAATTTGTGCGCATCCCACATGTCCTGATAAACAAAGTGGGGGATTTGGCTTTCGGTCTTGCGTAATCGCTCCGCCATTGACTCTCCTTTTAATCCAGCTCTTTTTAAAACCGTATCAACCAATTTATCGGCTTCAATCACGGCAAGCTGCGGATCCATTTTTTCAATCTCGCCCCATCTTTTATTTATTTCACCTTTAGAAAAAACTGCAAAATTATTTTTTGAAAAAAGCTTGTCAATCCAAGAACCGATCAATCGCTCAAACATTGATAGAGGATTTGATGAATCGTTATTTGGTTTTTGAAATTTAGCCATCATAATTCCGGTTTGTCTTTAATTGATAAATTTTGCTCAAGCTGGTGTGAAACATTTAAAATAATTTGCTCACCCAGGACTGGGCCGATAATTTGAAGACCGACTGGCAATTTTTTACCATCGCGAGAAACGAAACCGACCGGTGTTGAAATTGCCGGAACTCCTGCGGGATTGATTGGTACCGTATAAATATCGCTTAAATACATTTTGACCGGGTCGTCTGATTTTTCTCCAATTTTAAAAGCCGGGGTAGGCGAGACCGGTGTTACGATCACATCAACGCCATTCGCCGATTTGTCAAAGACCCTTTCAAAATCATTCTTTACCAAAGTACGCAATTTCAGCGCTTTTCGGTAATAGGCGTCGTAATATCCGGCAGACAAAACATAAGTGCCAAGCATAATGCGTCTTTTGGCCTCCGCCCCAAACCCTTCTCCCCTGGATTTGAAATAAACATCCTCTAACGCTTGATTTTTATTGTCTCGGAGCGTCGAAAAACCATATTTAATTCCGTCATATCGCGATAAATTCGAGCTTACCTCTGCCGGCTGCAAAATATAATAAGTCGCCAAAGCATAATCGCTATGGGGAAGTGAAATCTCGTAAATTTCAGCTCCCATCTTTTTCATCTTTTCGATCGTATCTCTAATAACTTTTTCGACATCTTCGTCCATACCAGTTGCGAAATATTCTTTCGGAATCCCGATTTTTAGACCTTTAATATCTTTATCCAAATTTTCTGAGTATTTTGGCACAGGCACATTAAGCGTTGTTGCATCAAGTTTATCGTGTCCGGCAATTATTTCCAGAATTAACGCCGCATCTTCGGTCGTCTTGGCAATCGGGCCAACAACATCTAAACTTGAGGCCATAGCAATAACGCCGTATCTAGATACACGACCGTATGTTGGCTTAAGTCCTACAACCGAACATAAACTGGCTGGCTGGCGAATTGATCCGCCCGTGTCTGTTCCGATCGCACCCAAACATTCATCCGCCGCTACTGCGGCGGCCGAACCGCCGGACGATCCACCTGGAACTCTGCTTGTATCCCATGGGTTTTTGGTTGTTTTAAAGTCAGAGTTTTCGGTCGATGAACCGTGTGCAAATGCATCCAAATTTGTTTTTCCCACAATAACTGCACCGGCTTGCTCAAGTAAATTCACGACCGTGGCGTTATATGGCGGAACAAAGCCCTTTAAGATATTTGACGAAGCGGTTGTCTCGACTCCTTTAGTGCAAAGCAGATCTTTAAGCGCAATCGGAATACCGTCGAGTTTGCTTAAGATTTTTCCATCTGACCTTCTTTGATCAGAGTCCTTGGCCTGTTTTAATGCTGATTTTTTTAAAAGTGTAACAAATGCCGAGATTTTTGGCTCCACTTTTTTGATGCGCTCAAAAATCGATTCCGTTAATTCCTGCGAAGTTATTTTCTTCTCCGCAAGCATTTTCGAGACCTCTGAAATTGAAAATGTTAATAATTCCATTACCTTTCCTCGATAATTCTCGGCACAATAATTTTATTTTCTTCACGATAGGGGATATTTGACAAAAGATTGTCTGTACTGCAAGTTGTCGCCTGCTCGTCGCATTTAATTTCATCTTTTTTAAAAACATTTCTTAAGCCAGTTACTTGTGAGGTCTCTTCAACATTATCAAGTTCAACTTTTTCAATTTTTTTAAACAATTCAAAAACACTGTTTAATTGTTCGGAGAATTTTTTAACCTGCGCGTCAGACAATTCCAAACGCGCCAGTTTCGCTACTTGCAAAACATCGTCTCTTTTCAACATTTTTACCTCGACTTAATCTTACCATTTACCCGACAAAACGCAATGCGTTTGTTCTGCTAAAATTTTACTTTAATAAGCGATGCAAAAAAGTATTAAATTTAAAATAGTTGTTTCACATCCCCGCTCGGAAGTAATACTATGGCTGTGTTTTCGGCGCGACTTACAGATGCAATACTAAGAGACATAACTCTCTTCGCTCAGACATGTCGCGCGGTCAACCGTAGTAGCTATTGCATCCAAATACAACCTCGCCGAGGTTGCGGGAGGTGATCCGACTCTACTGGGGCCCGGCCGCTGCGATGCGGCCGGGCCTTCGTCCTTTGTGAACCAAAAATATTTTTTATGTTGACACCAAACGAAGGGCAAAATTCGGTCTCTTGACGGCAGTTTTTTAAATTTTAGCAAAAAAGATACAACATAATCAATACGAACACTTCTGAATCACAACATCAATTTATCGCACTTTATATGCGATCGCACATAAAGTGCGATATTAACTAAAACAGTGTAAAATTAAATTAATGACAATTTCGCAAAATCAAAAAGATATTCTTAAGACGATTGGACTCATAACATTTGCTACTGGAGCAATTATTCTTGCTCCAAATTTGTTGCAAATATTGAAGCCGTTGAATAAAGACAAGAGATATAGATACAAAAAGACAATTAAAAAACTTTATAATGATAAAGCAATATATTTGTCCGGTGAAGAAATCAGATTGACCAAGAAAGGTGAGCGACTATTAAAACAAATCGAAGTAGAAGAAATCACAATTGAACCGAAGGACAGTTGGGACGGAAATTGGCATTTGGTTTGTTATGATATACCCGAAAAATATAAGGGACGAAGAAATTATTTGCGAAGAAAACTTATAGAATTTAATTTTTACCAAATTCAAAAAAGCTTGTGGGTTTATCCCTACGAATGCCAAGAGGAAATCGCGGTGCTCTGTCAAAACATCGGTGTTGCGCCATTCGTAGCATATTTGAACACGGACCACCTCCCACAACAAGAGAAGCTAATGCGTCTTTTCCGTTTGGACTAATTTTGTTCTTTAAATTCAGATTAAAACTTAGATTTAATTAATTAAAGTCAACAAACGGACGAAGAACTAATTTATCGCACTATATGTGCGATCGCACAGAGAACGCGATATTGGAGTAGTATTGAGTTGATATCGGATACAATATCGGAGTTAATATAAAAATCAGTACTGTCAAAAAATGGCCTACTTCAATATTTCAAAAAATTCTTTTTCACTGATGATTTTGACACCTAACCGTTTTGCCTTGTCGAGCTTTGAGCCCGGCTCATCGCCTACAATCAAATAATTTGTATTTTGGGAAATGGAAGCGGAAACTTCGCCGCCAAATTGAATGATTTTTTTGTGTGCTTCCTCGCGTGTCATGCTCGTAAGCGTTCCAGTAACAATAAATGTTTTTCCGCTTAATTTATTTTTCAAAACAGGGGAGTGGTAATTTTTGACTTTTACGCCAAACTCAATCAATCGTTTTATAAAGTTTTGACTTTTCTCATCGCCTATATATTCGATAATGCTTTGCGCAACCTTGTCCCCCACCCCATACATTTTATTAAAGTCCCCTTCTTTGGCCGAGAGAAAGTCATTTATATTTCCGAATTGCTTGGCGATGTCCATTGCCATCGTTGATCCGACATGGCGAATTCCAAGCGAATAAATAAATCGGTCGAGTTCGACTTCCCTCTTCTCGTCAATTGCCAAGATTATATTTTGCGCTGATTTTTCGCCAAATCGCTCGAGCGGTTCCAAATCCCCCACTTTAAGATCAAAAATATCCGATGCGTCTTTAATAAGACCTTCGGTAATTAAATGTTCGATAATTTTTGGCCCAAGCCCATCAATCTCGAATGCCCCTTTCGAGACAAAGTGTCCGATTTGGCGCATTTCGACAATAGCGCAATTTTTGTTTTTGCAATACGAATCAACTTCGCCTTCTCTTTTAACAATTTCACCTCCGCAAACCGGACACGACTTTGGCATCGAAAATTTTTTCTCTTTGCCTGATCGCATTCTTTTAATCACTTCCTTAACTTCGGGAATTACATCGCCCGCTTTACGGATAATAACCGTGTCGCCGATTTTAATATCCTTGCGATTTATTTCGTCCTCGTTATGAAGCGTGGCACGAGAAACGGTCGAGCCGGCAACGACGGTCGGTTCCAGAATTGCCACGGGTGTTAATTTTCCCGTTCGGCCAACTTGAACAATAATATTTTTTACAACGCTTGTCGCTTCTTCGGCGGCAAATTTAAATGCAATTTGTGCTCTGGGTGCTTTGCCGACAATTCCGAGCGACTTAAAAAGCTTCCGGTCATTTATTCCAATAACCAGTCCGTCGATTTGATATGGAAGTCCCTCTCGGTGTTTATTCCAATGAACGAAAAATCCATTAACTTCTTCGATTGTTTTACATAATTTATTATTGTTCGTGTTTGCTTGAAAACCTAACTTCTCCACTAGCTCGTGCTCTTCGGAATGGTTTTTTAATCCGATTTCTGTGGCAACTTGATAAGACATAAATTTTAGATTTCGTGATGCGGCAATACTTGGGTCAAGCTGGCGAATTGAACCCGCGGCAATGTTGCGGGGGTTCGCATAAATTTGCCCACCCTTTTTTTTCTGCTCTTCATTTAATTTTTCAAAATCATTTTTTGACAAATAAATCTCACCCCTAATTTCGAATTCATCTGGTAATTCCGCTTCCTCAATTTTGATATTTGACGCCGTCCAGAGGGCTGGACTCTCCTCGGCGGATTTTTGATTTTTAATTTTTATACCGAGCGGAATCGATTCTATCGTTTTTAAATTATTTGTTACATCCTCCCCCACCTGTCCGTCGCCGCGTGTTGCGCCAAGCGTGAATGTGCCGTTTGTGTAAATCAGCGCTACCGCCAATCCATCCATTTTTAATTCGCAGTAGAAACCTGATTCGCGAATTTTTTTCTCACCGGCTAATTTAATAAGGCGAGCTTCCCACGCTTTTAGTTCATCAAACGAAAAAACATCATTTAAAGAAATCATCGGTGTTGAGTGCCTAACTTTGACAAATTTATCAAGCGGTTTGCCGCCGACGCGCTGCGTCGGCGAATCATCAGTTACCAGCTCCGGAAATTGCTCCTCTAATTTTGCCAGCTCGTGCTTGAGCGAATCATCAACCGCATCCGAAACGCGCGGTTTATCCTGCACATGATAAAGATACCGATTTTCATCGATTTCTTTTTTTAGAACCTCGATTCTTTTTTTTGCTTCTTGTTTATCCACCGTAAACCTTTATCTTATTGACTTTGCATTATTTTCTGCCATAATGTAGATGGTGCTTGTGAGGGCTTTAGTCCTCTCGCGGTTAAAACATAAACCGCAGACAAGTGCCAATTAATCCTCCTCTAGATTTCCGATATGGAGGATTTTTTTATTTGCGACGCAATTTCAAGATAAAACTCGACTGCTTCTTTTTTTTATTCGCTTGAATTTTTTGATGTCTATCTGCATAGAAGATTTTATTCTATTATGATATTATTGTACCAGAGATCCTCGGCACGAGGTTTATATACCTCACTTGCGGGGGATTTTTTCATTCTACTTACAAATTTTTTTCATATCACCGCCTTTTGATAACAACTTTCGCAATAAACCCGCTCGGGCCGATCCGGGGCGTAGGTGGTTTCAAATTCTACCTTGCATCGTCCGTTATGCCCATGCTTTGTTTCTTCGCACATACATTGCCGACTATACAGATTCATCTTGTTAAATTTTGCAAGACGTTCCTTGTGGCGTTGGTCGGGGTGTTCTGTGGGAAGTTCAATTCTCTGCTTAATACAAGCTACTAATTCTTGCGGAATAATCTTAAAATATTGTCCCGTGACCTTACATTTTAAAACCCCTTGCAAGCACTTTGCGATTTCATTTTCTGCTTGAGGATTTTCCCCTATCAGGTAATTAGAGAGTGCCTTAGGGGTATAAATCGGTCCTGAGTATTTCGATGAGAAATCTTTGTCCAGCCAGCAAGATCCGATTCGTTTCGCCTCAGAGCAATCAAGGTTGAAATGCTCTTTTGCGTTTGTCTCGTTAAAACAAAAGGGTGAATTTGAGATCGGCAGGAATTCACCCCACTCACCTGTTTCTTGCATATGATTGATAATTTGCCCTACTCGTCGCTCATATTCTTCTTTGGAATATTGTTTATTTAGTATGCAATATTCCTTATGATTTAAACTTACACAACCAAATAAATTGTGACAATTAGTGCAGTTAAAAGAGTAATATGAATTTCTCACTTTCTCGCAAGCGTCAATAAAACATGATCCATAGATATTACTCGAAGAGGCACAGTCAAAACAAAGCTCCCCAGTACCAGTTGATAAAATATCCATGACATCCTTCATTGAGTCGAGAATGTAAGAATATTTTGTATTTTCTGTTTTATAGCAGTAGTAACTTTTCGCAGTATTTTTACAGTTCATCAAAACATCCCCACTACAATCGTCGGTGGAGGATATAGTCAGCATATATTTGTAAGGATATTTTAATTTGTGCTCGGAAAATCTTTGCTTATTCTTCTCAAGTTGTTCGGGATTCTTTAAGCATTCGCCGACCCTACTGAAATACTCATCCTTCGACAATGGCTCATTAAAAAAATGATATTTTTGGTATCGTAAATTTTTTGATCCAAAACAGTGGTCGCAGCCCGTGCAATCATCGCATAAAACACAGTTATGGCACATGTGGCAATTGAAAAGATATTGACTGGAAAAGCAGACCGTGCAAAATTCGCTATTTGAAACTTTCTCGGAAAAACCGACACCGTAGCAATCAACACAGTTCGTATCGTGAATACAGCTCTCTAAATAGTAGCATTCGATATTATCATTCCCTCCGGTGCACAAATAGCAGTCCTTAGAATTCATCTCTTGATTTACAAACTCACTATTTTCACAATTGGTCGAATATAAATTAACCAAGTAGGAACTTTTCATCAGAGTTTTAAATTGCTCGAAGAAAGGTTTTTCTAGATCGTAATCAAGCACATATTGAAACTGATCCCATTTATCAGACCAAAAGCAATCCCGGCACAATATTTTAAATTTTTTATTAGGAGAATAAACCGAGACAATATCTTTCTTGCATAAATTACAGTTCGCTTTGTAGAGCCTTCTTTCATTTCGCCAAATCATTCTTCGTATCAGCCGGCATTTAGGACACAAAGTCGGCGCTGGAATCTCAAAAGTCTTGCCTGCAAAAGTCGGGGAGATTTTTTTATAGAAAGCAAGGTCGTCATCTTCGACTATGAACTCTTTGCTACACTGTTTGCATGTTTTATTCATTTTTCTTCCCACGAGTAACAATTCTCGCAATATACCTTTTCTGGCTGATTTGGCGAGTAGGTTGTCTCGAATTCTCTCTCGCATTTTTTTCCGTCATGATCGTGGCCACCCTGCTCACAGTCACACTGACGATGATAGAGTATATTTCGGTTGATCAAATTCAGCCGGTCGGTCATTCTCTGCTCCCAATGCACTTTTGGAATTGGAAGATTATTTTTGATATAAAATAGAAGCTCTTGAGGCATAATTTTAAATGGACGACCAGTTTTGATACATTTTAATACTCCACCCAAAAGTTTCTGCCTCTCCGTTTCATCGTTTTTATATTTTTCAATTGGCAACGGTTCGTAAGATACGCCATTAAATTCAATATCGCTATTTTGTTCAAACCAAAAATAACCGAGTTTTTCGGCTTCTTCCTTGGGCATCGGGTAATATTCGATTGCCATCGTTTCGTTGTAGCCAAACGAAGAGAAACCAGCAGGGAAAAACTCACCCCATCCCTGCCCCGCGGAGCCTGGGCGGAGTGGGGTCGCCATCATGTTTGTGATTATTTCAGCAACTTTCTTCTCGTATTCTTCTTTTGTATACTGCTTGTTCAAAATACAATATTCAGCGTGGTTTTTGGCTCCAACGCAGCCGAATAGATATTTTGAATAATAACAGTGCTCACTATAATAAGAATCGGCGAGCTGATAAGCAAAGCTAATAAAAGCACAACGCCCCGACCCCAAACCAACATTTTGCGATTCGTAAACAAGCTCGATTGGAATACCAAAACCGGTTATATCATAAGAGTCCTTGCCGCGATTTAAGTCATAGCAAAATTTGCAGTCCTCTGCCATCGAAGTCATAAAACAATGTTGACAATTTTTGGAATCGAAAATATTGTCCCCTGTACAATTTTCAGATCTCAAAATTTGCGAGTATTTTTTCGGTTGAGTAATTACTATTTCGTGAAATTCTTTTTTGTATTCATCGAGCTTGGTTTCGAGCCCGGCTATCAGCTCTGCTTTTATTATTTCGTATTCTTCTTTCGTAAGTTGTTTGTTTTTATAACAATATTGTTTGTGAGCAAGTCGGCTACACATTATGCAGTCAGAGCAATTTGATGAGTCCTCGATGAAATAACAATCGCGGCAATCGCGACACATAATAGCCCAGTGAGCGTTGTAGCATCGACCCAAATTTATTCCTTCGTAGCAAAGCTCGCAAAAAGAGTTGTATGAAACATCACAGCAATTTTTGCTATCCTCCGACCAATAACCATAATAAGTATCTTCATTTCTGCCAGAGAGAAAAACCAAATAACAACTCTTGTTGTCATTGGCTAGATTTATATAATCACTGTTTTCATCGCCGGCATGCATCAACGCAGGAGCCGGTACTTTTTGTTTTAGTTCGGTAATTTGTTCAATAAAGCTTTTACTGGGGTCATAATCTTGGGCAAAATCAGAATGGCTCCATTTATCAGACCACCAACAATCAGAACAGTAAACCTTTAGATCGGTTTTATCGGGCGAATACATTGAAACCATTTCTCTGCCGCAAAGATCGCATTTCCTCTTGTAGAGGTTTGTTACATTCCGTACACCGAGCCGCCGCCTGTTTCTGCAATCTGGACACAAAGTTGGCGCGGGAATTTCAAAAACTTTCCCATCAAAGGTTGGTGAGATTTTATTATAAAATGCTAGATCATCGTCGGTGACGACAAATTCTTTTTTGCACTGTTTGCAGGTTTTATTTTCCGCCATAATTGTTGAATTGACTAATTATTTAATTGATAAATTTTCTCTCTTCTATTTGATTTAACCAGATTTGAACAGAATTTTCAAAGAAATTTCCGCGTGGAGTCAACCATTTTCTCAACATCATCTTCGGTTTTGATTCCAAAATTTTTGGCTCTCTGTGCTGCATCAATTCGAAATAGCTCCCAATTATCTCGGCCCTGAATATACTGAAGCGCTGCCTCTCTGATTAATTCGCTGCGACTCTTGTACTCCTCTTTCGCCTTGCGGTCAATTTCCTCTAAAAGTTTATTTGGCAAAGATATGTTGACTGTTTTTGTCTTCATTTTTCTCCCTTTTTAGTATCAACAAGAATTATACAATTCTTGTTGGTTGTGTCAACTTATGCATTTTACTAATACAAATAAAAAAATCAGACCCGGAGTTAATTTGAGAAAAATTTTATGTCTTAATCGGCTTGACGAGAATAAACAAAGTTGAATTGTCTTGAGTGTAAACACTGATAACCGTGCCTTGGTTATTTTGGTTTTTGATAATTTTATAAGTTACACCGTTTGACTCAACATCCCCCGTTACCGCCTGCGAACCCATTTGTTTTGTGTAAAATGTTACCACTTTGGCTAACGAGTCGGAAGTCCTAAATGTACCAATTAAGGCCTTTTCACCTCCGATATCAACTTTGCCCGCCGATTGCACATTTGCGGCCGGCTGCGAATTGGGATAAATTGCAACTCCGAAATCAGAATTCATCGGGTCGCTGACATACTCGGTATCAATTGACTTTCCAAGCCCGGAAATACTAAACCCCTTATCGGTAAAACTTTCCGAAATATTTGGCGTCTTGGGTTTGCCGGAATATGACTGATAAGTAAAATAACCAACTAGAGCCAAAATTAAAATCCCGAAAATAATGAGGACTTTTTTCATCTAAACCTCAACTTTGGGTGGATTTTGAATAACATCTTTTTGGGAGGCCTCAACCTCGAACAAATCCTTTTGCGTAAATTTAAACGAATTGGCAATTATACTGCTGGGAAATGACTGAATTTTGATGTTAAAGTCGCGGACATTCGCATTGTAAAATCTTCGTGAGGCCTCGATTTTGTTTTCCGTGTCCATTAACTCTCCTTGTAAATTAAGAAAATTTTCGTTGGCTTTAAGATTGGGATAATTCTCGGCCACGGCGAAAATTGATTTTAACGATTCGGAAATTTGATTTTCGGCCTTTTGCTGATCTTTGATGCCTTTGGCCGAAATGGCGGCGGTTCGGGCCTGCGTCACTTTTTCGAAAAGTTCTCTCTCGTGTTTTGCGTAGGCCTTAACCGCGTTAACAAGATTCGGAATCAAATCGTATCTGCGCTTTAGCTGAACCGTAATGTCGCTCCACGCCTCTTCTGATCTGGTTTTGAGCGTAATCAAAGAGTTATAAATTAAAATCAAATACAAAACAATAACAACTAAAATTCCGATAATTATCCATGCGATCATGGTGCTCCTTTTGTAACTTGTATTTTAAAGGCCTGTTGCGCTTGTCGGCAAGGTAGAAGATGAAGCATTATCTACGCTTGAACTCGAATCAGTTGTGCCAGTTGAGCTTGCCGCTTGGGTTGTGGTTGTGGAGTTTGTAACTTTATAAAGAGTCAGTCCACCTTCGACGACACCCTCCGAATCCGTCGCGTCATCCAAAACCGCCGAAAGAATGAATGTCGTGCCGTCTGATTTATAGGCGTAATTTTTGGTGGCTATCGGGTCGGCAGGAATTTTATTAAGATATGACGGGACCAGCTCCTTTTCCAGAATATTTCCCGAGGTGCCCAACATTACAATTTCGGCTGCGATTGGGTATTGCCCATGAGCAGCGTAATAATTAAGAAGCGCCTGCTGGATGGTCTTTAAGTCCTCTTTTCTTTGTTGATCGGGTGTCGCGATAGCTGCAGTAGCACTTTGGGTAATTTCTGCCACAGATGTCTGACCCGACAAAGATGTCAAATCCGTAGTTGTGCTTGGTTTTGAGAATAACTTGCTGATACCAATATAGCCGGCAGCAACAACAATAAGTGCGACTCCGACAAAAAGAATTAATTTTAGAGAAGACGATTTAGGAGTCCCGGGATTTTTGGGAGCAGAAAAAATATCACTTGATGCGGGTTTGTCTGGGTTATCTTTTTGACTTGAAACGATTCCGTCCAAGTTCCCGATTTCATCTTTGATCTTGGGCTCTTGGGGTGGTTCGTTTGGGCTTTGTGCTATCGGTGCTTCTTGAGCCATACCGGTATCGGGTGTGGAAAGATCGGGCGGTTGCGGCAAGGCAGAATCGCCTGGAGCTGGGGTTTCGGGAGTTAAAGCTTGAGGGGTCGGCGCTTCGGGAGGTGTGGGCTGATTTAAACCCATAGAATTATCGTTCTGTGCGGGCGCATCGTGAAGTTCCGGAACGATTGGGGTCTCTGCGGTCTTTGGCGGCTCCGAAGAAACCGGTTGAGAATCGGCGCTCGGGGCTGGTTCGGCAGGAGGATTTTTTTCGTCAAGAATACTTTTTAAAAATTCGTCGGTGTCGGGAGCTTGGGCGGTTTCTTCGGAGGGAGTTTGGTCACTTGGGGAATCTTGCGGTTCAGCTATATCTTGATTTTGAGAAACACCCAAACCCGGCGTTTCGGGAGCTGAATCCGGCGTTGAGCTTGCTTCCTCGAGTGGCGATTTTTGGGGCGTATCGCTTATTTGATTACCAAAACCATTTTCCCTTGGCCCCATTGGGGTTTCGTCCTTCTTTTGTACATTTAAATCATCGGTCATTTATCCTCCTCGCATATATGATACCACAAATTGAAATGCAAGCCCAAGTTCCATTTCTAAATACAAGTTTGAGACTTAAAAGCTTTCGTTAAGACCATCAAAAAGCTATAATCAGGTTGATATTTTGGGGTTTTTATGGTATAGTAATTTATCTTGTTCTTTTAGAAATGAGCTGTCTTATTTCTAAGGGCGCTAGATGTTGCCCTGTAATCTTCCAACGAGGAAGTGTTTGAAATGAAGATAATCGCGATGATTTTTGTCGTACTCGCCTGCTTCATAACTACGACACAGGCGAGCGGGATCCAAGTCGGCAGAATGCTGCCAATGACAGAGCGGGCACGGGGGTACTATGCCGACCCGATTTTGGTCGGCACACCTTCCAATCCCGGGGAATCCGAGCTGGTTACAGGCCAGCTTGAGATCAAGATGGCAGGATGGTACAGGACATGGTACCCCGCCGAGGGAGTGGCATTATTCGAGGGAAATACACCCCTTGTCGTTCTCGCTTCGCCCGGTCTCAAGGTTGAACGCAGCGAGAGCGGTTATAGAATCAGTGCCGGTTCGGCCCGCGAGGGCTGGATTAGCGCAATCTTCGCCGCAGATAAAGATCGAGCGATCTGGACACTATGTTTCCGTGTCCAGTTCACCGGCCCATGAAGAGTCGGTCGCACCGTCCACCAAGGCCGGCTCCGCTGGAGCCGGCCTTTTTCTCTTTCTATCTTATTTCAGGCATTTCACGCCTTAATTTCACTTCAACTTTTTGGTTGAATATCAGGTCTGGAATCGGTTTGCAAATACTACTTGTCTACTTTAATATTAACAAAGACCGTCTTGTCTTTTTGAATCACAATCTTCTTGCCGGCAGGTTTTTGAACTAAATAACTTCCACCGGTATTAAATAATATAATACTCGATATATTCTGGCTTCCCTCCGCTATACCAATTATCGAAAATCTGCCAGAATCATCGGTAACCGCATATTTCTGACCGATTTTAACGATAGCTCTACGAACTTTGAGGTTCTGATTATCAACCACAACGCCCTCAATATTTCCTTTTGGGCGTCCTGTCGTTTTGAGATCAATAAATTTATTTATTATCGCGAGCTTAGCTTCGATTGCCGCCGTACGAGTACTACTTCCAAGCGGAGCGATAAATTTTTGATACATTACAGAAACCTGTCCGGATAAACCCAGATCACCAAACCTATCCGCTCGCCAAGCTCCGCTTTTGATTTGAGAAAAAGAATATCGGGCACGGTTAACTCCGCCACCATAAGGTTGGAACGCAATCTTGTCTCCACTCACAAGCTCCCCAACATTTTCCGAAAATAAAGTCCACATATAAGCGAGAGTGTTCTGGCATTCTCCGGATGAATAATTATTTATTGTTGACAAAAGCCGGTTATGAAAATTAATTGAAAAATAAGAAGAATACATCGAGGCAAACATTTCATGTCCTGGTAGCGTACCTCCATAGTCATCGTCTGGATGCCCACCCAGGCCGACATAATTTGACCAAATATTCCCTTCTTTAAGACGATCCCACACACAACTATTTTGCGAACCCTTAATGTTTTTAAACAAATCTACCCAACGATTATAAAAATCCGGATTTTGGGTCTTCAGAACTTCATATACCTGATGCCCATACTCATGAATAACGACCGGGCTGATAATATAGTCCATATTTCCCTTCTCGGCAAGAGCTAAAAACTCGCTTGTAAACTTTATCGGTCTTGCATTATTTACTCCCATGCATGTTGCAACCGGGTCGGTCATAAAAGCATTGATGCCGATCATATCGCCTGTCCAAATTACCACCAATGGCCCGACATCAACAGAATGATTCTTGGCTAGCAACAAGTCACCGGCAATTTTATCAAAAAGTTTTTTTCGCGCTGCATTATTTTGATAAGCCGTGTATTCGCCCGAACCCATAACAAAGAATATATTTCCCGGATAATCAACTTTATGGTAATTTCCATTATTTACACAGCCATTGATCGAGAATCCCAAATCATCTTTATCATCAAAAACTTTTTCCTCACTGATGTAATCGCTCCCCTCCATCCTCGCTCGATAAATTCCCTTTTCGGGATGAGGGTATGATTTGAAACGCTTTTTATACAATCCATTTAAAATCGACTCCTCTTGGATTGATGGCTGAATTTGAACTCTTTCCCAATTTTTGCCTGTTTTCTTCTCAAGATATAATGGCTTAAGGTCGTCTGCGCTTGCACTAGCCCATTTTATTAGATCAGCGATCTGCACATTGATAGAATGGCTGGTTGCAGAACTGTTTTCAGAAAGGACAGGAATTTTTAAAATAATTTCATAATTTTTATCTGCGCCCTTTACTTGCTCTGTAAACGGATAGATAGTTTCGCTATCTGGGCGTTTGACTTTTAGGGATAAGGTCCCGAGAAGACCGAGTTTAAACTGTGTTATTTTTTTGACCACAGACATAGCAATCGGAAGATCGTTAATATCTACATATTGAAAGTCGTTTGGCAGATTGATAATACCATTGTTGTTTGTTTGCCCAGCCATTTTTCCACTCAAGAAGAAAGGCAAGATGTCATTATAAGAGAAAACCACCTGGGCATTTGCAACCGGTTGATTTTTTTGATCGAGAACTTTTATGATTTGACGGTCAACGGTATCGTGCGATAGATTAGAAAAATAAAAAGTAAGTTTATCGTAAATATTTTGCTTATCCGTATCGCTCAACGCATTAAAATCAGATGGGATTTCTACTTGAGATGTAAGTGTCTCGTTACTTCGCGTAGCTTTTACTCTCAAAGCACCAGGTTTTACATTAATATAAAGTCGTCCGGAATTGACAGAGACCTTTTCTGATTTACCTCCTTGATCAAATTCGACACTTAAATCTGAAACGAGTGTCTGTGTCTCGCGCTCAAACGCAGTTACCGGTAACGAATAGATATTTTCCGCCAAATCGTGAGGATAGCTAGTCATAACCAGCTCAAGTTCCTGCGCTTCACCTGTTCGTAATTTTATGAATCGCCTGCTGTTTTCGGTCGATAAATAATCCTTATGAAATGATGAAACAATGTAGTTACCACCCGTGATATCTCCAAATTCAAATCCACCCGAAGAATCAGAGTGTTTTAGATATAATGGCAAGCCGATAGCTTTGTCTCGCCACAAATAGACATCTGCTCCCTCAATAGGTTTTTTATCGGCATCCAGTACTGTACCAATAATGCCTTTTTGATCTGGTTTTGTTTTCTGAAGGGTTACTCCTATTGACACTTGACCATTCACTCTAAACGAATCGCTTTTTAGGTTCTCGACATCATAGTTTAATACCTTAGTGATATATCCATTTTTTGAAACCTTGATATCAATATAGGGCAAACACTTGCTCCCCGGTAATCTTAAATAAGTAAAAAACCACAATAAATCAGCATTAAGAAAATTGGTTTCGCCATCATTATTGGTCATCTGGCTTTTTGATCTAAGGACTGAACATCCTTGAGAAGAAACCTCAACTGTTGACTTCGGCAACGGTCCATTCTCATCGTTCACCGAGACATCAATAGCCATATTGTCGTCAAAATCAATTTCTTTAAATTTATAATAGATTCCATCGTGGTTTTGCAGGTCTTGGGAAGTGATATCAATTTTAAACAGAGAATTGATATCAATCGGAGAAGAAAAATCTAAATTAAGTTTAGGAATAAGAGTGTATGTCGCATCGGCAAACAAGAATTAACTTTTTGCTCTCCGGTTCGAGAATCTATCGCCTCGGCAGTTGTAACTGTCTTGTAGTTATGGGTTGTGGTGCCTCTCTTCATAACAAGCTGCAAGTTGATACCATCAAGATAAAATTCCGGGGTTTCAGATCCGATATAACCGACTACATCAAACTTCTTTACTACAACAGCCGCCGTTGGAGTAACATCTGGATTTGATTTAACAATTGTAGCTGTCGCAGTCGGCGTTGGAGTTGCTGATTGTATTTTGTAAAGATGAACCTTGCCTATATCGTATGACTTTCCTCCATCGAAATTATTGCTGGGGAATTTCTGTGAGAGCGGGTTGATTGCGAATGAAGTGTAATTTGTAGCTGTGAATTGCAAAAAGTAGTCCTTCGGGAAAACAACCGTTTTACCGGATGGTAAATCAACTGGCAGTTCGAATGTTCCATCTGGCTTCGTTTGGACAGAAGAGACGCTTTTGTTAGCAGGGATATTCCAAAGGTCAACTGTAGCACCAGCGAGTAGAGTTGTTTCACCATCTCCGCCATAGACCGTGCCGGTTAGGACAAATTTGGTGGAGGGAATAATAGAACCGGTCGAAGTAGGAGCCGGAGTTGCTGTTTGGGTCTTGTTGGGTTCTGGCGTTTTGGATTCTGTTTGGCAAGGTGATATAAGTTCTGTTTTAGTCGGCAGACCATCGGCAATAACTACACTTTGTCCGATGCATACCGGCATTTGCGTTGGTGATTCTAATTTAACATAGTAGGTTGTTCCGATTGAAAGACCTCCGAAATAGGCAATTGTGCTCGTTTCCGAAGCAATAGCCGCAGATCTCGTAATATAAGTATTGTCTTGCCATAACTCGACAGAAAGAGATCCTGATGCTGGTTTAAGAGTATCTTTATCTTTGATATAAACTTGTAAACTTCCATTGTCTAAAGCCGCTTTTGGAGCTATAACATCAGCCAGAATTTTGAAATGACCGGTTTGGGCTAAAACAACAGCGCCGGAAGCCAAAAATAACACAAATACAGAAGCAAAAGTAAAAAGAGATCGTTTTGAGAATTTACTTAAATAATTTCTGACACGAGAAAATTTAATTTTTCCTCCCCTAAAGATTAATTATGACTTTATATGGAGAAAAAATCAAATTATTTTAGCTCTAAAAGAGCACGATTCAAAATCGGATCATTAGTATCAAAATTAGGATTATCCGAGTCCTTTACCTCGATATCCGGTTGGATGCCGTTTTTGTCAATGTTTTGCCCGGATGGAGTCAGCCACTTGGCCACCGTTATTTTGGCCGAGGAGTTATCCTTTAAGTTACTCAAAATCTGCACCGTTCCTTTGCCAAATGTCTTTTCGCCAATAATTTGGCCTCGTTTGTTGTCTTTGATGGCCCCAGCCAAAATTTCCGCCGCAGAGGCACTTCCGCCATTTACCAAAACGACTAAATTAACATTTTTTAGCTCACCTTGTCCTGTTGATTTGTGATCTACCTTGTCGGATTTCCCTTGCTCTGAAACAACCATTGTATCTTTGGGGAAAATAAATCCGGCAATATCAATCGATCCGTCCAAAAGTCCCCCGGGATTGTTTCTTAAATCAAGAATTACTTTATTAATGTTTTTGCCCGTAATTTCTCCTGAAAATTTTTTAAATTCCTGCGTCGTGTCAACTCCAAATTCATTAATGGTAATAACCGCCACATCACCTTTATAATTTAACTCGACGGTTTTAACATCAATTTTGGCTCTCGTCAGCTCGACTTCCCTAATTTTATTTTCACCATCTCGAACGAAAGCTAATTTGACTTTCGTGCCGGATGGACCGCGAATTTTTGAAACGACGAAGTCAAGCGAAAGATCCTTGGTTTCAAGATCATCAACTTTAATAATTTTATCTTTCGCTTTCATACCTGCCTTATACGCCGGCGACCCGTCAAGTGGCGCGATAACCGTTGGGTAGCCGTCCAAAACCCCCATTTTGATTCCGACTCCCTCCAAATCTCCAGAAAGCTCGTCCTGAAATTCCTTATTTAAATCGGGCGACAAAAATGCCGTGTAGGGATCACCGAGCGAGGCATAAGCGCCGGAAATTGCCCCGTAAAGATAATTTTGCATATTGATATCGCCATAATAATTTTCTTTGACTTTTTGATACGCATCCCAAAACAAAGAAAAATCAACATTGTCCGGTTTGTTTTTATCTGAATTAACAAAATGAGGAGTTGTGCCATTAAGGTAAAGATTTTTGTGCCCAATAAAATATCCGATTGAACCGGAAATAAAAAGCGAGACCGCAAAGAAAACGACAAATAGTACTTTAATTTTTTTGAGTTTTTTCATGACCAATCCAGCATATCAAAATGTTATAGGGAAACAAAGCAGCCAAAGATTATTTTTACGATAAAGAATAATAGTTTTTCATAAGCATCGCTACGGTTAGCGGGCCGACTCCTCCCGGAACCGGAGCGATATTTACACCATTTGGCCAATCAGCTAAATTGACATCTCCTCTGATTTTTCCTTCGTCCGAAACAGTGCTGGCATCAATTACGGTTACGCCCGACTTAAAATCATCTTTTGAAAAAACCCTTCCTCCGCCGGTTGCCACGACTATAATGTCCGACTCTTTAAGTTTTTTTTCATAGTCCGCATCATCTTTTTTTAAAACACTTACGGCAAGTTTCTGGTCCTTGTAAAAATGAAATAACGGTTTTCCTACCAAAAAACCCTCTCCCACAATTAATATTTTTTTATTTATTTTTGAAATTTTGTAATAGCGCAAAATTTCATCAATTGCCAAAATCGTCGGCGGGAAAAATGTGAAGGGTGATTTTTCTAAAATATAAGAGAAGCCATCAACATCTTTTTTTACATCAATTAACTCACTTATTTTGATTCGATCAATATTTTTCGGCAGCGGCATTTGCACCATAATTGCCCGCACTTTTGGGTCATTGTTTAATTGAGTGATTTCCTGTTTGAGCTCATCTTCCGAAACAATCTCATCAAATTTTTGCACCTCGATAACAAAATTAAGTTTTTCTGCCATCGCTTTTTTCTGCAAAACATAGAGGTTGCTGACGGGATCATTTCCAACCTGAATAACAACAAATTTTCCTTCGGGCGGCTGAAGTTCTTTTAAACTGTTGAATATTTCGTCTGCGATTTTTTTTCCGTTTAAAATCATTTAAAAAAATTATGTCTAGTTTGAAAATTCCTCAACGACCAAAATCGAATTTGGTTTAAGATTAAATACCGCAATACCGACCCTTTGATAAATCGGCGATAAAATGTTTTCTTTGTGAGCCGAACTATCCATCAATATTTTGTGTGCAACTTGCACATTTTCGGCAATTGCCAGATTTTCTCCGAAATAATTAAAATTATAATTGGCGGCTTTGGCCCGTGCGTCAGGCATTTTTTTGGACATATCATAATGGGAAAAATATTTTGTCTGGAGGATTGTTTCGGCGTAGTTTTGAGCTAGAAGATTTAAATTAGCGTCCGCTGCTAACACTTTGAGATCATTTGTTTTTCGTTCTTGATTGACTAAACTAAATATTTCGTTTTCTGCACTCATATTCTGCCCGTTTTTTTTAAGATAGTCCGGCAAAATTATCGCGTCCGTTTCTGATTTAGGCGTCATAAAATTTAAAACATTGCCTTGAAGCGCCGATAGATCAAGCGACTTTGATAAATTTAATTTTTTTGAAAGGGAGCAAATGCGCGACTCGGTTAAACAATCATAGGAATTTGAAGATGAGAAAAAAGGAGGAAAAGTTAGACACGCAATCGTGGCCACAATCAGCGCAAAAATAAAAGCAAAAACAAAAGAAAAACATTTGCTAAAGATTGTTGCCTCGGTTTTTTTAGAAAAAATAATCGAAAACAATGATTGGATTACGCCCCAAATAATCACAATTGCTAAAATCAAAACCAAAGAAGGCGTATAAATATTTTCGCGCCAACCAAACTTTTCCAAAATCGAAAGTAAAAAATTTAGCGATTTAGAGCCGATAAAAAAACTAAGAGCCAAAGAGATTATTGATTCAAGCGCAACCAAAAAAGAAATCTTAAAACAAAAGATGGCTACCAGAGCAAACAGCGCAATAAAAATTAAATCGACAATATTCACACTTCTATAATACTTTTTTTGGCTTCTGATTGCGATAGTTCTCGATGGCAAGGCGCAAGGCCTGATCGCCCAATATAGAACAATGGATTTTTCTCTTCGGTAATCCGCCTAGTTTTTTAACAATATCTTGGGCGGTAATTTTATAGGCCAAATCAATTGATTTTCCAGTAGCCATTTCGGACAAAATGCTGGTAGCGGCAATGGCCGAAGCACAACCAAATGTCTTCCACTTAAAATCAATTATTTTATTGTTTTTAATTTTTAACCAGACGCGCATAACATCGCCGCATGCGGGAGAGCCGACTGCGCCATACCCGTTGTAGCCGGTTTTTTTGATATTTCTAGTCATGACATTTCTGGGACTAAAAAAGTGATCTTCAACTTTTTGAGAATAAATCCATTTAGTCCCCGATTGTTCTTTGACATCAAAATCGCTTTTCATTTTTTTATGCGCTTATTTCTCTTAAATTTTCCACAATAATTTTAACTTTTTTTAGAAAATAATCAATCTCTGTTTTGGTGGTTTTGCGCCCCAATGTTATGCGCAAAGAGCTGTGCGCCGCTTCGCGCCCCGCACCGATGGCTTGAATAACATGTGAGGGCTCGAGCGATTTGCTGGAACAGGCCGAACCGGTTGAAACAAAAATTCCTTCGCGATCGAGATACAAAACGGCCGATTCGCCCTCGACGCCTTTGATTGAAACATTGACATTATTATCGAGGCGATTTTTTATTGATCCGTTCAACGAGACATCTTTAATTTTTAAGAGTTCTCGGATTAAATAATCCCTGTGGGCTTTTTCGGTTTTTGATTTTTTGATTAGTTTGACTGCTTCAGCAATGCCGACAATCAACGGAACATTTTCGGTCCCGGAGCGCATTTGATTTTCTTGTCCACCACCATAAATGATTAGTTCAATTTTTGTGCCTTCCTTTATATATAAGACACCGATTCCTTTTGGCCCATAAATTTTTGATCCGTTAAAAGTCAATAGATCAACGCCAAGGCGCGAAACATTCATATCTAAATATTCGGCCGCCTGGCAAGAATCAGAGTGAAAAAGCGGGTACGATTTTTCAAGCATCAAATCCAAAGCACTAAATCCCAAATTTTTAGATTTTGGAAATTGAGATTTATTTGAATTTTGAGATTTGAATTTTGATAATTTGAAATCCCGAATAATATTCGAGATTTCTTTTACCGGCTGTATCGTCCCAATCTCGTTATTGGCATACATTATAGAAACCAAAATCGTATTTTTTTTGAGCGCTTTTTTAACATCCTGTGGAGAAATAAATCCGTCATGATCGGGTTTAAGATAAGTGACTTCAAACCCTTCTTTTTTAAGCTGCTTGCAAGAATTCAAAACCGCCGGATGCTCGATTTGAGAAGTGACAATATGCCCTTTTTTAATAAATCTTGCAATTCCCAAAATTGCTAAATTATCTGATTCCGTTCCACCTGAAGTAAAAATGATTTCAGACGGTTTAGCTCCCAAAAAGTCAGCGATTATCTGGCGGGATTTATCAATTGCAGCTTTTGCTTTTAGAGCGGGGCGATATAGCGCCGAAGGATTGGCAAAAACATCACTAAAATAAGGCAGCATGGCCTGAACAACCTTTGGATCGGTTGGTGTGGTCGAAGCGTAATCTAAATAAACTTGTTTATTTTGCATCAATTTTGTCGCCTTTTAAACTTAAAAGCATGATAATTTGATCCATCTTTTGAGCGCATGAATCGCATTTATCATCCGAATTTTTTTTACTTTTGTCTTTGGCGGTAATTACAGCTACCGGTTTAGAGTAGCGCATAACCTCGTATGTTTCTCCCCCTTCAACATCTTTCATCACTCGCGAAATTTGCGACTGAAGCTGATTGATATTGATATTTTTCATCTATAACCTTCCGCCCCATCCTTTTATTTCATAATTATATATAACATTATACATAACAGGAAAATTGTCAATACCTGAAGACAATTTTCCTGAAGTCAAAGGTTAAATGTTAAAAGTCAAAATTAGTTCGAGGATATGCGATTTCTCGCCCGAGAGCGTAAAGTCGGGTCGAGGATTTTTTTGCGAAGACGAAGTGACTTTGGCGTAACTTCCAAAAGCTCATCATCTTCTAAAAAATCAATACATTGTTCCAATGTTAAAATTGTGGCTTTTGTTAAAATGGTGGCAATATCCGAGCTTGAAGCCCTAATATTTGTTAAATGTTTTTCTTTGGCCACATTAATTTCAATATCGCTTTCTTTTGAATTTAAACCAATAATCATGCCGTGATAAACTTGGGTTTGCGGCTCAATAAATGTGATTCCTCGGCCTTGGGCAATGTCTAAACCATAAACCACGGCCTTGCCGTCCTCCGCCGCAATCAAAACACCGTTTCGAAGTCGAGCAATGGCTGAACCAATTTTTTCAAATCGCAAAAATAATGAGCTGGCAACGGCCGTGCCGCGGGACAGGGTCAAAAGTTGATTTCGAAGTCCTAAAAGACCCCTAGTTGTAATTTCAAAAACCAATCTTGTACTGCCATCGTGCAATGGCATTTGCGAGTGAAGGGTTCCTTTCCTTTTGATAACTTCGGCGATCACATTGTTGGCAAAATTGTCCTCAACATCAATCGTCAACTCCTCAACCGGCTCCTGTACTTCACCGTCAACTGTTTTGGTAATCACTTCCGGTTTTCCAATTTGAAGCTCAAAGCCCTCGCGGCGCAAGTTTTCGATAAAAACCGATAAATGCAACTCGCCCCGGCCCGATAAAATATATTCACCTTGATCGTTAATTTTTAATTTTAAAGAGACATTTGTCTCGAGCTCTTTTTTAATCCGCTCCAGAATCTGGCGACCGGTTACAAACTGACCTTCGCGCCCAGCAAAAGGAGAAGTGTTGGCGGAGACCGCCATCGAGAGCGTCGGCTCTTCGATTTTGATTCGAGGCAACGGTTCGGGATTTTGCGCATCGGCAATCGTGTCGCCAATTCCGGCATTTTTAATTCCGGTGATGGCAACAATATCGCCCGATCGCGCCTCTTTATCTTCCACTCTCTTGAGCCCGACGCTGATAAAGACCTTGTCAATTTTTGTATTTTCTAAAACACCATTATCGCAAATAAGTGCGACAGACAACCCCTGTCTTGCTTTGCCTCGACTAATTTTACCGATAGCATATTTACCCTGATACGAATCCCAATCAAGGGCTGAAACGAGCATTTGAAAAGGCCCGTCGGGATCTGATTTTGGTTCGGGGACATATTTAATAATCGCTTCAAAAATATCGCTTAAGTCCGCCGGCTCATCAAAATTTTCCGGCATCTTAGACCAGGCCTTGCCCTGTTTGGCAATTGAATAAAAGGTAGGAAAATCAAGATGTGATTCGTGATGGGCGAGATCTAAAAATAAATCCGAAGTTCGCTCGATGACCTCATCAACTCGAGCATTTTTCTTGTCAATTTTGTTGATAACCACAATTATTTTAAGACCGATTTCGAGGGCTTTTTTTAAAACAAATTTGGTTTGCGGCATCGGGCCTTCTTGCGCGTCAATAACCAAAATCGCGCCATCGGCCATATTTAAAGTGCGTTCAACTTCTCCGCCAAAATCGGCGTGGCCCGGAGTATCAATAATGTTAATTTTGACACCGTTATATTCAACCGCCGTATTCTTGGCCAAAATCGTGATTCCGCGCTCCCGCTCTTGATCATTCGAGTCCATAATAAGCGTCTGACCCATTTCCGCTTCGTTGTCGCGAAATGTTTTGGACTGCTTTAACAAACCATCAACAAGTGTGGTTTTTCCGTGATCTACATGGGCAATGATAGCGACATTTCGGATCATTTTTGAAAAAGATGTTATTGGCTCCTTGTAACCTGTTGAGTATAGCTTAAATCAATACGAAAATCAATCCTTGCAACAAAAACATCAGAACACTTGATAATTTTGAAAAAAGAGTATGATTTTGGCAATTCGCAAGTCCTTAATCGGGACAAGCGGACGATCCCTTAATCGGGGATTGAAATCGCAACCCTGTTTCTGTTAATCGCGGGAGTAGGGAATCCATCTCTTAGGAGGAGATGACCATGGATGTGAGACAGTTTGGTCGCAAAGGTGGAGTCGAAACACTGGTCGAGCTGGTGAACGCCTACGAGACCAGTGGGGACACAACGCTAGCACAAGACCCACAAGGCAAAGCGCTGTTAACTAGCGTGTTCAAGGCGCTGCGCGATGGTTGGGATGCAGTATCACTCGATGAGTTCCCGGTCGAGCAAGCAATCACGAGCATGATGCTGGCCACAAACGAAACGGAGGATGTCGCCGGCTTGTGCCTTATGTGCACTGTTGCCACAAACGATTGGCAAGTGCTGCGCGGACTATGCAATCCCATCATCGAACCAAGCGACAAGTGGCCATCAAAATTCTGGGGGACCGAGTATCTGGCTGGCATGCTGCTCGGCGTCTTCGAATCGCTCGCCTGGATCTACCTTCCGAGGGATCGGAAACATTACTTCACAGATAGCGGGAACAGATACGCGCTCTATCCGCCCGACTTTTTGGCGGATCTACTCACCAGCGAAACCCTCAACACCTGTGATGATGTCGTGGATAGCCATCCCGTCTTTGGCGAGATCTCTAACCTCGCTGCACACATTGTTTCCGGTCCCGGGGAAAACCCCGATGAGCATCGCGTACACATTGACCATATGTTGTGGCGGATTCGCAACAGTTTCTACGGGATGCGTGATAACAAGAAATCACCGAGCATCCTCGCGGAACTGACTGTGGACCGTCTGGTCAGCAAGCGTTTCTATGAAGTACAGCCGGCTACCCGACTCGAGTGGGTCGGTTATCGCATTGACATGATGCCCGGGTTGGTTGACCCTTTGGCACGACAGTAGCTCCTAGATTCACCGGCCCGTCTCGATTTTTCGAGACGGGCCGTTTTGTTTTTTAATTAAAAAGATAATCTTCGATCTAAAATATAATCAAAATAGTGCCAAATTTTGCAACTTATATCAGAACTTTCGTGTACCTTTTTCTCGATCGAGAAAAAGGTACACGAAATCAAATATCCATAATTGAATATTCCTAAAACGGATCTCGCGAATGTCAATAAAATTTAAAGTCCAAAAAACTCAATCGCGTTTTGGGTGGTTTGGCTACAAACTTCTTCTAACTTAATATTTTTAATTTGGGCAATTTTCTTGGCAACTTCCAGAACATATGCCGGCTCGTTTCGTTCAACGCCTTGAGATTTAAATGGTTCCGGCACAAGATAGGGTGAATCGGTTTCGATCATAATGCGTTCAAGCGGCGTTCTCTCTATTACTTTTTTCAGCTTCTTATTACCCCAAGTTATATTCCCCGTAAATGAAATCATAAATCCCATTTCGATTATTTCTTTTGCAAAATGATGATCGCTTGAAAAACAATGGAAAACACCTCTCGGCAATTTCTGCAGCGATTTAAGAAATGTCAAAAACTCTGCATCCGATTCTCGATTGTGAAAAATAACCGGCTTATTTATCTTGAGTGCCAGATCAACATGTTTACCGAGCAACTCCAACTGTTCGGCGATATTATCTCGATTATGAAATTGATCGAGCCCCGTTTCGCCGATCGCTACTACCTCCGGAAGTTCCGCCAATTTCTCGATCGTTTCGAATCCGTTCCTGTCGGTGTGAATCGGATGAACTCCAACAGCCGCGTAGGCAAAAAGGGGAAGATCCCTCCACATTTTCTGAGGTTTGGGTTCCACCCCCAAACCTGGTCGGGATGACAATGCGAGATTAATTGCTTTTGCGTTTTCAAGGGCCTGAAAAGATGTCTGCGAATCCGAACCGGGAATAATTATTTTTTCAACTCCCGACTCCCGTGCTTTTTTAGCAACTAAAATAAAATCATCCTGAAATGATTTGAAATTCAAATGACAATGCGTATCAATTACTTTGTTGGAGTTCATTTGTTAGCTCGTAGAAGTTGCCGA
Source organism: Candidatus Berkelbacteria bacterium (assembly GCA_026397175.1). Classification (GTDB taxonomy): domain Bacteria; phylum Patescibacteriota; class UBA1384; order UBA1384; family DTJR01; genus JAPLVK01. The sequence goes on along the minus strand of JAPLVK010000021.1, from coordinate 66,223 downwards.
TGGAGTGGCCGGAGTTGGCGGAGTTGATGCTGCAAACCATGGCTTATCTGGGAATTTATTGACAAGATATTCGTATTTATCACGCGTTGTGTTGGTTGCTTCGTCAAATAGACAACTGCTGCCGGTGTAAATTGTTCCGGCTGCGTCTCCACAGTCAGTATAATTATTCGCCTTAAGCCAAACATCAATCGCTTCTTTTTCGGCGGTCGAAATGCTTTGGCTGGCCAAATATACATCCGTTACCCGATACTGTGTTCGTCTCAAATAAAGCCAGAAATAACTGTTTTTGGGGATTTTACTGATCTCGGCGCTTGAATCGGTAGAAGTCAAAAGTTTCGAAGAGGCAGTAACATCAATCGAGTGTTCATCGGTAACCACATAAATCTCGATACTTGCCTTGTGTTGGTCGCTTGCGACCGCTTGCGCTGCAGTCAGTATTGTTCCGTCTGCATATTTTAAAGTGATATTTTTTAGAAGTTCATCTTTAGTTGTCGCCTCGCCCGGCCAATAGAGTGTGTGCCAGCCCCGTGCCACCATCTGATTTGATAAATCAGGGGCACTGCCCGGTTTTAGATCAACCTTAGCTTCAGCGGTCCCGGGGTTATAGACATAATAACCGAATGGTGGCTGGGGATAAAATATGACTGATGTATTGGTTGGAGAACTCGGTGTCGGAGGACAACTTTGTCCTGCTGCACAGCTTGTATCGGCAACCAAACCCTTAACTGTCCAATCGCGATTTGCCACCTTTGGATCGTTAAAACTATAAAGAGTCAGCCCGGCCTTTAAGAAATTGGTTAAATCATATCCATATAGCGCATCACCCGAAATCATGCTCCAGCCAGCGGCAAACGAAAAGTTTCCCGTCCTTGATGGGATCGGAGGTGTTGGCGGAGCAGAACGAGTTGGAATTGCCGGAGTCGGCGGAGTGTCGGTGCTGGCAAAAATTTGGGTTTGACTTGAATTTAACAAGACACCGCCAGCAACAAGACCAAGCCCCAAGACAATTGCAATAGCAGCAACGGTGGCGTACTTTTTCTTCGACAAGGCCGAATGATTTTTGACTTTTTCTTCCAATCCCATAAAATTTTTCAATTAAATTTCCTCCGGATAAAAAGCCGGCGACAAGGTGATGTCTTTAACAAAAATTTCAAAGCCCTCTTTCGGCAATATCTTATTGTTCTCATTTAATATTGTACCATCTTTTGTGCTTGCAACGCTATCAATCACTCCCCTTGTCTTTGCTTCTTCGATCGAAATCAAACTTCCGTTAATCGTGATAATTCTACTTTGTAAGGTTGCGGTCTTGGGGCCGTTTGTCAGAGAATTCCAACCGGTCTTTAAGGGGACGGATTTGTTGGGCGTTGCAGGGGTTGTTTCGGAGCTTGCCTGAATGGTAAAATTTGATTTATAAATAATTGATCCGACTAAGATTATGGCGCCGGCAAGGACAGATATGGCAATCAAGGAATTTCTGCTACTTTGGTTCATTATCATTCAACTTTTATCTTACTTTCATTATATAACATATTCGATGAATTGAGACGAGAATAATTAAAATAGGCCTTTAAAGTAAAATCGCCTTTCAAATTTTTTGGTATAGCCCAAGAATAATTATACTCTTCTTTCGCCCCTTGTGAAACTTCAACAATTGACGGCCACAAAGGACATGTTTTATTTTCTAAGTCATTATAAACAACATTGTTTGATGAATTAAGAACAGTTAGGCCGAGAAAACAGGGATCCTTGATGCCGGGTAAAAGCAATTGATGCGACTTGTTATCGTTATTGGTAATTTTAAATGTTAAAGGCACAAAATCGCCCGATTTATATGTATCGCCACCGCCTGTTAGTTCAAATTGAAAATTAGGAACTTTCAACTCCAGATTTTGCGGTTCATCAAACAAATAAAACCAGAAAACACCATCTTGAGGGATTAAAAATGTCGAGGAAGAAAGTGCGGTTTTTCGGCCTAAAACCGAGGCATCTCCGGGATCAACGATATAAATATCACCTGAAGCAATTTTTTTGTCAATTAGATCCTGTAGAGAATAGGAAGAGACCTCAAAATCCCGCGATTGATTATAACCCGGATAAATCGAGATACTAATTTCTTTTGGGGAAGCATTATTTCCTGTATCGTTGTAGATAAGATTCCAGCCCTTTCGGACTGTATTTCGCGCAATATCGTCCGGAGTGAAAAAGGGAAATCCGGCATCAACCAAAATCGTCTTTTCGGTTGGATTCAAAACAAAATAACCGACACCCGGTTCGGCCAAAAAATCATTGTTTTTGGAAATAATTGTCCATTCGTGCCCTTTGAGATTATAACCAATAATTGTTAGGCCTTTATCTTTAAATGGCTTCAATTGTCGAAAATCGGAAAAACCAATCGGGCTAAAACCGGGTGGAATTTCAAAATCCCCAAATTCCCTTGACGAAACAGCCAAGTTGTCTGCTTGTAAGACATTGAAATTATCAAGATTTTTCGGTTCAATTTTTACAATTTCGGGAATTTTACCAGTGCAGACATTATTGTTTTTGTTTGAAACAATAAGATCATATGACATTGAACTTTCCTGATCGTCTTTCGGTAAATTTTGTTTTGCTTTAAAAACTTTTGTCTGATTTTTTATGAGCTCTAAATTATTATCATTTGGCGAAAGAGTAATTTGGGATTTATCGGAAGATTCAAGTTTTATTCCAAGATTTTCAAGATCAACTTTTTCTTGAGATAAATTGGTCAAATAAAGAACGAATTCAATTTCGTTGTTGTCTTTTGAGGCGCGACCGAAGTCAATCACAATCCTAAAACTATCATAATTATTATCAATAAATTTGAAACCGCGCGCATTTTTTGAATATTTCTTTTTCTCTAAATTTAAGAGCTCTGAAGGCAGATAAAATGATTTTTGACCGTCACAAATTGACTCCAAAAGATTAGAAGATGACTTCGGCACAAGAGAAGACGCCGTTGATAGAGTGATAACTCCCAAAACAGAAACAACTATTGCAGCAAGTCCGGCAATATAGATCTTTGAAGCCCTGTTTGCCAAAATTTCTCCTTAAACTATTCAAATAAATAGAACCAGAACAACTTTCCTGCTGGAATCACGATTGAATCCTTGTTCTGGTCGGTAACATCCACTTGCTCGAAGGCGTCCGTTGCCGTTTGACCGTGAGGATCTTTGATTATATACAAGGTGGCATATCCGCGGGTTGTCTGCGCGTTAGAAGTTATAAGATCGGACAATTTGTAAGACAATAAACTATCGCAAGCGGCAGTACTGGTTGGGTTGCCATTTTTATCACTTACAATCGTGCAAAGATTATTAACATAATAAACCAGATCACTCAATTTTTTATCACTTGTCGAGCCGTTCGAGAGAAGATTCCAACCGTTTTGGATATAACGATCATAATATGTCTCTGGAGTTTGTGGGGCTGAATTGACCAAGACGGAGGTTTCGGCCCCGGGATTATAGACATAGTAGCCAATTCCATGGTAAAAGACATTTGAATCATTGTCCCAACTTTTCAACGATTTATGATTAAATTCAAAGACACTCATGCCGACATCTTTTAATTGCTGGGTTAAAAGCGCGTTTTGAGTGTCGGGTAAATAAACCGCGTTATAGCCGCTTAAAACATCAAGCGTAGTTTGAGTTGACACGGTTGTTGCGGTTGCGGAAGCGGTTAGGGATGTTGTCGCAGTCGCTGTTGCAGTTGATGTCGCTGTCGGCACTAATCCTAAGGCCTCTTGCAAATTGATTGCGTTTGAAACACAGCCCTGAAGATAATTACCGGTTCCCCATCTCATTTCGGCGTTAACGGAAACCGAATAGTCAAGAACCGACCAGTTCGCTTGCTTAATCAAATATTTACCCGTTGCAAGCTGGGGATCACCGTACTCAAAAATGGTTTGTTGGCTATTGGAAAATTTTAGGATTATTCTCCCTGTTTTTTCCGCATAAACAAAATTATTCAAATTGCCAAGAGCGACGGTAAATCGCACAAGTCCCCCACTACCTAGACGACTTTGTTCTTGCGCCGCCACTACCAGCCGAAAGTCCCCACCGTTAGATCTGCCCCACCCTTGAGTAGTATGAACTGTATAGGCCTTGGCGGATGCACCAAAAGAACTTGCTTCTTCGGCGCTTAAATCGGTTTGAACGGCCGTTGAGCCGGCAACGCATGATACACTCGCGGTGTCCGTGCTTGCCGAAATTGACTGCAAACGAATAATGGCACCAGTTGCAATCGCCACAAGAGCAACCGCCGTTATCCCAAAAATAAATGTTTTTTGCAGCCCTATTTTTTTCACAGTCCTCCTTTAGATAATGTCCAATACCCCCAATTTAAATTTACCAGATATATAACCAAAACATCGTTTGAGCGGGAATAGTCAGAGTACTGGCGTTGCTGGCCGTAACAGTCACTTGGTCAAAGGCCTCACTTGCGGTTTGTGCTTCGGGATTTTTTATCTCGTAAATTGTCGTGTAGGCCAGATATGCATTTACATCAGTACCCTGAAATAAATCACTGATCGGGGTTGTTGAGGCCCCAACGGTGCAATTGGAGTTGACAATTTTTCCGCTTGCATTGGTTGTTTGGGTACAGGTCGGGTTAAGATAATACTTCAAGTCGGCAAGCGACACGGCTTTCGTCGAGCTATTGGCCAGTAAATTCCAACCTTTTCGCATATAAATATTGGATGCACTTTCAGCCACTTGTTGATTAACCGTAACTGTCTTATCTACACCGGACGGATTCCCGACATAGTAGCCAACACCATGATTAAGGCCGACAATATCAGTATTCCAGTCCTCAACATACCTTCTGTTGAATGCCCAAACCGTGAGACCGGCATCTTGAAGTTGTTTTGTAGCAATCGCGGTGGTATCAGCCGGCAAGTAAAGCGCCGTGTATTTGCTTACACCCTGCGTCCCACCTTTAAATGTTTCGGTCATGACTGTCGTAGACGGCGAAGCAGTGGCTGATGCAGACGGCGGAGTCCAGTCAGTATAAAGCCGACTTTGCGGAATAGTTTGTTTTACTTGATGAGAAGTGAACGCTGTGAGCGAATGGGAGTTTGACCATAAAAGTTGCATCTGTGCATTTCCGACACCATTATAATATTCGATTTTTATCGGATATTTTTTACCCGCCTGTAGAGCAATTGTACCTTTTGACTCGACGGAACTGGTTTGATTTGTCCATGTGTTAATTATCAATTGACTATTTACCCAAACCTTTACTCCGTCATCTGTAAGCGCGTAAAATGTATAGGTGTCGCTATATTGTGGCTGGACTTGTCCCGTGTATTTAACAGAGAAATTATCAATGCCAACTGCTCCGGTTTGAGGCGTGCAGCCATCGTGAGCTGATGTCGGCTGGGTCGCTATCCAGTTGAATTCTAATTTCTTAACCAGGCATGTAAATTCCGGCGTTCCGGTCGGGCTCACGGTTTTAAAATATTCGCCCTTAAGACCATTGCCGGTAGCGTCAGGGGTTGTGGTATCCGCAGAAATTGACTGAAGCCGAATAGCCGTACCGGCCAAAACAGCAATTACTGCCACCGCTGTAATTGCACCGATAAACCCTTTGTGAATTTTCACCTTACCCATAATCCTCCTACAAAAAATAAATTAGTTCGTTAACTTTCTTTATTATACATATTTAAAAAATCAAGTGCAAGGATGAGTTTTTAAAGTTTATAAAGTATAAAGTTCATAAAGTAAAGACAAATATGGGAGCGATTGATTATATCTTGACTAAAGCAAACACAAATTCGCCTTTTTCAGTGATGTTTTGCAGGCCAGGATTATTTAAATCGCAAAATATAATTTCTTCAAACTTTTTAGTCAATTCGCGGCCGATTAGGATATGATAGCCCTCGAGGCGTTCTTTAAGATGATTGAGGGTTTTTTTAATCCGATAAGGGGATTCAAAAAAGAAAACCGGCATGTCGTAATTTTTGATTTTTTCAATAATTTTTTCTCTGCCTTTTTTCTTTGGAAAATAACCTAAAAATACAAAATTTGAACAAGCAAAGGGTGCAACGGAAATTAGAGTAGTTAAAGAACTCGGTCCGGGGATTGGAGAAACTGCAATATCGTTTTTTAAAGCAAACTCCACCAGTTTTCCCCCAGGGTCTGAAATATTGGGAGTTCCCGCATCACTCAAATACGCTGCTGATTTGCCGGCCTTTAACATCTCTATAATAGTTAAAAGTTTTGATTCGTTTGAATGTTCGTGAAATGAAATCAGTTCTTTTTTGATATTTAGTTTGTCTAGAATTTTTTTAGAATTTCTGGTGTCCTCCGCCAACACAAAATCAACACAAGACAAAATGTTACTTTGCCTTAGAGTGAGATCATCAAGATTGCCGATTGGCGAAGCCATCATATATAACATCAAAACCAGAGTATCAGAAGAAGGTTGATTTGCCAACCTTATTTTGCTATTTTGATTAGGGAGACATAAATCCCTATAGAACATGAAAAAAGGACTGTTTTTTTCTTTGTCATTTATTGGTAAAATTGGAATTGAAACGGCCTTGCCGCTAGTTGTGTTTGCGTTTCTCGGAAGCTACTTCGATCATCGCTTTAACACGACTCCCAAATTATTCATTGTGGCCATTGTATTTGCAGCTTTTATTTCTTTCTTTATTTTAAGAAAAACGGTTAAAGACGCAATCGAAAAAATTAAGGAATTGGACTAATGGAAATTTCTATTGTCGCCGAAAAAATCGGGCATATCGGACCCTTGCCTATAACCAACAGTATATTGTTGTCGTGGGTTGTTTCCGTTTTGTTGATTATTCTAGCAGTGTTGGCTACGGATAAAATTAAAGCAATCCCAGAGGGAATCCAGAATTTTTTTGAAACAATTATCGAGTTTCTGTTTAATACCGCCAACAGTGTTATCGAAGACGAAGAAAAAACGAGAAAATATTTCCCGCTCGTCGCCACCATTTTTATTTTCGTTATCGCCAACAACTGGATCGGCCTTGTCCCCGGAGTCGGAACAATCGGGCTACACACGATTAAAAATGGCCATGCAACTCTTATCCCGCTTTTTAGATCGGGAAATGCCGACTTAAACACCACTTTGGCTTTGGCTGTTATCACCATGATTGCAGTTCAGGTCTTTGGTGTTGCGGCAATCGGAATTGTTAAATATGGAAAAAAATTTATAAACTTCTCGAGTCCAATTAATTTTTTTGTCGGTATACTTGAACTTATCGGGGAGTTTGCTAGAATTATCTCGTTTTCATTTCGACTTTTTGGCAATGTTTTTGCCGGAGAGGTTTTGTTGGTTGTTGTTGCTTTTCTTGTTCCGCTAGTCGCGCCTCTTCCGTTTTTTTTCCTTGAGCTTTTTGTCGGATTTATTCAGGCCTTGGTTTTTACAATGCTGGCACTGGTTTTTATAAAAGGAGCGACGGCGGAAATACATTAGGGGAAAGTGAAAAGGGGAAAGTGAAAAGTTAAAAGGGTAAAGGGTAAAGGGTAAAACGATAGCTGATAAAATCAAAAACAAAAAATAATTAAGTGGAGGTTTTATGGAACCAGCATCAACAGGTATCTCAATCGAGATGGTAAGAGCAATTGCAGCCGCTGTAACAATTGCAGTCGGAGCGATCGCACCGGCAATCGCAATCGGTATGATCGGATCAAAAGGGTTAGAGGCAATCGGGAGGAATCCGGAGGCCTCGGGCAAAGTACAGACATCTATGATTTTGGCTATCGCTTTTGCCGAAGCAATCGCGATCTACGCGCTTGTTATCGCCCTAATCGTTAAATTCGTCTAAAAATGGATGCACTTTCGGCACTGGGCATTGATGGAAAGCTCCTAATCGCACAGATTATCAATTTTTTGATTCTGATGTTTTTGCTGTATAAGTTTTTGTATAATCCGATCTTAAAAATCCTAAAAGAAAGACAAGACAAAATTGCCAAAGGCCTAAAGGACTCGGAATTATCACAAAAGATATTGCAAGAAACCGAAGAGAAAACCAGAAAATTGATAAATAAAGCCAATCAGGACGCAGAAAAAATTGTGCAAGAAACCAAGAAATCGATGGAAGAAGAAGCATCGAAAGCAATTTCGAAGGCGCAGACGAAATCCGAAGAAATTTTAGTTGCCGCTCGAAATCAAGCAAAAATCGAGCAAGACCAAATTTTCACAAAGGCCAAAAAAGAGATAGCTGATTTGGTAGCGACGGCGACCGAAAAAATTCTTGAAACAAAACAAGAAAAAACTCAAATCGCAAAGGAAATTGAAAAAATAAAATGAAAAAATCAATTTCGAAACTGGCGGAAATTACGGCTTCAAAAATTAACTTTCAAAATGTCGGCGATTTTGCGAAGGCCTTATGGTTTGAACTTCAAAAGCAGAAAAAATTGGGACAAATGGATAATCTTCTCGTTCAAATCAAAGAGAAAATGTCGGCAAGCAACAATAAACTTTCTGCATATGTTTATTCGATGGAGGTCTTAAACGAGCAAGATCTGAAACTAATTCAGAAACGGCTCGAAGAAAAATATGAAAGTAAGGTCGATCTTACTAGTCAGACAGACAAAAATATTTTAGGAGGAATCAAAATCAGGGTTCAAGATGAAATGATTGATCTGTCGTGGAGAGGGCAACTAAATCAATTAAGATTAAAAATGGCGGGTGGAAGATGAGTGATATTGTACAGGAATTAAAAAAAGAAATTTTGGAATTTGACGACAAAATAAAATCGCAAAAAGTCGGCGAAATCGTAGAAGTTGCCGATGGGATTGCGCGAATTTTTGGATTGTCCCAAGCCAAATCAGGCGAGCTTCTAAAAATAAAAACAAAGTCGGGCTCGGTTTCGGCCATGGTTTTGAGCTTGGAAGAAGGCATTATCGGCGCGGTTATTTTGGGCGACTATATCGGTATTTCATCGGGCGATGAAGTTGAATCAACCGGGGAAATTGCCAAAGTCCCCGCCGGCAAAAACTTGATCGGCCGAGTTATTGACACTTTGGGCAATCCAATCGACGGCAAAGGCGCGATTAAAGCCGAGAAAATGATGGAAATCGAAAAAGTGGCGCCGGGAGTTATTGAGAGAGAATCAGTTAGGAAGCCACTTCAGACCGGAATTAAGGCGATTGATTCAATCATTCCAATCGGTCGCGGTCAAAGAGAGTTGATTATTGGCGACAGAGGAACCGGAAAAACCGCTATTGCCGTTGACACCATTATTAATCAAAAAAATATTGACGCAAAATCAAGGCCAATTTGTATTTATGTTTCGATCGGTCAAAAGAAATCGAAAATTGCCAAACTGGTTTCGATTTTAGACGAAGCGGGCGCGATGGATTATTCTATCGTTGTTTGCGCCACTGCTTCCGACCCTGCGCCACTGAGAGCAGGGCAAGGATGTTTTGATTATTTTTGATGATTTAACCAAACAGGCCTGGGCATATCGAGAAATTTCGCTTTTGCTTCGCCGCCCACCCGGACGCGAGGCCTATCCCGGAGATGTTTTTTATCTTCACTCTCGACTTTTGGAGCGCGCGGCAAAATTAAGCGAAAAATTTGGCGGCGGATCAATCACCGCTTTGCCAATTATCGAAACCCAAGCGGGTGACATTTCCGCTTACATTCCAACCAATGTTATTTCGATTACCGACGGACAAATTTACCTTGAGCCGGATCTGTTTTATAAAGGCATAAGACCAGCCGTTAATGTCGGACTTTCGGTTTCTCGCGTTGGCGGTGATGCCCAAATTAAAGCAATGAAAAAAGTAGCCGGAAAATTGAAGCTTGATTTAGCGCAGTTTCGCGAACTCGAGGCGTTTGCGCAATTTGGTTCCGACCTAGATGAACAAACCAAAGCACAAATCGAGCGGGGACGCCGCTTAACTGAACTTTTAAAGCAACCACAGCTTGAGCCGATGAAAACAGAAGAAGAGGTTGTGGTTTTGTTTGCCGCGGTTAATGGATTGCTAGACGAAATTCCGGTTGAGAAAATTCTAAACGCGGAGAAATCGATTTTAACTGCCGTTAGAACAAGAGCCAAGGAGACCCTTAAAGTAATTGCTGAAAAAGGCGAGATGGATGAAAAAGATGAAGCAAAATTGAAGGATGTTATCACGCAATCGCTGGAAGGATATAAGTCGATAGAAAAAATAGAAAGCGATCACGCTAATGCACGCTAATAATTCGCTAATCTCGCGCTAAAATGAATACAATTAATTCGCGTGAGATTCGCACAACATTCGCTTGATTCGCGTGAAAATATTATACTGGGAGCTTAACCCCAAACTTATCTACGATTATGGCCAAAGGTTTAGAAATAAAAAGAAGGATTAGATCAATTAGTTCCATGCTTAAAGTTACCAAAGCAATGGAGCTGATTGCGTCTATCAAAATGCGCAAAGCCCAAGAAGCGGCGCTTCGATCAAAGGCCTATGCTTTTGAATCGTGGCGATCAATTATTCGGCTTTCTAAACTTCCCGAAAATCGCGAAAGTCCCCTGCTTCAAGAAAATAAAGAAGGTAAAATTTTGGTCTTAGTCATTACCTCGGATCGGGGTTTGGCTGGGAGCTACAACGCGGATATTTTGCGAAAAGTTATTTCGTTTGTTGAAGAAAATGGCATTGAAAATATTGATTTTATCACAATGGGCGATAAAGGCATGAAGTTCATTCAAAAAATTGGGGGCAATATTGTGGCTAATTTTGCGCTTGGAAAACAGATTCGATTTACTATGATTTCGCCGGCGGCGTTGATCGGCTGGGAGGGTTTTCTGCAAAAAAAATATAAGAAATTTATTTCTATTCACACACATTTTGAATCGGCAGTTAAAACACAGGCGTCCTATCTCCAAATTTTGCCAATCGACATCAAAAAGTTAGAGGAAGAAGGTTTGGGGGAAGATAAAACAGTTGAGTATCTTTTTGAGCCAAAACGAGAAGAAGTTATGTACGAGATCATTCGCCAAACCGTGCGGGCCCTAACTTATCAGGTGATTTTAGAAAGCGAAGCCGCCGAGCAAGCAGCCAGAATGATCGCAATGCGAAATGCATCTGACGCCGCGGGCGACTTAAAAGAGGACTTTGAGTTTACATATAACCAAATTAGACAGCAATCAATTACGCAAGAATTAGCCGAAATTTCCGCAGGAGCAATGGCGTTGGAATAAGAACAAATTTTCAATTTACAATTTTGCAATTTTCAATCAATTTTCAATTATCAAATTTAAAAAAGATCAGAAAGAAATAAAAACAGAGGAGATAAAATGGCGGCAAAAGAAAATATCGGAATAATTAGCCAAATAATCGGTGTTGTTGTTGATGTTAAATTTCAAAATGGATTACCGAAAATCTATAATGCTTTAAAAACAAAAGTGGGGGATCGGGATTTGATTTTGGAAACCGAGCAACATTTGGATAACAAAACCGTTCGAACAGTTGCGATGGGCCCAACCGATGGTCTGGCTCGCGGAGTGGAAGTTGTAGACACCTTGTCCCCTATCTCGGTGCCAGTTGGCGAACAAACATTGGGGCGAATGTTTAATGTGCTTGGCGAAACAATTGACGGCAAAGGCAAAGTAGACGCCAAGAAATTACGAGCAATTCACCAAGAAGCACCGTCTTTTTCCGAGCAGTCGGTCAAGACAGAAATTCTAGAGACCGGTATTAAAGTCATCGATTTAATCGCACCGATTATCAAAGGTGGAAAAGTCGGACTTTTTGGTGGCGCCGGAGTGGGAAAAACAGTTGTTATTACCGAACTTATCCGAAACATTGCTGCCGAGCACGGCGGATATTCGATTTTTGCCGGAGTCGGCGAGAGAACTCGCGAAGGAAACGATCTGTATCACGAAATGAAGGAATCAAATGTCTTAGAAAAAACTGCGATGGTTTTCGGGCAAATGAACGAACCACCGGGCTCACGAGCGCGAGTTGCTCTCACCGCTTTAACCATGGCCGAACAATTCCGAGATCAAGGAAAGGATATGCTTTTGTTTATTGATAACATTTTCCGATTTACCCAAGCCGGATCGGAGGTCTCGGCACTACTTGGCCGAATTCCATCGGCGGTTGGTTATCAACCGACACTTGCCACCGAGATGGGTACAATGCAAGAACGAATTACTTCGACAAGCAAGGGTTCGATCACCTCCGTACAGGCCGTTTATGTGCCAGCCGACGACTTGACCGACCCCGCACCGGCAACTACATTTGCCCACCTTGACTCAACCATTGTTTTAGACAGAGCATTAGCGGAATTGGCGATTTATCCGGCGGTTGATCCTCTTTCGTCAAACTCGACTATCCTTGATCCTAAAATCGTTGGCGAAGAACACTACTTTGTTGCTCGCGAAGTCCAACGGATCCTGCAAAAATATAAGGATTTGCAAGATATTATCGCGATTCTTGGAATGGAAGAGCTCTCTGATGAAGACAAAGTGACCGTTAAGCGCGCCCGAAAAATTCAGAGGTTTTTGTCGCAGCCATTTTTCGTGGCCGAGACATTTACCGGACGCGCAGGTCAATATGTATCGCTTGCCGACACGATCAAGGGCTTTAAAGAAATTATTGACGGAAAACACGACGACAAAAACGAACAGGCGTTTTATATGAAAGGAACGATAAGCCAAATTGCAGAATAATTTTCAATTTACAATTTTGCAATTTTCAATCAATTTTCAATGTTTAAATTTTCAAACAATACTCACCAAAATATTTTTGAAATTAAATATTTTAAATTGATTTTAAATTTTAAATTTTAAATTTATGAAGTACTTTCATTTTACCCTTTCCACTCCCGACGCCGTTTTGTTTGATGGTGAGACCGAGTCGGTAACGCTTGAAACACCAAACGGCGAGATTGGCATTATGGCCGATCATGTGCCACTGGTTTC
>JAPLVK010000021.1:0-53259 GCA_026397175.1 Candidatus Berkelbacteria bacterium | reverse complement strand
TTTCGCCAGGAATAATGCGGATTAAAACAAAAGACGAAGAAAAGATCTTGGCGGTCGGAAGCGGTTTTATTAAAATCACCGATCAAAAGGCAAAGGGCTTCACCCAAACCGCTGAATTTGCCGAATCAATAGACGAGCAAAGAGCGATCGAAGCGCAAAAACAAGCAAAAAATATTATGGAAGAAAAAGTCGGCGAAATATCTTTAGCCGACGCCTCCGGAATTTTAGAACGAAATGTTGCCCGACTTAAAGCCGTCGAGCGAAAGAAAAAAAGATCTCATCGTTAGTGTCTATTTTACCCAAATCAAGCTATCGATATTTTTTGTGACCGGGAGCTTGTTAAGATCGCCGTACTTCCCGGAGTTTGTAACTTTGAGGGTTTTGCCTTTTGAGTCCTTGATAGCAAGTGAGTGCTGGCCCTCTTTAAGATTGAAATTAAACTTGCCGCTTGCATCAAGATTTATCGTTTGGTTGCCATCAACAATTATTTTGCCCTTGACCAATGGTTTGTTTGAAGAATATATTTGGCCTTTCATCATATAGAGATCTCTGAAAATGATAATGTTTGCATCTTTTATCTGATCATTGTCTGTAATATAAATGCTTGCAGAAGCATCTAATTTAAAGGTTTTGTTAATCTTTGGGTCGGAAACCTCAAACTTTAGTAATCCAGATTGAACCTTGCTAAATGAAAACTTTCCTTTATTGTCAGTTTGTGAATATTTGTCTCCAAGCTTGACCAAAAATCCTGCGGCAGGTCCGTTTTGATCTTGCAAAATGCCGGATATCTTAGTTGAGCTAATATGAATCCCGATCTTGCCTAGCCATACCTCCGCTTGTTTATTTATAGCTGCAATGGCTTTTTTGATTTCCGTTGCAGGTAAGCTTTGGGTAAATAGATTCTTTACTTTCGTTTCCTGGATATTTAGCTGAATTGATACTTTTTGTTTGGTTGGCAACTTGTCATAATTGTCTTTCACAAAGTCACCATGGGCAATCTGTTGTGGGGTCAAATTCATTTCAGAAAGTGGTGCAACAGTTTCAGTCGATGGGCTGCTGGCTGGCGTATATCCGGCTTCAGCCATAATCTTCAAAAATTCTGTATCATCGCCTGTGGCAGCAGTAACTATCTGATCCGATGAAACGGCAGGAGTATCTGCCAACGATTTTGTACTAAAGTGTTTCATATTGGGAAATTTCTGATTCAGAAGATTAATCATATACATCAAAGTATTATAGCAATGCGCGTTTTCTGGCAATTTCATAGTGGGGTCATTTACGGCATTTGTAACCTCGTCGTTATGCAATACCCACCACATAAAGAATTCTGCCCATTGCTCATAATCAGTAGTTTGAGAATAACTAGAAAAACAACCATAGTTATAAAAAATCGAGCTGCAGCTTCTTACATCTCGGCCATCAGAACCAGTTATGGGCGTCTTGCCATCTTCCATTAATCCTTTGGCAGCCAAAAACGCCTTATGAAAATCTTTGTCTATTTTCAAACCTGTTATGGATTCATAATCTGCCAAATGACCAAATTCATGGACTAAGACACCAATATCACGATTAACCCGTTCTAATGCTAAAAATATCACAGAAGAAGGATGTAATTCTTGCACCATCTCTGGTAAAGAACCGAAATGTTGCGGCTTATAAAATGCTCCATCTCTAGGATAGCCGCCGGACCATATAGATTCAAAAACTGAGATATCGATATATATAATCGGATACTTCGATGAGTCGAGACCTATGTATGAAGAAAGATTATTAATAACCAATGCATATCTTTTTAAATTCGCAATATTTTCGATAGAAAATGTTTTATCAGCAATAAAACTACTGGTACAAAATTTCACATTATTATAAATATTGCAAATAATTTTATTTTCTTGGAAAAGGGTTAAATAATCTGTTTGCAATTCTTCTGTTGACTTTGTCGAAAGCCCATTTGTTTCGTAGTAATGTTCGGCTTTAACCTTTACCGCTACACGGCTTTGCCAAGAAATTAATTTTTTAATATGATAGACAATAATAGAGGGATCGTTAGGATCGATACTATACGATAGCATACAGTTTTCGTCGTATTGGTAAGG
Organism: Candidatus Berkelbacteria bacterium; assembly: GCA_026397175.1. Classification (GTDB taxonomy): domain Bacteria; phylum Patescibacteriota; class UBA1384; order UBA1384; family DTJR01; genus JAPLVK01. Next base: position 51,163 of record JAPLVK010000021.1, on the reverse strand, counting down.
ATCGATGCGAGTACAAGAGACCTTTGCGGAAGTAATTTTTTCGGTTTTGAAATTTATTTCTTTTCCGTTACTATTATCAAAATATTTAATTTTAAGATTTTCAACAGGTTGATTGCTCGATGCGTAGAGATTCGGTGCTGATAAAATTTTAATATGAAACTTTTCTGAATTTATTACATCGGACCAAGAAAATTGAAATGACCCTGTTGAAGGTTCTCCGTTTTGAAAAGACGGATTTCGCTCGGCACATGTAGCTTTAAGCTCATAATAAGTACCTTCGGTAAGGGGTATATTTTCGATATAATAATTGGCGATTTTTGACTCTTGGCTAACATTTGTGGGCCAAGTTAGTTGTGGGCTGGAAGTTGTGCTAAGTTGGTCTACTCCATCGCCGTTTTCATTTAATGCAATAAGTTTAATTTTGCAATCTGGGACAAATTTCTCTTTATTGTTGCTATCTACAATTTTACCGTAAACTGTAAAATTGCCGGAAATCTTAGGTATTTTTGCCAAACGCAAAGGTTTCAAGTTTGACAGGGAATAGTATTCTGTTTCGTCAGTCGCAGTTAAAACATATTCCTTGCCAATTTCAAAATCTTTAAGCTTATCTTCTCCCGTATCAACCTTGCCGTTTTGGTTGAGATCGAAGAAATAACCACTTGGTGGAGTTGCTGAAATGTAATAATTTAAAAAAGGTGAATTATCTATCTTAATATTGTACAAATTATCAAACCTGGCGTTTGCAGTATCCCCATCAAACACAAATGTTTGGCCTGTAGTAATAGTTTTTGGTAAAGATGGGTTTAATTTTTTGCAGGCACATTGCTCTGTAGTCAGAGTCGAACTACCATTCGGAGTACAACTAATCGTTATTTTTGCTCCAGGAATGCGATCCTCGCCATGTCTGTAATCGACTACAAGAGGAATTTTCTTGGTAGTTGTATTCGTTATCGTATTGTCGTCCTTCAATTTTATGTTGACATTATAAATTTGAGAGGAACCTACTAGATAAATCGTATAGCCGCCCGAGTCAGGTTGATTGTTGTATGTTTGGATAGTATAACCGGGTTTGGTGGCAGTGATGTGAAGACACTGATGCTCGGTCTCGGTTGGTTTCTGAATCTTAGGGATGAGATAGTTAGCATTTGGATTTATGGCCTTGATATCAGGGTCTGTATTAGCTGAAGCAGATGATTCACCGGTCCATGGTCCTCCACCCGAGCTTTGGCAAGAAGTGATATTGAGATTGACTCCAGAAAGCAAGGCATTGTTTTGATCGGTAACAGAGCCGGTGACTGCAAGGCCCGATGTGTCTTTTGACATACTGATTTGTAATGATGTATATTTTGCCCCAGCAGAAAATTGCGTTGTATTCACAAGTGAATTGAGCGTGGTTTGGTCATTTGGATAACCAGTTTTATAGTTTGGCTTGCTGAAGGTTATAAAGTAGGCATTCGATTGGTCCGAGTTACCTTTGACTAGGACTGAATACTTGCCATCAGCTCCGGTTGTAAATGAAGAAGTCGGCCCGCCACTTGAACGAACGCTAACTGAAACATTGGGTAATGGGCTGCTAGTCGTAGAGTCAATAACCAAACCTTCAACGGTAAAACCATCATCCGGTATTGTACGGGGAATTGCAGTCGGACCGGGCGTGGAAGTTCCAGTGTTAGGGGTGGCAGTAGCGGTAGAACCCGGGACTGGCGTTGCAGTATCTTTGGTTGTTTGGCAAGGTGATATAAGTTCTGTTTTAGTCGGCAGACCATCGGTAATGGCTACACTTTGTCCGATGCATGCCGGGGTTTGCGGTGGTGATTCCAATTTTACATAGTAAGTTTTTCCGATTGAAAGGCCTCCGAAATAGGCAATGGTGCTTGTTTCTGTACCAATAGCCGCAAATCTCGTAATATAAGTATTGTCTTGCCATAGCTCAACAGAAAGGAATCCCGACGCTGGTTGAAGAGTATCTTTATCTTTGACATAAACTTGTAAACTTCCGTTGTCTAAAGCCGCTTTCGGAACTATAACATCAGCTAAAATTTTGAAATGCCCCGTTTGAGCGAGAACAACAGCTCCGGAGACAAGGACTAAAACAAATAATGCGGCAAAATTAAAAAGAGATCGTTTGCTGAATCTGCTTAGATAATTTTTAAGACGAGAAAAAGTGATTGAATCCTCCTTGGTATATATAAATAATATGCTTTAAATGTATAAATTTCAATCGCCTCAAAGCCGTCACGCAAGAGCAAAACGATAGTAATCCTTAGTAAATCAGCATTTTCCACTCTTTAAAGAATGTACTATTTTCTCGATCGAGATTTTTGTACAATATAAATATGAAAAAGAAAATATCAAATGCTACTAGATTGCTTTTAGAAATTACTGGCGAGATACTCGAAACCACAGCGGATTATACGGAGGCCTTTTTATTTAGCGCCGGATCAGCCAGTCGACTCGGAAAAAATATGCATCTGAAAAGCGAACAATATCAATCAGCTTTTTATGGCTTGCGTCGGCATGGTTACATTCGCCAAATTAATGACGACCAGTTTCTAATTACACCAAAAGCTATAAATAAAATTAATAGAATTAAGATTGAACAGAACGATTGGTCGAGTAACGGATGGGATGGAAATTGGAAAATTATCAGTTATGATATTCCGGAATCAAAAAGAAAGCAAAGGGATATTTTCAGGTCGATTCTAAAGCGAAAGGGCTTTGTCGGAATTCAAAATAGTGTTTTTATTTCGCCCTATGCTGATTTTAAGGCCCTGGATCAGCTAAGGAGAGAGCTTGGCATTGAAAAATATGTTTCTTTTTTTAATGCCAAAAGCGACATAACAGATGACGATACAAAGTTAAAAGAAAGATTTAACTTATAGCGTGTACTATTTTCTCGATCGAGGTTTTTGTACATTTGGATTGGGATGCTTGGCAGATTTTGGCAGATGGTTAGATTTTGGCAGGTGGTTAGAACAGGACTATTATTTTTTGAAAATCTTTGAGTAGGTCTGGCTGATTGTTTTAGGATATTTTCCCGAAAGTTCTGTCAGACCTGCATAAACGGAGTGGTGTCTTCTTGGTTAACCGGCTTAGAATTTTTGTTGTATTTTATTGATAAATTAGTGATTTCGTGGGCAATTTTATGCGCGTGGCGAACATTTTTCAAAATGATGATATTCTGCCCCGCCGCTTCCACTTTTATATCTCCATGACCCAAAAATCGGCCGATAAAATTTTGGATGGCGTCAACGGTCTGGATATCTTCAAGGCAGATTTCTTCTTCGACCTTGGAAATAATACCGGATTTATATTCGATTCTGATAGTTGTAATTTTATAGACAGTGGAATACCAATTTAGAAAAGCGCCGAACCCGACCAATGCGGTCAAAACAACTAAAATCAAAATTACAAACCATATATACGGCTGGACAAGTGTGGATAAAGAAAACAAAATTCCGATTCCTAAAAATGCGAAGACAACAAAAAGAAGGTCGGTGTAAAGCCGTGATCGGCTTTGCCTAAAAACCCTGATGTCTTGTTCGGAGGGACGAATCGGTGTTTTTTCGCTCATAATGTTATTCTAGCGGAAAAGTTTAGCTTTTATATGCTACGGAAGTTTTTGCTGTATATTTTTCAACTTGACTTTCGGGATTAGTAATTTCTGAGAGAAACTCAAAATTCACTGTCGAAAAAAGATTTGCCGGCATTGCAAGCAGTCTTCTCCCCGCAACTTTTATTGCGTGTTCTGATTTATCAATTCCTATCCAATTGCGATTGAGTGATTGTGCCGCAACAAGCGTTGTGCCGGAACCGCAAAAACAATCGAGTACTAAACTGCCCTCGTTCGATGAAGCTTCCACGATAAATTTCAACAAGTCCAAACTTTTTTCCGTTGGATATTTCGGATATTGAGGATCTTTGAACTCCCAAATGTCCTGCATTTTCTTTCCGTCTCTTTCGTCAAGAAAGATTTTTTTGCGTGGCACTCCATTCGCCGACCACTCAATAAGTCCCTGTTTGTCTAGCTCTTCCAAAGCAGTCGGATCGCTTCGCCAATGGCGACCCCTGGGTGGTTTTACTCCGCGCCATTCTTTGCCAGTATTGCCGTTTGAAGTTTCTCCAGGTGCGTGGAGTGGGATTGTTGTATATTGTCGCCCATCTTTATCAATTTTCTTAAATAAGCGTTCTTCGTCTTCTTCCGAAAATGGAACTTTTGGTTCATTCCAAGTCGGATTCTCTGATTTAGTATAAAAAAGTATCAAGTCCTTGATGTTTCCATATGCCTTTCGTTGAAAATTTTTTGGATTGCACTTGATGCGAGCGATGTCGTTTCGGAACATATCTCGCCCGAAAACTTCGTCCATTATAAGTTTTACATAATGTCCGATTTTGTAGTCAATATGAAGATAAATTGAGCCACGCTTCGATAAAAGTTCGCGTAAAAAAATCAGTCGTTCGCGCAAAAATTCCAAAAATTCTGCTCCAACTAAAATGTCACTGTATGCGATTGTGTTACCATTACTACTAATTGTATTTGCCCGATCCTCGCTGATTTTGAAATGTTCGTTTGTTGCAAAAGGAGGATCAATATAAATCAAATCAACTTTACCCGCATAATCATCGAGTAGAGTTTTTAGTGTGGAAAGATTGTTAGCGTGTATGAGCTTATTTTTTGCCCCTTTGCCGGAGATTGTATTTAACTCGATTCTCGAGGTTTCGAGAATATCTTTCTCGGGTTTTTTATTGTCATAAGTTATAAACATAATATTTATATTTGATAGAGAAATTCGCGCAGAACAAGTGCACTCATAATATTTTCTTTTTTGAGCTTGCCTGTAATATCTTTATACATTTTGTTTTTACCCTCAATATAGAGAACACCATCAAGAATTGCGACAGTTATCGCTTCCACACCTTTTGCTTTTACTGTTGCAATAGCATCGTTGAATTGTGCGTTTTGGTGTCCGCCAAAGTCGGTTAGAAATTTTGCCTCACCGATAACATATTTTCCGTTAAAGCGACCGATAAAGTCCAATCCCTTATTGTGTTTGTAGTTCAGGTGCTTGCGAGCAAAAGCCATCATTTCCGCATCACTGGCGTCCAAGACAGCGTTTCCTTTCGCTTTCAAAAATTCATCGAGTTTTACTGGCTGAACTCCCAATGCTTTCTTATTAAGCCAGCGTTTAAAAAGAGGCCCAATTTGTCGGTTTGTTTCCTTCGGTTCAGCACAACGAGCAAAAATCGTATCAAGCCCCATTTCATACAAGCGTCCGGATAGTCGAGCAGATGTTGCCGGATTTCGCTCTAACGCAGTTTTGTCTCGTTTCAGATAGGCGACATAGGAATCTTTAATCGGAAACAAATCGAGTTTCAAAAGGTTTTCCATAAGCGCAACATTGTCGCGCTTCGCAAACGCCTTTTCTACACCCTTCCAGAGTTCACCGTTAGGTTCGCGTATCCCTTCGGGAATTGTTGGATATACCTGAAATAGATCGTCCAAATAACTCCGCTGGCTGGCGTACTCAATGCTCAATTGTGTCCAAGGATTTATGTTTTTTCTCATACTTATTTTAAAGCATCAACTTCAATATCTAGCTTTTCCGATTTTAATGCCGTTTTCATGAATTCATTTTAACAAAAGGGGTGGTCTTGAGCAAATTTGGTGCCCGAGGTCGGATTCGAACCGACACAAGCTTACGCTCACTAGGTCCTAAACCTAGCGTGTATACCAATTTCACCACTCGGGCACTTAGGAAATTATAGATTAGATCTTAGGATTTGTCCAGATAAAATCTCGCGAAGTCCTGCAGGGCTTTGGCTCTAAACAGTTTTTCTTTTTCCCCTGATCCGGTTTCACCGAGAGTTTTATCGGAGCCCTCCGGAATAAAAATCGGATCCCAGCCAAAGCCATTTTCGCCTTTTGGATATGGAGCGATGCGACCATTAACTTGCGCACCGAATGACTTAAAGTTTTTGCCGTCAAAAAATCCGAAGCTTACCTCCGCAACCGCCTCACGATTTTTGTCCTTTGTATAATGATTCAAAATTCGGCAAAGTCCGGCATTGCCAAGTTCAGCAAGAAACCATTTGATTAACGGTCCAGGGAGATTTCCAAATGCGCTATAGACAAGCGAAACATCTTCGACTAAAACAGGGGATTTGACAATTTCAAAGGCCTGTCGCGCTTTGTGCTCCACCACTTTTTCTAAATCAAGCGATTGAATTTCGTTAATCTCGAGATCTTTATGACTCACCTCGATGCCCCGTAGATATTCCCTAACCCGTTCAACCTTATTTTTATTGCCAGAGATAAATGTAATTTTTTTCATTTCCCTTTAAATTTATGTATCGCTGTCACCTAGATCGGCATGCGCTTAGATTTTCTCTTGCGCAAGTACATTAAGACAATGATTAGAAGAACTGCGGTTACAACTCCAGCAATTACTCTGTAGATCAAATTACTTCTTTCTAGTTGTTTAACTTTGACATCAAGCTTTCCGTTATCGGAAACATTAATAATTGCATCATATTTTTTTTCGTCACTTGCAACGGCAATTTTCCCGGAGTTATTGCCGATCGAGAGATTTCCTTCCACTTCTTCCTGGGCAACTAAAACAATTTTGTGTTCACCCGGAGCTAGGTTGGCCTCCTTGTAGTCAAATGTCGCCTTGAATGACCCGTTGCTATCCGCAGTTGTTTTAATGGTGTAGGGATCAGAATAAATTGTAATAATAACTTCGCAAAGTGGACAGGCCTTGCCCTCAATAATAATCTGTGTTCCGTTGGTTGTGATTTTTGTCAGCTCTGGCGGCGGCGGTACAACATCAATTAATGACGATGACATAGCTTGGTTTCCGGCGGCATCTAAGACCGTCAGTGTAATATTATACCGACCGATTTGGCTGTATTTATGACTAACTTGCAATCCGCTTCCAGTATTTGAGTCGCCAAAATTCCAACTATAAGAAACAATGCCAACATTATCCGAAGATCCAGCCGCGTTGATTTGGGCTGTTTCTCCAATAGTAATTTTTGATGGTGCGGAAATTACCGATATCGGTGCGGACTTGTCGGCAGTTGAATGACTGTTGTTTGTTTCAGAAGAATTACCCGTACCCTCATCACTGCTTGTTTCTTCGAATGTTGGAGTCGAAGTTGAAGCTGGAGCTGGAGTCGGAGTTGGAGTTGGTGTTGGTTCGGGAGGTTGTGCTTGAATAATAAACGAAGTATAACCAACAACTCCCGAAGTCGTGGCAGAAATTTTGTTAGAATAAGTACCGGGGGTTGAGCCGGCAGTCAAAAGTCCGGCATTGCTGATTGATCCACCGGATGAAACCACCCATGTAAACGATGCGCCGGAAATTTCCTCACTATTTGAATCAAATGCATAAGCTGAAAATTGAGCTGTCCCGGCAGGATAAAGTGTGACCGATGTTGGATTAATTGCAACGGAAGCAACAGCAAATTTCCAATTGTTGTTATTGCCGGAGTTTAGTCCGCCAGTTGAAGCGTCAATTAAACTGCCACCGCTGGCGTTGCTGTCTTTAACATCGACATAAGTTGCCGTCGGGTTGACTTGACCGACATTAAATATCCACTGGCTTCCAGAAGTTGATGAGCGAAGTAAAACAGCATGACCGGAAGTTCCGGCAAGATTTATGTTGGCAATCGTGTAAGTCGAGCCGGCATGAAAAGTTACTTTTGAATCAGCAGTCGTGTCAGAAAGCGCTCCGGTAACCGTTGTATTTCCGGAAAACGAATAAGTCGGCGGGCCACTCGACGGGGCAAAACGCAAATTATAGTAGGTTGTCGGAACGATATTGGTGTCGGCAGCTCCTGTGTAGGAAATTGTCGAGGTTGACGGCACAAATGTACCAGTAATTGTAAATGGTGTTCCGGAACCAGAGATCGTGATGGTTTTATCAGCGGCATTAAATGTGCCAGCAGCGATGTTTATTGAGCCGGCAGTTAGATCGGCGCCGGCCTTCCAAGAGCCGGAACCGGAGAATTTTAATACATAGTAACTATTGCCAGCCGCCAACGACAAGTAATTGCCGGCGCCGGTGTAATCAACCGTTCCCGAATCGGTATCCATCGAAGTGATCGCAACCGTCTCGCTGCCGGACAGTTTTAGCGTGCCGTCATTTGCAAGTGTCACTGCAGTCAAATTCAAATTGTTCAAATTGACTGTCGCGTCTGCGCCGATAGCTAAAGTTCCAACGGTTCGCAATGAGTTCGACGCTAACTGCAAAGTGGATACACCGGACTTGACTAGATTATTAAAGTTGCGACCGGTTCCGGTACCGCCGGAGTCAACGGTTTGCGTGCCGGATGACTTGTTGAATGTTACCGTGCCGGACGAGTGAGTGAAAGTTCCGGAGTTAGCATAATTTCCGGCAATTGAGAATGTGGCGGAACTTGAAGCAACAAAGATGGCGGAGTCGTTGATGGTAAAATCATTGCCAACCGTTAGCGTTGGGTCGTTGGTGTTAGCGTTGATCGTCACTTCATTCCCATTACCAACGACCCAGTCATGGGCAACCGCTAGCGTTCCGCTATTTAAGGTATAGGTGAAGCTGGCCGAAGCCGACGATGTCTCCAAATCATAGTAATTCGTTGGCGCAACATTGGTGGAGTCCTGGGCTAAATATTTGATTGTTGAAGTTGAGGGCGTGAATGTTCCGGTGACAACAAATGGCGTACCGGAACCGGTAAGTGAAATGATCTTCGTGGCTGCATCAAAAGTGCCGGCATTAACTGTCAGAACATTTGTCGCCGTTAAATTATTAGCGGCGGTAAAGGTTGTACCGGCGTGGTTTAAATATAAATTGTAATAAGCCGTCCCGGTAATATTTGTGGCTGATGATCCGGCATAAAAAATGGTCGAAGTTGAAGGAGTGAAGGTTCCGGTTTTAACAAACGGCGTGCCAGACCCTGATAAGATAATAGATTTATCGGCGGCATCAAAAGTTCCAGTATAAATGGTCAAAACTCCAGAGACCGTCATTGAACCAGCAGCGGTGAAAGTGGTACCGGCATGGTCGAGATATAAATTGTAATAAGTAATTGCCGAGATATTAGTTGCCGAAGATCCAGTATATTTTATCGTTGATGTTCCTTCGGAAAAAGTGCCGACGACGGAAAACGGTGAAGTCGAGGCGGTTAAATTAATTGTATTCGCGTTGGCAGTTAAAGTCGCTAAAGTTGGAATTATCAAATTTGGGATAGTTGATATTACCGACCCGGAAGCGCTAGGTTGATAGATATTATTTGCTAGGACTAACAATTTTTGATCGGAGTAACTGCTGGTACCGGTGTAAGGAATGGTCAGATTATTTGAGCCGTCAACATCAAAGAAAATGTCTTCGTCAGAGGAGACCGTGCTATCATATTGCGATAAATTGGCGTTGGTTAGGGTCTGATTATCAGCCGAGCCGATTGTCAGGTGCCGCTCGTAAAGCGCGATGCCGCTGGTGTCGCCCGAGCCGTCATATTTAGCAACAGCATTGGCTTCGTGTTCATCAGTCGCGCCGTCGGCAAAAACCGTAATGATGTCGCCGGTGCTGGGTGCTGTGACGCCGGAAATTGTCCAAACACCGGATGAAGTCGTGCCGGTTTGGGCTTGCAAACTACTATTTATTGCTACCTTGACCGTTTCCGAATCAGCACAGTTGGTTGATTCGTCATATTGTTTGCAAGAACCGGAAATATTGAAAGTCAAAGACGGTGTCACCGCATTTGAAGCGCTGGATTCGCTGCCATTCCCAATGGTATTGGTGGCATAGACCTTAAATGTATATTCCACGCCATTCGTCAGTCCAGTAACGGTAATTGGACTCGTGATGTTAGAGCCGGTGAGACCGCCCGGCGTTGATGTCGCGGTGTAGCCGGTAATTGGCGAGCCACCGGTATCAGGAGCAGAAAATGAAATAGTTGCTTGGGCGTTGCCGGCAGTGGCAACAATAACAGTTGGCACACCGGGAACAGTTGCCGGCGTTGCTTCGCTTGATGGCGACGATTCAGAAGAATTACCGGCAACATTGGTCGCATGGACGGTAAAAGTATAGGTCGTCCCGTTGGTCAAACCACTTACAACAATCGGACTTCCCGCCCCGGTACCGGTTTTGCTTCCCGGAGTTGAGGTAACGGTATAGCCAGTGATTGTCCCGCCGCCATCGTATGCCGGCGGAGTAAATGTTACTGATACCTGCCCATTTCCGCGAGTCGGCGTCCCAATTGTCGGGGCATCCGGAACGGAGAAAACAATATTGGTGTTTCCAGTCGAATTTGTGTTCGTGCCATTGTAGGCGTTAATCAAACTGCCACCGGAAGCATCGGCGTCTCGAATGTTTGAATAACTTACCGTCGGCGTCGCGGCGGCAACATTAAAGTGATAGGCGCTTCCGTTTGATGAAGAAATCATTACGACTTTAGTGCCAGACGCTTGGCCATTGATGTTGATTGCCGCCAAAGTATAAATCGAGCCGGCGTGGAAAGTCAGTTTTGTTGAAGCTGTTGCAGCGGTGAATGTGCCGGCAACCGTTGCCGAATCGGCGAAAATAATTCCGCCGGTTGCATTATTGGTAATAGTTAAATTGTTAAACGATTGGCTGGCCGAAGTGATTGTCTGCGTTTGATTTGCACCGGTTCCGTTTAGGGTAAATGTTCCGCTTCCGGCAGTTAAAGTTCCGGCGGTTAGATCAATATCGCCCTTGACGGTCCAGTTTCCGCTTCCGGCAGTTATCGATTCCGTTCCAGCACCGGTTCCGGTGAAATCCATATCGCCGTTTGTGGTGGTTGCGTCATAAGTTGTGACATTCATGGTCGGATTGTTCGCCGAGCCGTCAACCGCCATATTTCCATTTCCGTCGGCTGAAACAAAAAGTCCGGAGCCATAACTGCTGTCGTAAATACTTCCGCCGATTATAATCGTCTGCGAGCCGGCAGAACCGAGTGTCGCCGTACGATCTGTCGCGCCGGCATTGTTGATTTCAACTCGTCCGAGATATGTTCGGGCCGGAACGGTGATATTTTTTGTTACCACTTGAAGCTTTATTTTGCCCGAAATTGATCCGCCGGAAGTCGGGATATAAGTTGCGGCATCGTCTTGGAATAGATAGGTGCCAACTGTAGTATTTACCGTCGCCAAATTACCATTTAATGTCAGCCGTGCCGTATCAGCAAATGTTACCGTTGCGGCAGCGCTATTAATAGAAAGCGATTTGCTAGTGTCGACAACAAGCGTTTGGTCAATCGTGACATTTGATGTGACATAAACCGGATTGGCGGAAATTTTTAAATTATTGATCGTCGCGCCAGCGGCATTTATTGTGCCGGAATCAACATTCATGGTAATTGTTTGCGAATTGGTGTTGATAAGACCGCCCTCAACAAGTATCGAGCCAATAGTTACGCCGGTATTTAGCGTCGCGGTATAGGTGGCACCCTTATTGAAATCCAGCGTTCCGGCAATTGCGGTAGGCGCAGTTATAATTGCCGAGTTTGTATTGCCGTCCATATAAATTTTTGTCGAACTTCCACCGAAACTTGCTCCCGCGATCGAAATGTCGCCAGAAATGTAGAAGCGGGATTGCGATCCGGTAGTTGTTGTTCCGGTGGTTTTGGTAAATGCGCCGTTGATGTCAATGTAAGCATAATCACCAATCGAGAACACACCACCGGTTTGATTAAAGGATGTCGCCGTCACTTTAGTCGCGAAGCTGGCATTTGGAATTGTGAAAGTTCCACCGGAAATCGCAAGTCCGGCACAATTTAATGTGTATCCGCTTGCTCCAGTCGAATACGATCCGGCGGAAATTGAAAAGTTTCCGTTGGCCGTAGTATTCGCGCCTTCGGTAAATGACCCGGCGCCGGAAATCGTCAGGTTTTGGTAAGTGTTGCCGTATTTTAATGATGTATAAGTACCGGCGCCGTCATATTCAATCGTTCCGTGCGTTGTGTCTTTATTGGTAATTGTGAAATTTGTTTCCCCGCCTTGCAAGCGAAATGTTCCGTTATTGGTTAATGTCACGAGCGAAATATCCTGCCCGTTTATGTCATAAATAGTGCTGGAATTAGTTGTCAGCGTTCCAGAAATTGTCATCGCATCGGCTTGCGAAACTTCGCCTGCGGTATTTGAAACAGTGATGTTATTAAAAGCCGAACTGGCGGAAGTGATCGATTGAGCGGCAGTTCCATTAAAGGTGATTGTCGAACTGCCTTTTGTAAATGTTCCGGCGTTTACCCAGTTGCCGGAAACGCTTGTGTTGCCATCCGGCGCGTAAGTGTTTGATGAGAGAATTTTGTAATTACCGAGGACCGAAAGTGTCGTCCCGGAAAGAGTGAACAAAATATCGGAATCGTCAGTTGAATCGTATGAACCATAATCGGAGTTTGAAATTGATTGGTTGTCACCGGAGCCAAGCGTAACCGATCCCTCGGTAAGCGTCAGTCCGCTAATGTCTCCGCTTCCGTCATATTTGCCAACGGCAGTTGATTTGTTTGCCGCCGCCACACCATCAATATAGACAACGATTATATTTCCACTGCTTGGCGTGGTCACGCCAGAGATGCTCCAACTACCGGAAGAAGTTGTGCCGGTTTGGGCTTGCAAGACACCATTGACCGCAACTTTGACCGTCTCGGAATCAGCGCAATTACTTGAACCATTTGATTGTTTGCAACTGCCGGAGATGGTGATACCGGACACTTCGTATGTATAGCCACCCGCTAGCGTTCCCGTGGTGGTATCCGGATTTGTTACTACCACATCAACTGCTCCAGCAGCATGTGCCGGAGTAGTCGCAGTTATAGTTGTTGAATTAACAACTATGATATTTGTCGCCGCAACACCACCAAAAGTAACATTATTTGGGCTTGGTGTCAGATATCTCACAATGATAATTCCCGAACCGCCGGCACCGCCGGCACCCGCCACTGTTAAATTTTGTCCGCCACCGCCACCATTTCCAGTATTTGCTCCACCAGTAGCTCCTACTTGGTCTCTGATGTCATTATGTCCTCCAGCGCCGCCGGCGGCATAAGTTACAGAAGAGCCAGAAATTGTTTTTGCTATTCCTATACCTCCAGCCGCTTCGGCAGATCCGGACGAAGAACCATCAGCACCAACTCCACCGGAACCTCCTCCGCCACCGCCGCCATAATGACTTGGTCCGGCACCCGTTCCACCATCCGAACCTTGACTCCCTGTTCCTATACTTCCACCGGCAACCGCACCGCCGCCAGATCCTCCGTTATCCCCTGAAGTAGAAGCAGCGCCAGCGCCATAACCACCACCGATAGCAGTTTGGTCATTAAATACAGAATTTTCTCCACTACCTCCGTGCGCTCCGCTGTCTGCACCGCCATCGCCGCCATTACCAACAGTTACAGTTTTATTACCCGCTGTAATAGCATAAGAAGCATTGTAGATTAAGCCACCTGCACCGCCGCCTGCGCCCCTTGAACCACCACCACCGCCGCCGCCGGCGACTACCAGAACTTCAGCACTAATATTGGCAGGCGCGATGAAAGTACCACTTGTAGTAAATGTGTGAACCGTGTAAAGCCCATCATGAGTAATTGTTCCACCAGTTCCGTCTGAATAACCTGCTACAAAATTTGTTCCAGTAATAGTTACACTTGTCCCGCCGGCAATCGAACCGGAAGTTGGATCAATAGAAGAAACAGTCGGGGCGGTAGCAGGAAACAACCAATGAGTATTTCCTGTTGCATCGTAACCACCGGTAGTTGCGTTAATGTCTTTGTTGGCATTAGAATCCTTAACCGAAACATTTGAAGCAACCGGAGACGCTTCGGTAACATTAAGATTCCATGCGGAAGCGCCAGTTGAAGAAGTCAGAGTGACTCGTGTTCCAATAGCTTGACCGTTTATTGATATGGCATTAAAAGCATAGGTAGATGTTGAATGAAAAGTAACTTTGCTTGATGCGGTTGTGTCGGTAAAGGTTCCTGTTACGGTTGCTGAATCGGCAAAAGAGACACCAGCGGCAGAAGCATTTGTAATTGTTAGATTTTTGAAATCATGACTGGCATCGGTGCCATTGGCAGTAATAGTTTGCAATCCTTGACCATCGAGAGTTAGGGTGCCGGCAGAGTCGGTAAAAATACCATTGTTTGTATAGTCTGAAGCAACTGAGAAGGCGGCTGAAGCAGAAGCAACAAAGGTAGTAGAAGCAGAATTAGTATAAGCACCATCAATATTTAGTGTTGGATCGTTAGTATCGGCAGTTGTATTAACTGCGTGAGTTCCATCACCATTGGTGTAAGCGCCATTAACATTTGTTGTGCCTGAAGCGAAGGTGTAAGTCGAAGCAGAAGATGTTTCTGCGACAGTTGGTGCTGGGTTGTCTCCGGTATTCACATTCCAAGTCAGCGTCCAAGGATTTTCACAATTGGCGTTGCTATAGTAGGCAACGTCTCCACCTGTGCCACCGAGAGTCTGACTCATATACCAATAAGAGCCCGGGGCATATATCCAATAGCTACTATAGTTATAAGCCGTGACACCGCCGTAAGTGCCATTGGGAGCATAAACACCGTTATAAGCGGAGGTTCCAGCACCTGTCACGCTGACTGAAGATGGTAACGACGCTGAACCCGACGGGCTTGTCTCTAAATTATTATAAGTCGCAGCCGCAACCGTTGTGTTTCCAGCTCCTGTATATTTGAAGGTTGAGGTTCCGGCTGTAAATGTTCCGGTTTTAACAAACGGAGTCCCGCTGGCAGTTAAGGTAATAGTATTACCATCAGCGGTTAAAGTGGCGGAAGTTGGGATAGCGAGGTTTGGTGTTGTAACATTGCCTGACGAAGATGAATCGGGTTGGTAAGTATTAGAAGCTTTGATAATGATTATTTGATCAGTAGCAGTTTGGGTGCTGGTGGCTGGAATGGTTAGATCGTTATTGGCGTCAACTTCAAAGAAAATGTCTTCGTCGCTTGATACGGAATTATCGTATTGAGATAGATTAGCATTGGTAATTGTTTGATTATCGGCAGAGCCGATTGATAAGTGGCGTTCAAATAAATTGATATCAGTAATATCACCAGTTCCATCATATTTAGTTACAGCATTGGCTTCATTGGCATCGGCGGCGACGTCAACAAAGACAGTAATGACATCACCAGAGCTTGAAGCGGTAACACCGGCGATACTCCATGCACCACTTGAGGTTGCTCCTGTTTGGGCTTGAAGTGTGCCGTTAACCGCGACTTTTACCGTCTCCGAATCGGCACAATTAGTCGCTTCATCGTATTGCTTACAAGTGCCGGAGATGGTGATACCGGAGGCAGGTGCACTGACAGTCGGAGCAGGTTCTGAAGAGTTAGCATTAAACCAAGAGCCAGGCAGATCCGTACTGTACGAGGCATAAGCACAATCACCTTTGCCAGTTTCCATAACATTGTACTTGCTTGAATCGAGACACCAAAGATCTTGGCCCGTCATATCTTCTCGATCGTTAAACAGCCATTTCGCCCCATTCGTGTATGCTGCTTTGTTGTTCGATCCGTAAGTCCCGCTCTCGGTGTAAGTGCCGTTATAATCGTTGTTTCCCGCTCCGCTCACCACCCAGCTGGTTGTTGCCATGGCTGGTTTCTGCTGAAAAACAAACACAAGAGCCGTGGTAGATGCAAAAATTAGGACAACCGACAATAATGAAAAAATTGTTGCCCTAGACGACACAGTTAACCTCTTTCCGGTTCTATGAATACCGGACGAGAGTCTCAACCGAGAGCCCATTCGTCGAAACTTTTTAAAAATTCCCCTCAATTTCCTCCTTAATAAACACAAAAAATTCTGAAAACCGGAAAAAGGGTTTCTATTCTGTTTTCATTAGCTAAATTTTACCAAAATTTAATTGTAAAAAACAGAGGACACTATCTTATCAATGGTCGTGAAGAGTTAAGTATAAAAACAGAGGCGTAAACGCCTCCTTGTCTAGAGTCATATCAGTTTATCTGGTCTAAATCAAGAAAAATTGGATTTATAAATCTCTAATTTTGCTTTATAAACTTTGCCTGTCCCTCGTAGCTCTTTGAGTGAAGTGGGATGAACTTTTTAACTTTATAAACTTACTATATCGTCACCAGATCCTTGAGTTTGTCGAATGTCTTATCGCCGATTCCTTTGATGTTCTTGAGCTCTTCGGTCGATTTGAATCCACCGTTTGCGTCGCGATAATCAACAATTCTTTGCGAGTAAGCCGCGCCGATGCCGGGGAGAGTGTCGAGCTGCGTCAATGACGCGCTGTTGATATTAACAAGCCCCGAAGTTTCATTTAAGCTATCTGTTGACGCGCCGGCCACGCTGCCCGAACTGCCCGACTTAGTTGAGGTTGTTACATTTGTTTCGACATTTTCTTTTTTCGCGTCCTCGAGCGCTTTGTTTAAATCATCAATTTTTTTGTTTAAAGAGCTGACTTCGGATTGCATTTTATCCGCCGTGGCGTAAGGATCTGCTACCGGCTTGTTTTGTTTTTGAATTTGCCAAAAAAGAAAAAAACTGCCGACTAAAATTGCGGCAGCGACAACAGACAGCAAAACATATTTAATCACTTCCGATTTTTGCGAGTTCTTGTCTTTCTTATCCTTCTTGTCCATTATCTAAATTATGCACATAACCATTTTTAAAAGCAAGAGGGGCCGAGAAAGCACTGCTTTCAAGGCCCCTAGAGAGTTTGCCGCCCAAGCATGCCATCGAGCTCCGTAAGGTCTCAAGTTGGCTTGGGTTATCGGCAAACTAAAAGAGATTATAGCGGGAAAAGTAAAGCTGTCAAGGATGGTTTGGTGATCATCTCTTTTCGGGGTCTCTTTTGCGGTGGCGTTGATACTTAGCAGTATGACGGACCCCATGATCGGCCATAGCACCGACTGCCTCGATGGCCTGATTCGCAATCTGACAGCCACGCCGTTGGAAGGACGAAACCAGCTTCAAAACACCATTACGGTATTTTGAATCATCAATGACCACAAGCACAATCGGAATTGTAAGCAGTCCAAGCACATCATCCAGTAGTGGATCAAGGTCGTTCGATTTGGCATAATCCACATGGATACCAGCCAAAACCTTTGAACCCCCAACCACATCGATTGTCTTTCCACCAAACTGTTTGGCCACAAATGGGAAATAATTAGCCACACCTGTGCCAAGACATCCAAGCCGTGCTATAAGCTCATCTTCACTCGGGAAGGTGTACGGATCGGGGATAGTGTCCAAAGATGGACAACCGTGGGCCACAAAGTCCTGTATCCTCCGGAGATATTCCGTACAAAATGGATGAATGCGGTTGGCTATAGACAACCAACCTTTCAGATGAACTTCGGCGTCATTTGCCAATTCTATCACTTCCTTTTGACTGATAGTCAAGTAACTGCATACGGGAGCTAAAGCTTAACCGCATGAGAAATAATTAAACCAGTTATTAGATCTGATGTCAATCCCCGCAAAAAACAATTATTAATTATTCAATTGAGCAATTGTTTAATTGTCTAATCGTTTAATTATTTTCTATTCCGTATGGTCCGTTTCGAGTAATTTTAGAACTTTTGTTTTTAAAAAATCATTGTGGTCCAAATCATCTATTAATTCATTGGCCGCCAGAGAAGAAGCCGCGAGAACTTTTGAGTTTTCAAACCAAAATGGATTGATTCCTTTAAAACCGGATTGTTCAAAAGAAAATAGCGCACCCGGGCCTCTTTGTTTTAAATCCATTTCGGCCAGTTTGAAGCCATCAAAAGACCGGACAAACGCTTTCAGTCGCGCTTTGGTTTTTTCATTTTCTAAATTTCTACAAAACAAAAAACAATACGATTGCAAATCGCTGCGGCCGACTCGTCCGCGAAATTGATGGAGCTGCGAAAGCCCAAAATTTTCGGCGTCTTCGATCATCATAATCGTGGCGTCTTTAACATCAACGCCAACCTCAACCACGGAGGTCGAAACCAAAACATCAATTTTTTTATTTTGCATTTTAGCCATAATTTCTTCTTTTTCTTTTGATTTTAACTTTCCGTGAATCATTGATATTTTTCTTTTTGCCAGCGCTGTTTTTTGTAAATTATTAATTTCTTTCGTAACCGCTTTTACACTCTCTTGAATCAAATTTTGTTCGTCTTGATTATTTTCAATCAGCGGACAAATAATAAATGCCTGTTCCCCCACTTTGATTCTTTCGTCAATAAATCTATACGCATCATTTCTTTTTGGCTCGGGGATTAAATAGGTCTTTACCTGTTTTCGGCCTATCGGTTTGGTTTCGATGATTGATAAATCGCAATTTCCAAAAATGACATGGGCCAGCGAGCGGGGAATTGGAGTGGCCGATAAAGAGAGAAAGTGGGGAATTATTTTTTGGTTCGTAGCCGCGGTTGATTGCAAAAGTTCGTCGCGCTGATTGACGCCAAAACGGTGTTGCTCGTCCACAATCACAAGCGCCAGGGCTTTAAATTTGACATCTTTTTGAATAAGAGCGTGAGTACCGATTAGCAGACCAGCGGTCTCGGCCAGAGGCCGACCATCTGGCTGGGATTTTTTCTTTGTCGCCGAAGTTATAAGTCCGACTTTAATTTTCGATTTAATCAATTTCAAAAATTTATTGATTGTTTCAAAATGTTGATTGGCCAAAATTTCGGTCGGCGCCATCCACGCTACTTGATAATTATTTTGAATTGCAACCAAAGAGGCGATTAGAGCAACAATGGTTTTGCCCGAACCGACATCACCTTGCACAAGACGATTCATCGGACTTGGTTTTTGAAAGTCGCTTAAAATCTCCGCAACAACTTTATTTTGATCTTTGGTCAATTTGAAGGGGAGTGATTTTACAAAGTTCTCGACAAACTTTTGGTCAACTTTAATTTTGTATGATTTTTCGTTTTTATTTTTGTTTTTTAAAAATAAATTCGCCAAAATTAAATTAAGCAAATTATTAAAAATAAATCTTTCTTTGGCTTTTTGAAAATTTTCTTTCGTGGTGGGGAAGTGCAAACTTTTCGTCGCCGCTTGCATGTTTAAAAGTGAGTATTTTTGCAAAATGTTATCGTCCAAAAATTCTTCGATTTTGTATCCCGTCTCTAGCGCCGATTTTACGACACGCAAAATTTGCTTGCTGGTCAGCCCTTCGGTCTGCGCGTAAATCGGATAAATTTGGGATTTCGGAAAAATTTCCGGATTATTTAAAATTATTTTGCGACCCGTCTGATTAAACGAAACCGTCCCGAAAAAAATGAACTCACTCCCCTGTTTCAGGGTCTCTCGCATGTACGGCTGGTTAAACCAAATCGCCTCGACCGATCCCGACTTATCGGACAAAAGTGCATTAACGATCCACATTCGCCTTTTGGGCGTTTTTAAAATTGAAGTGCTTTTGACTTTGGCCAAAATAGCAACTTTAGCATTAATTTTGAGACGCAAATTTTGAATTTCGATTGTCTTTGTTAAATCAACAATATCGCGGGGCAAGTTTGATAATAAGTCCTCGACCGTTTTAATGTTGAGCCGCGCAAAGGCCTCGGCCTGTTTTGGGCCAACAAATGGAATTTTTAAAATTGAGTCGGAAACATTAATGTTTTTCATTATTATTGATTAGTACAAAATTTTTATTTTCTCTTGCCGGCGTTTTTTAAAATGTATTTTACTTTGTCTTGAACCGAAATTACGCTGTCTGGAATTTCGCGCATGAACGGCATAATTTCTTGTTTTTTAAGACCCAAGGAAACCAGCGCTTCGATGGTTTCGTCTTCGTCTTGCAAAAATGCGTCGCCAAAATCCCCTTTCGAAATTTTGCTTTTTAACTCGACGATAATTTTAGCGGCAACTTTTGCACCAATGCCCGGGACCGATCGAAATATAGTGGTGTCTGATTTTGAAATTGCTGAAATTATTTTGTCGCGGCCTAGCCCATTGACCAGAAGCATCGCCACTTTTGGCCCAACGCCAGAAACGCAAAGTAGCATTTCGAAAATTTCCAAATCGGCCGCTTTTTCAAATCCATACAAATCACTCGCATCCTCGCGAATTTGATGATAAATAAATAATTCCACTTCTTTTTTTGCTCGCACTTTTTCGTCCAAATAAATTTTATAGCCAACATCTCCGCAACTCACAATCGCGTAATTTTGCCCCCGATGCACAATTTTTCCTTTGATGTATCCGATCATTTTTCTCTGTCTTTTTACTTTATAAACTTTACGAACTTTCTACTTTATGAACTTTTCCTTCTGCTTTGATTATACGCCGCCACGGCCGCTCCTAAAGCCGGCGCGGTTTTGCCTAACTCGCTTTTGATAATCGGTACTTTCAAATCGGCAAACGACGCTTTAAACAAATGAAAATTTTCTAAGATATCGCCATTGATAATAAAAATTTCCGGATCAAATAATAATTTCACATTATAAAGTCCCGTAATCAAACTCTCTTTTAAGTCGCGCAAAATTTGTTTATTCACAAGTTCGCTTTGCGGGCTTTCTTTTAAAATTTGATAAATTGATTTTCCGGTCAAGGCCTCTAATCCTTCGCCCGAAACCAGCGCGCCAAACTCCCCCGCCTTGTTTCTTTTCTCTCTGGTTATATCAACAATTATTTTATCAATTTGCCCCGCGGCATTGTTTGAGCCACGATAAATTTTGCCAGAAAATAAAAACGAAGCGGCGATGTCTCGCCCAATTTCAACCAAAACCGCGTTTTGGACATTTTTGGCCGCGCCGAAGGCCTGCTCGGCCAAAAGCGAACAATAATTTCTTCTTAAAACATAAATCGGCTTGTCAATTCTTTTGGATAGTAGCTGATAAAAATTTGCACCCTCCAATTCTTTAATCGAACATGAAACAATTTTTTTGTCGGAATTATCAAAAACCGCCGGTAGTGCCACGCCAACCGCGTAGCACATGTGAAAATCAGTCAGCGATGTAATCACTTTGGCGAATTTGGCCACGATTGATTCTTTGCCGAGCCGGCCCGGGAACGGTTTTGATTGTTTTTCTAGTTCATTAAACTGATCGTCGCAGATAACTGCTTCGATTCCGGAAAGCCCTAAACTCGCTCCAACAATCAGGTTCTTTTTCATATCCTTAATATAAACCTTATTTTAGAGATTTGTAAAGGACAATAAGTTTATAAAGTTCACCCACCTGCAAAAGCTGTACTTTAGCATTGCGGGCAGGTAAAGTTTTTAAAGTTCGTAAAGTGAGGAGGAAATGGGGCTTGGTATTTCACTTTATGAACTTTTTACTTTATAAACTTTACGAACTTGTCATTCCTGTTGCTTTTAGACATCAGGTTTGATACAATTTTTTCTTCGAGATTTTTCGAAGAACAGAACCTTGACATAAAGAAAAGAGGAGGCGCAAAGTCATGCTTAAGTTCGGTCCGGCGATCAAAGTCAAGAGGGCAATGTGGCAGCGATTCAAGCTGCGGTCAGAACAGGTGTTGGGCAGAAGTCCGGACATCTTTCTCGCCTGGTTGAAGCATGCCTTCAGTGAAGATGTCGCACTCTGCTTCCAAGCGCACATATACGCCCAATGGGAGCAGTGGAATCTGATGTCGCCGCTCATGCTCGAAGCCATCAAGCGGCTCGCTCCGGGCACAGATCAGACGACCCTACGCGTTGCCGCGGCTTTGGATGAGGCCATAGCCAATGCCGGGATTCCGATCATGGAATATTTGGAAATGGTAGATAGATACAAAACACTACCTTCGTCGCTCGAGGCCGTGGCGAACTTCGATAAGCATCTGCTACTCCAGTACCAGAGCGAGCACGATGGTTACTGGCCGCCGGAAGCCCTTTTGATCGGTGCGCCGGTGTGGTACTTGCACCAGTACGACCCTAACACAACCGAGCTCTGCCTTGGTGAAGTCTGTTCTTGGGACTCACCATACATCGGTTTAGAGCTCGATATAGAGCTGCAAACCAACAGTTGTGTCGTCTATGCAACCGCCAGTGATGAAAACTGGTGGCCCCGCTCCGAACCGCTCGATTCATAACAACACAAGAACCTTGAAAGGCAGGCACCATGGCACAGCTCGAAGTCAAACTCAAGACAATTGCCGTTGGTAAGTTGTGCGTTTGTATCGCCCCTGACGGTAGCGGAAATGCCGTGATCTACAAAATCACCGAGAAGGACGATGATCAGGTGACCGTAGCGCGACTCGGCGGCTCCGTCGAGAAAAAGATGGACGCTGACACTTTAGTCCAGCCCGTCAACCCAGCACAGGGCATCTACTTGTGCGCTCAACTTGCTAACCTCGAGCAGCTCGAGGAGAAGGCCCGTCAGGATGCACTGCTCCGCAGCAGATAACCCGTTTCTCTCGCCGCAACATTTCAGATTGACTACAAGGAGATGAAAACAGCAAAATGGGCAAAACAACAGAAGGCCATGCGTGGGAATTTTACGCAAATGGGGGAGGATATTGCGCGCAGTGCGGAGTTGGGACTCCTTCGGGGCACAGCACCGTGCGGTTTCTCGCGCAATGTCCCGGGGTTAACGACATGCAGGCAGCGCTTAGCCGAAAAGTCAACAATTTTCTCTGCAGCAGCCACGGCGCGCGGTTCGTCTTCTATGTCGACGCGAAAAGCTGGCAAGAATTTCTGGGCGGACCACTGGTCGCATCATCTGGCATCAGGGAAGTGGAGGTCTCGCTCGACGAGCCGGAACTGTGGATAGCGTTCTATGTTCGAGAATACGGTTCTGGCAATTTCTACTCAACTTCAGCCGAAACAGC
Source organism: Candidatus Berkelbacteria bacterium (assembly GCA_026397175.1). Lineage (GTDB taxonomy): Bacteria > Patescibacteriota > UBA1384 > UBA1384 > DTJR01 > JAPLVK01. The sequence continues at coordinate 28,422 of JAPLVK010000021.1, read as the reverse complement.
GATTTGGACCGAAGAAGGGGTCGCGGGAAGCGAGCTACTGACGCCTCGCTATCCGACGCAAATCAAGGAAGCCATCAACCTTACCGAGATCATCGCCGAGTGCCAAGCCGAGAGGGAAAAAGCCCGAACGGCCGTCAGCCAACCGCCTAACCCCGCCTAGCTACTTCGACCCAAAACCAAGGCGTCCAGCCGTGTTAACACAGCTGGACGCCTTTTCATTTTAAAACCTTCTAGAAAACTGAAATTTAAAAAATATTTATTTTACGGATTCAATTTAATATACAATTTTTCTGTACGGAAAAATTGTATATTAAAATAATTGCCAACTAACCCTTAATTCATTGCGAGGGTCCGTCCCTCGCAGGAACTATGTGCGAGGGACGGACCCTCGCATCTATCCCCTCGTATACATCTGTTCATCTTGATTTTGTAATCATCGGAATCTAACAGATTCATTCCCATGTACAAATTTCTCGATCGAGAAATTTGTACAGTAAATTGTAACATTTTAGATCTCTCAACTTCGCTTTGCTTCTCTCGAGATGACAGAATTAAAATAAAGAGATTGCTTCTCCCGCACTTTTCGAAAAAAAGTGCGGGATCGCAATGACCACACGAATCTATAAAATTATTTTTTCAGATTCTCAACTATCTCTTTTATTCCCTCTTCTAGTCCAACTGTTGGTTCATAACCAAGTTCGGTGGTGACTTTAGTGATGTCGGCGAGTTGGGATTTTACATAGCCCTCTTTGACCGGATTTTCAATAAGTTTTGGCTCGATATTTTTGCCCATCACTTTATTAATCAATTTGACCAAATCCAGAAGATTAATCGCGGTGTGAGTACCGATATTAAAGACCGTAAATCCATATTTTTTCTCGGTTTCCATCGCTTTTTCTATTCCCTGACAGACATCTTTAACATTAGTAAAATCGCGCTCTTGCGTTCCATCACCATACAAAACCGGTGTTTCATCCTTGGCCATCCCCCAAATAAACTGCGACACAAGATTGGCAAAATTCTTCTTGTGATCTTCGTGCAAGCCGTAAATTGACATAAATCGAAACGCGATGATTTCAAGACCCTCGGCTTTGTTGAAGACCCGCGACGCGCCTTCTTGAGTAAATTTTGTAACCGAATAATGATTCGGCGGCGTAACTTCTTGATCTTCGGTCAAAGGCGTCTTATTATTGCCATAAATTGACGAAGTTGAAGCAAAAAGCAATTTTTTAGCCCCCACTTTTTTGGCAAATTCCATAACGCGGATGTGCCCGGCAACATTATTTTGATATGCCCAATACATGTCTTTTGCAAACATTGGCGCCGAAGAAGAAGCCGCCAAATGCAAAATGTAGTCGAAATCATCGCCGCATTTTTCTAGATCTTCTGCTTTATTGACATCGCCTTGGACAAACTTTACTTTATCATTTAAATTTTCTTTAACTCCAAACGACAAATCGTCAAAAGCTGTCACATCATAACCTTTCTCGGCCATCATATTTGAAAAATTTGATCCAATAAATCCAGCTCCCCCCGTAACTAAAATTTTGCTCATAGTTGTCTCCTTTTAATAATTTCTTCCCTCCCGTTCAAGATCTAACGGGCTGTAATATGCCTCGGGATCTTTTTCTTTTTCTCCCGCCTGCCAGACCTCGACTTGCTCGGGATACTCCTTTATTATACTATCAATAATTTCCCGTTTGTCATCAACAAATATAAATTTTTCACCCGGCTCGATCATATTTCTGATCTCGGCAACCTTATCCCCTTTTACATAAACAACTTTACCCTCAAAAATGTTTTCCAAATGCGAACCCTGCACTTTTCGCTCTTGCACATCCGGATTACCGTAAGTTAGCAATATTAATTCGTGTTTGCTGTCTTGAAATTGATCAAGCCAAAGCAAACGATTTTCAAGCAAGTATTCCCCACTTTCCGTTGCTATTTGCTGAAGATCAAGATAAAGATGCTCGCTGTCAACACCATAAATTGCAAATGACTCGGCGAACGGCTTTAAATAATCGCCGCCATGTTCTTTGCGCGCATCCTCATATTTTGCTCGAACAACATCTTCACTCACGCCCATATCAACAACTTTTTGAAATATGTCGCGTTTCATCGCGGCTGTATCAAGTAGAGTATCGTCTAAATCAACAAAAACCTTGATTTTTGCCGTTTGATTATCCATTGATTATATCGAGTAATTCTTCTTTTTTCTCGCTAAGAAGTTCGAAATTGTCCGCTTCGATATTCAGCCGCACAACCGGCTCGGTGTTTGAAGATCGCAGATTAAACCACCAATCGGGATATTCCACCGTAATTCCGTCTAATTCATCAAACTTGCCATCTTTATATTTTTCTTTGAGTTTGTTGATGATTTTGCCCGATTCTTCTGTTTTAACATTGATTTCACCCGTAACAAAACGGTTTTTTTCATAAGGCGCAAGAAATTCAGAGTATGTTTTGCCTGTTTTGGTCAGCCAATACATAACTTTTAAAGCCGAAAAAAGTCCGTCGTCAAGACCGTAATGCTCTTTGTACATAAAATGGCCGGAATACTCGGCTGCCATCAAACCACCTTCCAAAATAAGATGTTCTTTGTAAAACGGATTGCCGACTTTGGTTCTGATTGGAATTCCGCCGGCCTTTTTAATCGTATCCACAACTCCTTTGGAAAATCTCAAATCGTAATAAATTTTTTCGCCCGGTTTGTTTTTAAGTTCATGTTCCGCAATTGCCGCAAGCAAAAATCCCACATTGTGTGTTTTCCCAAACTCGTCAATAAAAAACGCTCTGTCGCCGTCGCCATCAAAAACAATTCCCAAATCGGCCTTGGTTTGCTTAACTTTTTCTTCGGCATCTTTCAGATTTTCATCTTCCGCTGGATTGGCGGCATGGTTTGGAAAAGTTCCGTCCGGCTCATAATATAGCTCTTCCACATCAAGGCCTAGTTTCTCAAAAACCGGTTTTGCCGAAATCCCGGCGACTCCGTTTCCGCAATCAACCACTATTTTAAATTTTTTAACTTCGCCGATTTTTGATGCCAGCCAATTGACATAATCACCAAGAATATCGAGTTCCTGGATAGCACCCGGCTTGTTTGATGTCTCGAATTTTTTATTTAGAGTCAACTCTTTGATTTCGGTAATTCCTTTGTTTTTGCTTAACTGCACCGCTTTTTCGCCGATCAATTTGATTCCATTATATTCGGCAGGATTATGACTCGCCGTTATCATCGCACCGCCCTTAAAATTCCGGCTTGCAACGGCAAAATTCAACATCGGGGTCGTGCAAAGTCCAAGTTCAACTACATTAAATCCAAGCGAGTTGACCCCTTTAGCAAAATTTTCAAATATCTCATCGGACGATGTTCTCATATCGCGACCGACCACAATGTCTGATCCGATATAATCGGCGAAGGCCTGGCCGATTTTAAACGCCGCCTCACCGTTTATTTGTGTTGGATAAATACCTCGGACATCGTAGGACTTAAAAATTTTTTCATCAATCATTGAAGTCTCCGGTTTACTCCCCAATACACCCAAATCTTACCCGAATTATCGCCCGAATAGTTCAAGGTATTCGAGTGCATATTCGGGTCATAAATTAGGGTGTCATTCGGGAGTTTCATAGATATAAATGCTTTCCTTCTTCTTTGAATTTATCCAGAAGTTTTTTAACATCTTGTGATTTATTCTTGTTTGCCACCAAAATCGCGTCCGGTGTGTCAATAATAATAACATCCTTTAATCCGATGGTCGCGATCATTTTATCGCCGCCATAAACCAAACATCCTTCACTGCCCACATCGAGATGATGTCCTTTTGAAATCATGCTGGAAGAATAATTTTCGCTTAATACATCGTGGAGCGTTCCCCAATTTCCAATGTCGCTCCAACCCAAATCAGCCGGAATAACCAGAACTTTTTTGGGATCAAGTTTTTCAATTACAGCGGTCTCAAACTGTTCGTCTTCAACTTTTTGAAAAAGTTCTTTGATTTTGGTTTGAGTCGCCCCGTTGCCACCTTGCACCTTAAGTTTGTCAATTTCCATAATTGTCTTATATGTTTTCGGAACGAACTCCTTAAACCAGCCGAGAAGTTGCTTGACCGAAAAGAAATAATAGGCCGCATTCCATAAATATTCCCACGACTGCAGATATTTTTCGGCCATTTTTAAATCCGGTTTTTCCAAAAATTTATCAACTTCGAAAATTCTTTCTTTATCAATTTCCGTTCTGACCGAACCCATTTTGATATACCCCAATCCGGTATCGGGACGGGTCGGATTGATACCAACCAAAATAAGATGATCCGGATATTTTTCGGCCGTCTTAAACGCTGTTTTTAGGGAATTTGAAAACACATCAACATTTTGGACCACATGATCGGAGGCCAAAGTTGCGATAACTGCATCTTTGTCTTTGCGATAAATTTCGGCGGCCAAATACAAAAGTGCCGGAGCGGTGTTTTTCTTAGCCGGCTCGATGATAAAATTTTCACTTTGCACATCCGGTAATTGGCGTTTTATCTCTTCTCCGTATTTCGTGTTGGTCGAAATAAAAATATTGTCAGCCGGAATCGCCTTTTTAACCCGATCGTATGTTTCCTGAATCAGGGTTTTGTCTGAAACCAATTTGTGGAACTGTTTTGGTTTGGCAGTCCTTGACATCGGCCAAAGTCGTGTCCCCGTTCCCCCAGCCATAATAACGGCATAGTTGCTCATTTTTTTCCTCACAAAATTATTTTTCACGCTAATCACGCTAATGGGTCGCTAATCTCGCGCTAATAAATGCATTTCATTCGCGTGAGATTCGCATAGAATTCGCTTGATTAGCGTGATCCAATCCTACCATAAAAACCACCCATTTAGCAACCCAAATCAGTGTATTTTGCTTTCTTTAGTTCTTTTTAGAAAAATCCGCAATCACTTTCTTATAGACCTCTTCATATCCATCAACCATTTTTTCAACCGTAAAATTTTCTTCGACATGCTTACGGCAATTGCGACGCATTTGAAGATATTCGCCTTCCGGCATCTCCTCGATTTTTTTAATAGCTTTTAGAAAGCCCGCTTTATCACCTGGCTTACAGATGAAGCCGGTTGCTCCATCTTTTATAACTTCCGGAACGGCACCTAGTTTATATGCAATAACGGGAGTTCCGCAAGCCATCGCCTCAATCATCACCAACCCAAACGGCTCTTCCCATTTAATCGGGAACAGAAATGCTCTCGACTTACCAAGGAGCGTATTGCGTTCATCGGCGTCAACCTGACCAAGATATGAGATTAATGGATTGCTAAAATGTTTCTTAATACTTGCAAAATATTCAATCACGGTTTTTCCGACCCCGGTTGTGCCTCCAAGCTTAAGTTTGACTTTAGCGTCGAGTGCCAACTCGATTGCTTCTTTAGTGCCTTTGTTGGGAGCTATCCTGCCTAACCACGAGAAATAATCACTTGGTTTTTCTGTAAAAGTAAAACTTTCTATTTCAATCCCATTGTAGACCTTGGCATAAAACGAAAGATCACCGAGAATACTTTCCTGCTTTTTTGAAATTGCAACTAAATTGATCCCTGATTTATCCGGTAGCAGTTCGTTGATGTCTTGGTTAAGTGTTATATTAGTATTGGCCGTCATATGAGTGGTCATAATCTGGGGAATTTTAAACAAATATCCAAGATAGATAGGTAGAAAAGCTGTATGGCTGTGATGAATAATGTCAAAATTGTTCCTTGCGATATATTGCATTGTTTTAATATAGTAGTGGTTTTCGTAGTAGATTGCCTTTCTCATACTTTGAGAATCATTCGGATTGAAGTCGCCTCCGAATAATGCCTTCGGACAAGCAGGGTATAGTTTGGATTTAACCTTCGAATCACCCGAAGCAAACAGAATAACTTCATGGCCTCTTTTTTTCTTGCTAAGTTCAGCTGATAAATTGTAATTGAAAACTTCAATGCCTCCCGAAAAAGAAAATGTTATAGGGTTGTGAATTGTTGAAACGATCGCGATTTTTAATTTTTTCTTATCCATTGTTCTCCTATGTTTTAAATATCTTAAAAAATATTTTTGCGCGAATTTTGTAGCTTTTTGTCAGCCGCCTTCAGGCACCTCTCGAACAAATTTTTATCTGAAAAAATCTCCAGAAATTTGAAGTCATATTGCGCCTTCATCTTCGCTTTGTTATCGTCGATAATCGGCTTCACTTTACAGATAAAATCCAAGTTTTTACCTATTCCTTCGACAATTCGATAATAACCCTCTGGACCAAATTTTTCAAAGTTCGCTATAACCGTACCAACAAAATTCTTGTATTTATCGTCGGAAATATCGTACTTATAACTCAAAATAAGAAGATCTTTGGCAATTCCCCATTCGGGATGAGCAACGCCTCGAATAATTCCGCCTTCTACCTCGTGAACATGGTGAACGATGAGAGATTCGTCAAATACTAACGGATAACCGGCACGCCAATATCTAACCGAAAGATCAGAACCCTCACCTCTCATATTGAATACCACTTCATCATATCCGCCAACCTCGAGGAAAACATCCCTGTATGTAGCGATGTAACGAGAATAAATTGCTTCGGTATAGGTCGTTTTATCAACCGTGATCATTCTGTCTTCTTTTCTCGGCCGATCATGTTCTCCATCCTTCGGACCCGTTCTCCAAATCACCTGCCCGCCGATAGCTCCCGCGGTTTTGTGCTTTTCTAATGCCGTGATTGTATTTAAAACTGTGTCTTTTTCAACCTCCATATCAGAATCGCAAAAAATAAGAATGGGAAAGCGGGCAATTTTTGCTCCGTTATTCTTGCTAGAAGCAATCCCTTTCTTGTTGGGCTGGGAATAAACAATCTTATCGCCAAACTTCTTTTGAATCGCATCTTTGAGTTTGTTGTCGAGACTATCATCGGAAACGATAATTTCCACCATAAATTCCTCGTCTAATCCATTCGACAGAAAAAGTAAATCTAGCGTTTTAAGGGTCTGACCGACCCTCTTGAAAGCTGGTATAATAATTGATACTTCTTTCATAACATCTCCTTAAGTTCTATTATCTTCCCCAAGTATGTCCGATTTTTTCGGCCAGCTCGCGCTTTTCTCGTTCCAGCTCTTCGCGCTCAAATTGAACCCTCAAGCGTTCATCTCGCATATAGTTAGTTGCTTGCGACACTTTTTTGTAAAGAGCGACAAATTTCGGAACAATTGCTTTTTTCCAACCGAATCTTTCTTCAACAAATTTTCTAGCGTTTTGTCCCAATTTCCTCGCCAGTATCTCGTCTTTGAGAATCCTGTTAACGGTCTCCGAGATGGCTTTGGCACTTCTTGGCCTAACTAAAAATCCATTATAACCATCTTTGACCGCAAGCGGAATACCACCTTTATTTGAAGCCACAACCGGGGTTTCCATCGCCATCGCCTCAAGAATCACCAATCCAAGCGGTTCGTCCCAAACGGACGGGACCACAACCACATTTGCCCTCTTGTAAAACTGACGGGTCTCATCGGGCTTAATGTAGCCGAGAAAGCGGATATTTTTAGCTCCCTTTAGCCGTGTGTAGTTTTCAAGATATTTACGATGGCTTCCGTCACCAATTACAATAATCTCCGCATCGATATTTTTGGCAGCATCAATCAAGTACTCAACGCCTTTTTCTTTAGTTAGGCGACCAATAAACATCACCACATCTTTTCCTTTTAGATTGTATTTCTTTTCAATGCTAGCATAGCTTATCTGGTCTCGACTATACGCCTCAAGGTCAATTCCTCCTGTAATTACTTTCACTTTATTACGGAATTTTGCTCCAAAAACCTTACAAAGCCACTTTTTGGTATGATGAGAAACAGCTGTTACTTCCACGGCTTTCTGTAAGGCCTGCGAGGTCAAGGACTTAAACCTCAAATCAAGAGATGCAGCATAGACACAGGTTCCGTGACTCGTAACAAGATAGCCGATTCCGTAAAGCGATCGGATATAATTAGCAATCCATGATAGCATAAAAGCATGGTGTATATGGATAACATCAGGTTTATACTCTTCAACAATTTCAATCAACTGCCGGAAATACGATAAATAATATTCGGTTATTTTCTTGCTGCTCAACTCGGAAAATCGTTTTGCATTCGGATATTGCGGATGGCTAACAAAAACAGCTTTAAATGGCGGTTTTATAGGAAAAAATTTAACGCCCTTTGGGCCTTTAATATCCGGTGCAGCGACCACAACCTCAATATCCTCAAGCTCGTTGAGCTTTTCCGAAAGCTTGCTGACAAAAGTCCCTGTCCCCGCTCCTGAAAGCGGAAACTGCATTACCAATAATACTTTCATACATTTTAAGCTTAATTTGGCCTAGTTTATCTGATATTTAGCAAAAATGCAATCGCTTTTATCTCTTTCCTATCCGTAAATATTCCGCCGCCTGCTCCGGGGTGATAATATCAATTACCATACCCGCCCCAAGTTCGTAGCCGCCATAAATCGAAAGTCGCGGGGCAATTTCGATATGCCAATGATAATTGGGTAGTTCTTCATTTTTTTCTTTATTAACCGGGGCCGAGTGAATAAAGAAGTTGAGCGGAGGATCATTTAAGGTTTCGTTGAGTCGCCCAAAAATTTTAATCATCATTTCAGATAATGCCGCGGTCGTCTGCTCCGTTAAATCCCTAAAATGCGATTGGTGTTTTTTGGGTAAAACCCAAACCTCAAACGGAAATCTGGCGGCGTAAAATGCCAAAGCGACAAAATCATCATTTTCAAAAATCAATCTGGTGTTCTGCTCTTTTTCATGCGAGATCATATCGCAAAAAGCGCATGATTTGTGCTCGGTAAAATATTTGGCGGTGTGTGAAAGTTCCCGCGAAACGATATTTGGCACAACGGAAGAGGCAAAAACCTGGGCGTGCGGATGTTCTATCGAGGCGGCCGCTTGCGGGCCGTGGTTATAGATCGGCATCACATATTCGACATTTTCAATCTTGTCGAAATAATTATATCTTTGCTTGAATGTCTCGATTAAATCAGTCCAAACGGCTGGCGTAAAATCGGGTAATTCCTGATCGTGATCTTTTATAACCACCACATCGTGGCCGCCAAGCGCGATTTTCATATTGTAAAATTCGTCTTCTATTTTATATAACTTCGCCGATTCCAAATCCGGATCCTCCACAAACGCCGGAAATTTGTTTTTTAAAACAAAAGTGTGTTTTTTCTCAAGTCCCTCGATTTGTTTTGGATATTCACTTTTGGTGGAATCAATACAAAAAGGACAATCCGATTTTTTTTGCTTTCTCTCGGTTGAAATCGAAATATAATCGGTTGGTCGCTTCGCGCGCTCCGGCGCAAAAACCACCCACTCACCGGTAATTATGTTCTGTCGTAATTGTGGCACAGTTACTCCCTAATTACACTCAAATTATTTTCCCAAATTTTCGCCCGAATCAGTCACGCCCGAATAACCCAAAAGCAATCGTCTCGTAACAACTTCATTTTGTCGGAAAAGAGCAATTATTGCAAGCTCTTTCCCTGATTGCCTTAAGTAAGCCATGACCTGATCAACATCTTTTTTCTTAACTCTGCTTCCAACTTTCAGTTCAAGGACAATTTTATCCCCAATAATAAAATCGGGAAAGAATCTACCCATATAAGATGGTAGCCCTCTAATTGCGAGCTTTTTCTGCTCGTCAAATTTTAAACCTTTTTTCTTGAGTTCTTCCCGAACCAATGACTGATAATAACGCTCTTGCAATCCTCCGCCGAGATGGTTGTGACAATTATAAAGAGCCCCCACTATCTCATAACTCAATTTAGGATAAAGTACTTTACTTTCGGGTGCATTTGGGTGTTTCCATTCTTTTTCGGGTGATAATTCGGGATGCGATTCGAGCGCATTCGGGCGCTTATACACCTGAAGATGGTATAGGCCAACAGCTATCGCGTCTACCACATCATCTTGACGAACATCGCACGACTTGAGTTGAAGTTTAACCATCTTCGCCATCTGCTCCTTGGTCGCATGCCCGTAGCCCGAAATGCCGAGTTTAATTTCGTTTGGCTTGTATTCAAAAATTTCCATTTTTGCAATTTTTGCGGTAAGCATCGCCACCCCTCGAGCGTGCGCGACCGAAATTCCGGTTTTAACATTTTTTACAAAAAATATCTCTTCAATCGCCATCTCGTCAGGAGAATATTTTTTGATGATTTTTTGCAATTCGTTAAAAATCAACTCTAATCGGTCTGAAAGTGGCGTTTTGGCCGGCGTTTCAATCAATCCACAATCGACTAAAACCGTTTGCGGTTTGCCGTTTGCCGCACGGTTTTCCGGCGTACGGCCGACGACTGACGGCTGGCGATCTACAATCGCCCATCCCAATCTGCCCGTCCCGGGGTCAATTCCCAAAATTGTTCTTTGATTTTCCATCGCTTCGATTCTACCGATTTTTTGCCAGTTCTACAATTTCCTGTTTCAGCTTAAACGCCGAACAATGACTCAAAAGTCCAAGATATGAAGCAAGATTCTGTTTATTAAGATTTTTCAACATCCTCTCTTTTGTCTTTGTTCGCAGAATTCGGTAGTGCGGCAAAATTACATAACCCAAAAAATCAATTCCTTGCCGAAATTTGCGAATACAGATTTTATTTGGATGTAATTCCATTTTTAAATTATCCGATAAAAACTCCGCGATTTTCGGGATCAGATCAACTAAAAATTCGATATCGTTTGACACGATCACAAAATCATCGGTGTATCTCGCATAAAATTTAAGCCGTAAATGATTTTTAATAAACTGATCAAATTGATTTAGGTAAATATTAGCAAAAAGCTGGCTGGTTAAATTGCCAATCGGCAAACCTTTGGCCGCGGGCCAAAAGCTCTCTCTCGTAAATCCCGAGCAGAGTCGAAGGACTCTCGAGTTAGTAGCAAAACTTCCAATGATTTCGCGAAGCAGCCAAATTACATTTTTGTCTTGAATTTTATTTCCAAGCAGCAGATACAGCACTTCGTGATTAACACTGGCAAAAAATTTTCTAACATCACATTTCAAAATAAAACATTTGTCAGAATAATCCTTGCTGACTTTTTTGGCAAATGACTCCAGCCGATCAACCGCTTTGTGCGTTCCTTTCTTTAAGCGACAAGAATATGAATCGTAAATAAACGACTTATCAAAAATCGGATAAAGAACCCTGTAAACCGCGTGATGCAAGACCCGGTCGCGAACAGTTGCTTTATGAATCAAGCGCAGTTTCGGATCCCTGATATAAAATGAGGTATAATCTCCATGCCGATATGTTTTTTCTTCTAGCTCCTGATGCAAAGCAAATAGGTTATCTTCTAAATTTCGCTCGAAAATCTGAACATCGGGTTTGTTTCGTTTCCCTCGACGAAATTCACGCCAAGCCAAAAGCAAATTTTCTAAACTAATAATTTCAAGGAAGGTGTCTTCCATGCAAAATGAAATTCCAATTATTCAAAGTGTTTATGATTTGTATCGAGAAGTTTATTTGGTGATCGAAAAAATGCCGAAAAAGGATAAATATTCTCTTGGACAAAAAATTGAACAAACAAATTTGGAAATGATCGAACTTTTAATTGGCGCCGGCAGCAACAAGGATAAAAAACTTCTGTATTTAGAAAAAGCGTCAATTAAATTGGACTTATTGAAACTTCTAATCCGACTAGCCGAAGAAATTAAAGCAATTCCAACAAAAAAGTACTTGCATCTTCAAGAAATTCTCCAAGAAATCGGAAAAATGCTCGGCGGTTGGATTCGCTCGATCAAATAAGAAGGGGGACTTCCGGGGCACGGCACCGATGTTCCAGTTCTGATCGCTGCAATTCCAGTTGTTGACATTGAAGCCATTGTCGGCGTTCCAGTTGACATCGAGCGAGTTACCAGAGCCGTACGAATATTGTCCGCCGCCATCTTTTACGCCACCCCTTAATTTCTCTCGGGATTGAATTTATTCGCGAGTATCCGCATTGCCACAATTGAGCAAATTGCGAAATCTCGACCAGCAGCAAACAAGAAGTTCCCCACTCTTATTTTGAACTCCCCCGATTTCCGTAGAGCATCGGGGTTCCGTCTCAAAGAGCCGGAGGAAACAGCGGTTTTGATTCGTAAACCAAAACTCTTTACTATTTCAAATCAAATCTTACATTATTGTGAGTAAAAAGAAAAATGGGATGCTGGGGGCTTAAAGCCAAAACCCAACATCCCAAAAGGAACAACCCCGCCTTCGTCTGCCTGTCGGCAGATAAGGCGGGATCAAGCACCAAGTACCAGACACTTCCGGGGCACGGCACCGATGTTCCAGTCCTGATCGCTGCAACTCCAGTCGCCGACACCGAAGCCACCGTCGGCGTCCCAGTAGACATCGAGCGAGTCACCAGAGCCGCACGAATTGCAGCAACGGACAGTTCCGCCACCCCAGAGTGGCCGACCAAACTCGATAATCGAGTGGATGAAAAGCAAGGTAATCTGCTCTACACTCGTAATACCATCGCCACCCTGCTCTTTGGCCCATGTCATCTGTTGGTCCATGTCGAGCAAAAATGGCCGACCGGTTATGTCGGTAGCGCGCATTACCTGCGAGAAGTCGCAGTTGATGACGCCGGTCTCGGTCGGCAAAAACTCCGCATCCCATCCACGCCAGTTTTCCTGGCCAGCCGTCTGCCAGAGTTTGACTGGAATTCTGCCCTCTTCCTCTGCCACTTTGTTGTAACGGTAGAAAAAGTTGAATAGCTGCGGCAGAGCGATCTTAGGGGCAAAACGGTCGTGGATGGTAACAACGCCGCGCTTGGCTTGAACCATCCGCAATGCCTTCTCGACAATGTCGTTGCCAGGATACTCCACCTCGGCGTAATCGCAGATGATCTGTGTGACATTACCCTCGCGGACCAAAATGTCATCGAAACGAGCCGATGAGGGTTGCTCGCCACGCATAGCTGCGGCAACTGCCGCGCAATGAGTCGGATCGGTGACAACCCGCTGCAACATCGCTGGTGTCACCAAGCATCTGCCTAATGCCAGATCCACATCATTTGCCTGTCCGGTATTGCCAAATGCACGCAAAGCAGGACCCATCTTTAACATCAGACATATCCTCCGGCGACTTTACCGTCAGATGACGGAGAGATTTCGCCTTCTCTTTGCCCAACCGCTAACGCGGTTTTGTGGACTCTTTGTCCTTCGGGCTTAGCTATTTACCTGTATTTTCAGCTAAACAATTAGGCCCAAAGGACTTAATTCAAAAATGTTGTCAAGATGCAGATTAAGATCAAATTATAACTGTTCCCTACCAAAAGTCAATATCTTATTCAGCGTATAGCAAATAGTGCATAAAGCATAGCCACAACGATTAATAATTAAGTAGAATTCTGAATCTGATTTTTCAGTTAATTAGTTATAGACAGTGGTTATACACTATTCGTTATACTTTATACGCTACCCCAGATTACTATTCACTTCCGTTACACGGCTTACCTAGGGGAACCTAGGGGACGGTTCTCTTTTTCTCCTGTTCATTCGGCTTTTTCCTTTCGATTCGATTCACCTTCTGTCTTTCGTTATATCGCTGATGATCGCTTCCCCAAACCATTTTTCGATAGGACTCACCAACAATATCATCAATCAGTAAGTCGGAATATTTCTTCTGCCGACCTTGCGAATTGCCGCCCAAATCTTCATAGAGAAAGTCAGCCGTTATCAAATCATCGCTTCGCCCCTCGGCATAATATTTATAACTAGAATATTGCCATTCTTCCGGCTTATAGATGAGCCCTTTTCGTACCGGGTTAAGCTCAATATATTTGCCACACTGAACAAAGTAGTTATCTTTACCGACGGCCTGGCTTTTAAAACGATCTTGCCAAAAATGTCCTACCCAGCCATAAAATTTTTTAAAATGGTGAAAATAAGCCAGATTCAATTTTTTCATAAAAATCGAGAAATCGGCACCGTTTCTGGTCTTAATTAAAAAATGTGTATGGTTAGGCATTAAACAGTAATGATAGAGATCAAAAGGGTGCTGCTCTTTGTATCTTGATATAAGTTCCAGGTAGTAATCGAAATCAGCGGCCGTTTTAAAAACAACATTTTTATTGTTGCCACGGGTCATAATATGGTAGAAACTTTGAGACAAAAGGTGGCGAGGCAATCTTGGCATAAAATAATTATAGCATGCATAGTAAAAAGCCGAAACTTCAGGTCAAAAGAGAACCGTCCCCTATATTCTACCCAAGATTTGAATTCACTTCCGTTACATCGTCGAGTTCGTCGAGTGCCTCCAGAAGTTTGATGACTTTTGCGGAGTCATCTTCGTCCAGATTGATCGTTTCTTTCGGTTCGAGAGCCAGCTCTTGTGATAAAATTTCAAAATTATTTGATTTGAGGTTTTCGCAGATATCTTTGAGATTTTTGCTACCAGTAGATATCAAATATCCGTTTTCGGTCTTTTCGTAATCATCGGCGCCGGAGTCAATAATTAAAAGTTCTGCTTCATCGGCACTCAAATTTGACTTCGCCGCGATGATACCTCGACGGTCGAAGTGGTAGCTGACCGATCCGCTTCCCGCGATCTTTCCGCCGAACTTATTTAAGACCGATTTAACCTCGGCCGAAGTGCGATTTTTGTTGTCCGTCAACACCTCCGCCAAAATTGCCGAACCGCTCGGCCCATAAATTTCGTAAGTAATATTTTCGAGTTGCGCTCCACCTAGCTCGCCGGTTCCGCGTTTAATAGCCCGCTCGATATTGGCGTGTGGCATATTGGCGGCTTTCGCTTTTTCGATCGCGAGGCGAAGCGAATAATTCATCTCGGCATCACCGCCAGACCTTGCAGCCACCAAAATTACATTCGCGAGTTTTGTAAATAAATTGCTTCGTCTCGCGTCCACTACCGCCTTCTGATGTTTGGTCGTCGCCCACTTTGAGTGTCCGGACATATTAGGTTACTCCCTTGTGCATTCATTCATAATTCAATTCCTACTTTACGAACTTTCAACTTTACGAACTTTATAAACTCTGTTCCTCTTGCATTTCGCTTCCCATCGGCCTAGATTATAACTAGAAAGCCGCAGGTTGACAACCAGATATCACCTTCTGCTCAATCCTCGACCTCGTCATACATAGTAGATCTTGACTTTGTCTCGAGAAGGTGTTATACTTTCTCGAACCTGGAAGTTACAGGAGATTGACGCTCTTTGAAAGGAGATGAGCGCGACATGAAAGCGCTCCGCATGGTCGTACTGATTTTTGTGTTGCTGGCCCTGGTGGCCAGCATGGCGGCGGCCTATCGCGGTGGGCCCCGCGTGAGCATCAACTTCGGATTCGGGCCGCGCTTCGGCCCAGTATGGCAGCAACCCTGCTACCCGCCGCCGCCGCCCTGCTACCAGCCCTACGGCCAACCGTGGCAATCGGGCTGGCAGCCAATGCAGCCCTGTCCGCCACCCGTTTGCTACCCGCAGCAGCCCTACTACAACGGTGGTTACGGGTACAACAACTACGGTGGCAATGGCTACGGTGGCAATCTGCAGCCGCAGATTGACCAACTCGGCGCGCTGCAAAACGCGCTGCAGGCGCAGCAAAACGCCCAGAATGCCTGGCAGCGCTACAATAACGGGCCGCGCTATTGAGCGCCCCCCCAAGTGGAAGCCCTCCTGACAAGATGGGGCTTCCTCCTCCGAGAGGCCCGTGTGAGACCGAAAATCACACGGGCTTTTTTCTTTTAAAAATCATTTTATGGATTCTATACTCATTACTTTTTACTCACCAGCAATTTAAGACCCAAGCACCAACTTTTATACTTATTACCTTTTGCCACTTTGATACGATCGTATAAAAGTGGCAAATGAACCTTAAATTTCACACAGTTACATCCATTAGTCAGCCCCCCAATCAACATCAAACCTCAATATTATTTGCGCATTTTGTCCGATCGGACAAAATGCGCAAACAATCACAAGCTAATCCTATTTTTTAGTCCAACTCCCCCCATTTGAAACAAAATCAATTGTTCCAATTTCGTCCGTTCGTAAAATTTCGGCATTGATTTCACCAAGCGCCTGCAGAACCGTCTTGCTGGGATGTCCGTAACTATTATTTTTCCCGACCGATACGACAGCATATTTCGGCTTGACCTCGTTTAAAAAATTCTTATTCAGCGCCCCGCCCGAACCGTGGTGGGCCACTTTCAAAATCTCACTTTGAATTTGCTCGCGCGTAAAATTTGCCATAATTTTGTCTTGCGCCTCAATTTCCGCATCGCCCGTAAACAAAGCGGTTGCGCCTTTATAATCGAGTTTCATCACAATCGAGGAGTCGTTTGAGCTCAAAGATCCGATCTGATTTTCGTCCGGATTCAAAATTAACCCGCTGGCATTTGGCGAAAAATCAATTTTCTGACCCTTTTGAACCACTGTTTCTTTGATATTTTTTTCCTTGATTTTGTTTTTTAATTTCTCGAATGTCTTTGATTCACTCTTGGCATTTGTCTCAAAAATCTCGCCAACGGAATACGAGTCCAAAACAAAACTCATGCCGCCGATATGATCGGAATCGGGCTGCGACAAAAACACATATTCGATTTTGCGATCAAAACGCGGCATCTTTTTGCTTAATGGCCCCAAGACAGAACTGTCTCGCCCGCCATCGGTTAAAATCTGGACCGAATTTGGCAAATTGATTAGCTCCGCGTCCGCCTGGCCGACATCTAAAAACGAAACCTGTACCTCAAAATTAGTTGGACTGGCGGAAATGTTGCGATTTACCGCACTCCAAATAAAAACCGCAAAAACAATTGCAACAAACAAAATCGTGTTCAAAAATTTGCTAAAACCCCGGTCTTTCATCAATTTTAATTTTAATTTTTCTCCTGAAATATGCAGTCAAAAATACAATCAATAAATATAGCAGAACCGACCACCAAGCCGAGGTAATATTTACAGAAGCGGCGGCGATTTTGAATTTGGCGAAAAAGTTGATGACAAAAACAAAATATTCAAGCAAAATGTTCGAGATTGCGGCCACAAAAATCCCGAGATATCTGGAAATTAACGAGACAAAGTACGAAGCGGCAATCAGTCCCATTGAGGTTGGGACAAGCGGCAAAATCAAAAGATTTGTGATCGGTGAAATCAATGAGACCATACCAAAACCACCGAGCAAAATCGGCAGCGCAAAAATCTGCGCCGAAACGGTTTCGGACAAAATCAAAAAGCCCTCTTTGATTGCGGGGATTTGGGTTTTTGAAGACAAAAAATTCCCGAGCGGAGTTGACAAAAAAACAAGCCCGGCGGTGGCGGCAAAGGAAAGCTGAAAACCCAAATCCCAAATAACAAACGGATTTAAAATAATCATCAAAAATGCCGCCAAGACCAAAAAATGAAAAATGCTGACGCGCCGGCCGACGGCTTTTGATATCAAAAACATCGCCCCCATTATCGAAGCGCGCAAAACCGAGGAAGTCGCGCCGGTCATCAGGCAAAAAATAACCAGCATGGTACTCGAGAGAATAAACGCCAGCCGGCGCGAAAAATATTTTCTTATAAAACCAAAAATGGTGATGGTTAAAATCGAAACATTGTAGCCCGAAACCGCCACCAAGTGCGTCGTGCCGGTTAATTTCAAATTTTGCTTAAACTGATCGGAAAATCCCTGGGAGCCGCCCAGCAAAAGTCCTTTGGCCAAAATCCCCTCTGTGCCCGGATTTAGCTCACGGATTTTTAAGGCAACGGAGGCGGCAAAATTGTAAAGAGCACGCAAAAATCCGCGGCCTGTTTCGGTTTTTTCGATTTTCGGATTTAAAACAACCGTATCCGTTTTATATTGGCTCAAAAGATAATGGCGATAGGAATTATCGGAATTTGTCGCAAATTTATCAACACAAATTTTCAATTTATCTCCGTATCCGAAATCAATCGCTTCGTTTGTGTTGATAACTGCCACGCCGCCTTTTTCAAATTGAGCCGAAAATTGCAGAGATCCGCCGCTTTGTTTGGGATTTGACGAAATTTTAGCGGCCTGGCAACCGGTTTGAACTGGCGCTATCGTTGCCCACTGAAAAAAAGCAAAATAAAATAATCCAAACGACAAAATAATCAAACAAATGCCCAATTTTATTTTTTTGAGAAAAAGGGCAAAAATTGTAATTACAGATATCGCCGCCAAAATCCATAAATATATATAGGAAGAGAAAATTTGCGAGCCGATGACAACGCCAAAAATAAAAAGTAAAATCAAAAAAGTCGGCGAAGCGAAAAAATACAAAGTTGCCCCGCTCAAAAGACCATTTTTTGACATAAATGTTTTTTTCATCTAGCATTATATTAGCAGCAAAATATTTTTTCAAAATGATCGGTTCAAAAAAAATTGCAAATGTAACTGTAGCGGCGCTTTTGGCGATTGGCGTTTTGGGAATTGGCGCGCTGGCATATCAGCAAAAAATTCAAGCCGACACGATTGTGCCCGGGTATTCGACCGCACATTTTTCCTTGCAAATCACCGTTCCTCAAGTTCAAAGCGTGCCGGTCAAAGCGGTTTTTACACCGGTTAGTGGCGGCAAAAAATATTTTTTTAAAGATAGATCGTTTTCTTTCGCGGTCCCGGGGCTAAATACGGTTGACTGGTATATCAGAAAAATTCCGGCCGGTGCTTACGATTTGACAATTGATTCAAATTTGGGAAATTTTGATCTGACTGCGACGGAAGTTACCTTGAAAAACGATCAAGTTAATGATGTCGGCAAATTTGTACTTGATTTGGGATCTCCGCCGGCAACGCAGCAAATTATTACGCCCGATCCGAATTTGACTGTACCGAGCACTTACACAACTGCGCAGCCGAGCGAGACCGAAACGGCAACCGAGACAGCGACTTCCTCGTCAACTTCAACTAACAGTTCCATTCTTTCTCCTCCGGTCCCGGGCGATCCAACACAATAACTGGTTTGGATTCTTTTGTCATTTCGACCGAGTACTCGAGTGGAGAAATCTACTTTCCGGCAAAGCCCGCCTAGACAAACCCATTATTTTAAAGTAAAATCGTCTCGGTTTACAAATGAACAAAAAACTTCACGAACTGCAAAAACAAAACGACGAACTAAAGCTGGGCTGGCAACGCTGCCAAGCCGATTTTGATAATTTTCAGAAAAGAGTTTCGGCTGATAAGGAGCGCTGGAGTGAGTCGGCGCGCACTGAAACATTTGAAAAAATATTGCCGGTTTTGGATAATTTACATTTAACATTACTTCATGTCCCGCAAGACCTCAAGGAAAATTCCTGGATTCAGGGAGTCGAAATTGTCGCCAAGCAAATTGACGAGACACTGCGCGAACTTGGTATCGAGAAAATCGAGCCGAAAATCGGCGATTCATTCGATCCAGCATTCCACGAGGCCGTTGAAGTCGTAACGGCCGCGACCGACAAAAAACATAAATCAATCAAATCGCACTCCATCATCCGCCTCGCCCGCCCCGGCTACAAAATCGCCGACTCTCTCATCCGCCCCGCCCGCGTCGTCGTAGCAGAGTAGTAATAATCTAGCGATAAACCCTGTGATCGCCAATATCGTGAAAGAGAACTCTGTCGTCCCTATCAAATTCAAGCAAAATTCTGTAGGAGTACGAGACAGAAAAAGACCACAGCCCTTTTAGCTTTCCGGATAATTTATGGGTCTTAAGATCTGGCGCAAAAGGATCTCTGACGAATGCCTTTTTCTTTATAATTGTTGCCTTCTGAATTTCTACTGGCAATTTCGAAAAGGACTTTTCAAATCTTGGCGTTACCTTAATAGACCGAATTTTCATTTAGCTTTTTTTAAGACCAAATGGGGATATTCTTTTAAAATAAATTTGTCGAAATCGCGGGTCTTATCTGCCTTATGCGTTTCACGACCTTCGCTTACAATTTTAAGTACTTCTTCCTCGCCAAGATCCGATTGATAAGGCACAAACTTAACAAGCAGATCTTCAATCCGCTCAAGCTTTTCCAGAATTTGTTTTTCTATTTGTGGGCTCATAGTACTTTTGCTATACTTATTAACTTTGAAATACCAGATATGTTTGCGATTTTCTGATATAATTCTTCTCGAGTGGGAGGCGTTGCGACATGACACCTAGTCAAGCGTTCGTTTCTCCCTCATGATTAAACTGATTTTATCGCATTGACAAACAGGTGTCAAGGTGGTATATTATTTCGATTCGGGTTGGAACAACACGCCCTCCGGGGCGTTTTATCCCGCCGTATGGCGGGATCACCGAACGCACTTTGAAGGAGCGTGAAACTGTGAAGATCAATCCAGACATAAAACCCGGGACGGCGAAGAAAATCATCCTGGGCACATTGATAGTAGTGTGTTCACCGTTCGCGGGTATCCCCTTTGGGTGGTATCCGTCATACGGGGGAAGCTACGGCAACACCTTCAGGGGGCTAACGGTCGTTCATGTCATTCCCATCAAAAAGGTGGATGATGTGACGGTCGGACAAAGTGTCTGCTTCACTGCCTTCGGGAAACCCATGATGAAGCGGGTGTGGGAAAAGGAGGATGGGTGGGTGCGAGTTGGTGGCGAGAGTGCAATGGATGGAGGGTCTACGGGAAGCTATGAGATCGGATGGCTGAAACTTCCCGGAGCAACCCCCAATCCGCCACCCTCACCCTCTACCCCCAAACCAGCCATCAAGGTCGAGCAGGTGGTGATCAGTGCATGGGATGCGCATAGGGTTCTTCGGCTGCTGTCCAAGAGAGGGCGTGCCCTCAACTGGATAGCTCTGGTCCGACCCAGCGGTTTTGGGAAGGTCAAAACGGCGAGAAGAATAGCCGTTTTGTGGCGATCACGAGGGGAAGGAAGATCGAGGTCTACGACACCGAGACCCTGATCAACAACAAACCGCAGGGTATCTATGAAGACGGGTTTTCCCGTAGAATAGAGGGAAACTCCGCCGCGGTGATTTGGAAGGGTGGTGTGTTGGAGTACACGAGTGAGGGGTTCTGTGAGCACGGGGTTTTCAATCCCACCACTCGCAAGTCCTACCACTTCAACGCTGCCCTCAACTATCACGACCGTCTTGACTTGACTGAGACAGTCAGAAACGGCGGGTTGGCTAGCGGAGGCGTTTGTGTCTTCCATGTCTCCGCAAAGACAATCAAGTTGGAGCCGTTCGAAAATTATCCGTTGCTGGTCCTCGTGGGCAAGCGGCGGGTGGAGTGCGCAAATCCTACATTCGTGATGGATGTAGTAGAAGGGACGGTGATAAGAAACATCGGCAGAACGCCGGTATGGATTAATATAACCTTCGGTTGAGTAACCGAGGGATCTCTGGACTTCCTTGCTCGCATCTAATGTGGGCTTTTCTCCCTCGGGAGATTACTTGGTTCAAACCCAAGAAGGAAGTCCTTTTTCGTTGCCCTTAAAAAGCTGTATAATAGAATCTGGTAAACAAATTAGTGTGTAATTAATGCGTTTTTTTGCCAAAAGAAAATTTGTTTTAATTGTTATAGTTTTCCTGATCCTAATAATTGGTTTGGGAACGGTTTTCTATTCAACACATAAAAACACAAAAAACATTTTAGCGGCTAGCACGAATAAAGAAATAACCTCACAGGCGGATTGGGAGGCTGGACCTGTCACAAATATTGATTCATCTTCAACGCCAGGATCAATAAAAATAAATACAAAAACTTTTTATTCGATAAACAATATCGGCACATGGTCATCAAATAAAGCAGACAATCCACCGTTATGGCTCCTTACTAATGTCTACGATAATGATTTAAGCACAGTTTTTAATCTTAATTCGGGCGATGCGGGTAAATATGTAATACACGATTATAGCACCACTACTGAAGTTTCAAAGATTGCGTTGTATTTAGAGATTTGGGTACCTCATATATCCATTGAATGGAAATATTCTGCTCAATATTGGGACGGAGGCAACTGGGTGGACTTATTTTCTGATCACATAACATGTACGGAAACACCGTTTGAATGTAATGCACTCCACGGAAATTTGGATACCATGGGTTTGACATACTCTTATATATATCTTCCTGATCCTCACTTGCAGATAAGCAAGATACGCGTCATAGATACTTTGGGGTACATGAGTGGTATGTCAATACGGGAATTAACGGATTACTCTGGTGTTTCCGCCACCCACACCTCCGCCTCCACTCAAATCGACGGCGGTGCCAACTTCTGGCAATGGCAGACATTTACGCCGACTCAAACAGTTACACCCGGTACTACAGCTGTAACATATAGATTCAGGTCATCGGTAAATGGAACCGATTGGACTGACCCTTGGTCAGCAGTTCAAACCCCAACATCGGGAAATGCTTTGGATATTTCGGGATTAGTTACTTCCCGCTCTGGCGAAACGAAATACCGGTATTTGCAAGTCGAGACAACACTCTCTAATACCGATGGGGCTTCTACCCCCACCGTTGATTCCTACTCCGTCGGCTACCACACCGAAGTCAAACCGAACAAGCCAGTTGCTCAGACAGCAGTAATACAGTAGCGTAATCTGTTTTTATTTTATTTATTGAATTTTCTCTAACTATTTGCGCAAATTGTCCGATCGGACAATTTGCGCAAAGTTATATTTTCTGCGCCATTTTCGCCGATCCCTGCCCGCCTCTGGCGGGGGCGAAAATGGCGCAATAATTGACAGTACTAGGGTATGTTTGATAATATCAGACCATGAAAAGAATACATTATAACCTCATTTTTAGATCCGAGCCCGAAGGTGGTTACACAGTAATGGTGCCAAGTTTGCCCGGCTGTATTACTTATGGAAAAAATTTAGAGCAAGCCAAAAAGAACGCTTATGATGCTATCAATGGCTATGTCGCCAGTTTAAATAAGCACAAAGAGCCAATTCCCACCGATGATACCAATTTTATTACATCAGTTGACCTAGAAATTGCTACTCCCAAAAGCAAAACTTATGCCTAAATTGCCCGTCCTCACACCCAAGGAACTTATTAAGGTATTAAAGAAATTTGGGTTTGAGCTGGATCACACTACCGGCAGCCATCGTATATTTAGAAATCCAAAAACAGGCAAAAGAGCAGTTATACCCTTTCATCTAAAAAGTTTACCCAAAGGAACATTTCTTTCTATTCTACGAGAAGCGGGACTCAAAAAAGACGATATTTCTGGATAATCTCTTGCTTCCCTATTGGAGTCCCCACCCCACCATCGACTCTTACTCCGTCGACTATCATTTACCCCCACACCAGATATTTTATAAATTTTATGAACTTGCCTTTGCGTTATTTGGTGTGGGGGCATACCGAACAAGCCCGATGCCCAAACTATCGTCATTGGCGGGTAAATATTTCTATTGATTATTTCCAATCTATTGATTGTTCCCAAGCTTTTTATCTACTATTTGCGCAAATTGTCCGATCGGACAATTTGCGCAAATTGCCATAAAGGATTAAAATAATATTGACGATAATATCAGTAATAAAAATTGAATAAAAAAATGCCTGGAACCAAAATTATCAAGAAAAAGCGGATTTACACAATTCGGCTCAATGAAGATCAAAAGGAGATTTTTAAGGAGTATGCCGTTGTTGCACTCAAATACGCAGCGGTTGGAACTTTAATTGCAGTGGCTATGACCTCGCCCAATGCATGGCAAGCTCTCAAACCATTATTTAGAAAATCTCGTCGAAATTTTTCCGAAAAAGATTTAGATAAATTTAATAACAAAATTTTCAAAGATAGATTAATCGAAATTGTCGAAAAAAATGGCAAAGAATATCTCAAAATTACCAATAAAGGACGAAAACGACTGATCGAATACAATATTGACACGATCTCTATTTGTCAACAGGATTGGGACGGAAAATGGCGAATTGTAATTTTTGATGTTCCAGAAAAGTATCGGCTAGCCAGACGAGTTTTACGAGATAAGTTACGAGAAATAGGATTTTTGCGGCTTCAAAAAAGTGTTTGGGCTAGTCCTTATGAATGCGAAAATGAAATTAATTTCATCGCCTCAATTTACCAAATCGAACAGTATGTTAACTACATCGTTGCTGAAAAAATCGATAATAATGAGGCACTAAAAGAAAAGTTTAATCTAATCTGACTAATCTGATTGATTCTCTTTTTTGCGCATTCTGTCCGATCGGATAGAATGCGCAAATTCTTGGGTTAACCGGATTGACTAAATTTACCAAACAAACTTAAATAAATTGACCGAATTAATCGAATTAACTGAAGTAATCTAATTATTTACCTGATTGTCTAATTTCGTAATGTAAAGTACACTTGACAATTTATTTTTGTTTTGATAATTTAGATATTAGCAATTCAATTTAAAAAGGAGCTTCTATGGGTAAGGTAATAGGTATCGACTTAGGGACAACCAACTCGGCGGCGGCGGTGATTGAGGGTGGAAAACCCAAACTCATCCCCTCGGCCGAGGGCGGAAAACTCGTTCCGTCCATGGTTGCGGTTACCAAATCCGGCGAGCGCCTCGTCGGCCAGCTCGCCAAACGACAAGCGGTTACCAATCCGGAAAACACCGTTTTTTCGGTAAAGCGACTAATCGGCCGCCGCTTTGATGATGAAGAAGTAAAGCGCGACACAAAACTGATGTCTTATAAAATCAAAGAAGGCAAAAACGATTCTGTCGAGGTGCAAATCGCCGACAAGCAATACACGCCGCAGGAAATTTCCGCATTCATTTTGCAAAAAATTAAGAAAGATGCCGAAGATTACCTGGGAGAAAAAGTGGACGAAGCGGTCATCACCGTGCCGGCCTACTTTAACGACTCCCAACGCCAGGCCACCAAAGACGCCGGAAAAATTGCCGGATTCGATGTCAAAAGAATTGTTAACGAGCCAACCGCGGCAGCCCTCGCCTACGGACTCGATAAAAAGGCCGAAGGAAAAGTTGCCGTTTTTGACCTTGGAGGTGGAACTTTCGACATCACGATTTTAGAAGTCGGTGGCGATGTTTTTGAGGTCAAAGCCACGAACGGCGACACGCATCTCGGCGGAGACGACTTCGATCAGAAAATCATGGATTATATCGTAACAGAGTTCAGAAAAGAAAGCGGCGTTGATGTAACGAGCGATGCTTCGGCCCTGCAAAGAGTTAAGGAAGCGGCAGAAAAAGCCAAAACCGAATTATCCTCAAAACAAGAGACCGAAATAAATCTTCCGTTTATTACCGCCGACGCCTCCGGACCGAAACATCTCGTGATGCCATTGACTCGCGCCAAAATGCTTTCTCTGGTTGATGATTTAATCGAAAAAACCGTCAAGCCGTGCAAGGACGCGATGAAAGATGCCGGTGTTGAACCCAAAGACATTAAAGAAGTAATTTTAGTCGGCGGAATGACCAGAATGCCGGCAGTTGCCGATAAAGTAAAAGCGATTTTCGAACGAGAACCATCAAAGGGCGTTGACCCCGACGAAGCGGTCGCGCTTGGCGCGGCAGTTCAAGGCGGAGTTCTAACCGGCGAAGTCAAAGATCTGCTTTTGCTTGATGTTACCCCGTTATCACTAGGAATTGAAACGCTGGGCTCTGTGATGACTCGGCTAATTGACCGAAACACGACCATTCCATCGTCTAAATCGCAGGTTTTTTCGACCGCCGCTGACAATCAGCCACAAGTTGAGATTCATGTTTTGCAAGGTGAGCGCGAAATGGCCCAAGACAACCGAACGCTCGGCCGATTTATTCTCGATGGAATTCCACCGGCACCACGCGGCGTTCCGCAAATCGAGGTTACTTTTGACATTGACGCGAACGGAATTCTAAATGTCAAAGCCAAGGACAAAGCCACCGGTAAAGAGCAAAAAATTACCATCACGGCATCAAGCGGGCTTTCCAAAGAGGAAGTTGAAAAAATGACCAAAGACGCCGAGGCGCACGCCGAGGAAGATAAAAAGAAAAAAGAAGCGGTAGAAGTGCGAAATATGGCCGAAACACTTGTTTATTCGAGCGAAAAAGCGCTCAAGGATGCCGGTGATAAAGTCAAACAAGAAACCGGCAAAGAAGTAACCGAAAAAATCGACGCCGTCAAAGAGGCGCTTAAAAATGATGATACCGAAAAGATAAAAGCTGCGGCTGACACGCTTTCTGAAACCATTCAAAAAGTCGGGCAAGAATTATACGGCGCCGCAGGTAAAGATGAGAAAAAGGAAGATCGGCCAGAGGCCGACAAGCAGCCGGAGGATGACAAAGAGAAAGAAGAGTCGAAAGAAGAGCCGGAGCAGGAGTCGAAAGACAAAAAAGAGTAAATTGATTCGATTAAAACAAAGACCCGGGAGCCGCTTCTCGGGTTTTTGTTTCGGACAATTTTGAAACATGGTAAAATGAAATTGTGGGAAAATTTAACAAACTTATAATTTTAGCGTTAATTACTTCAACGGGTCTATTTTTGGTTGGCTGTACACCAAAATCAACTTCAACCACCGGAAATGTCGCTGTCTCCGAGGTCTCACCACCGGCAGATATTTCGCAGAGCGCAACTTCTGGCACATCCTCCGTAGCCCCAACGGGTGGCACCGGCAATGTGGCAACTGGCCCGACAATGAAAATTTCTGATGCCAGCCAAATTTCCGTAAATTTTCAAAAAAATTATCAAGTTGCCCTTCAAGATGCAAATACCTCGCTGCAAAATAAGGCCAAATACTGTGGCGTCATCACGGAGTATGTCGGACCGTTTGTAACAACTTATCCCAAAGAATCATTTTTCTTTTACGCAGATGAATTGTCGAAGGATTATTACTGGGTGGTCTCTTTTGACGCTCTAAAAAATAATCAAAAACAGCGACTTTTCGCGGCGAGACGGGATTATAAAGATCAGATTAAATGTATGACAACTCCGCCCGCTCAACCATCGGATTTTGTGGCATCTTATCAGGCCCTTCTTGATAGCGGCAAAACCAATAGTTTAACTGCAACCCAAGTCGGGCGAACTACAATTGCCACTTGGGATACAAAATGGCTCGTAACAATGGCCGGGTTTGAAGGCCAGAATATGCTAAGCGAACAAACCGAGTCCACTTCCGCAAGCACAACTGCGAGCACTTCTGCAACCACAGTTACTCAATAAAATATTTATTAAGATGTAAAGTGAGGTTTACATTCTTTTTCGGATTTGATAAAATCAAATCCGTAATTAATCAATTATTCAATTTGACAATTTAGCAATTAATTCGGATTCTGCTCCTTATTGTCCAATTGATTAATTGCCTAATTGCTTAATTATTTTTATGAAAGATTTTTACCAAATTTTAGGTGTAGATAAATCAGCTTCGGCGGATGAAATTAAGCGTGCCTACAGAAAGTCGGCCCTCGAGCATCACCCCGATCGTGGCGGAGATCAAGCAGAATTTAAGAAGATAAACGAGGCATATCAGACCTTATCCGACCCGCAAAAACGCGCACAGTACGATCAGTTTGGGTCTGCCGGACCACAATTTTCCGGTTCTCAAAGCAATGGCTTCGGCGGTTTTGACTTTTCCGATTTTCAATCGGGTGGGTCTAACAACGAAGGGTTTGAATTTAACTTTGGCGGCGGTGGACTCGGAGATATTTTCGGCGATTTCTTCTCTTCTGCATTTTCGACTGTTCAGGCCGAAATCGAAATATCCCCTGCTCAAGCGGTTTTGGGCGATAAATTACAAGTTGAAATTTCGGGCGACAAAATTGATTTTGAAATTCCATCAGGTGTTCAAGACGGCACTCAATTTAGATTTAAAGGAAAAGGCCGAAAAACCAATAACGGCCGCGGCGATCTAATTTTATCTGTCCGCATCAAAATGCCCCGACATATTTCAAACGAACAAAAAGAACTCTGGGGAAAACTCCGAGATTCAGAAAAACACAAGCGAAGTTGGTGGGAAAGATAGTAGTAATTGTACTTTCTATATAACTTTTTGTTATAATCAATATAACAGCCCTAGTTCGCAGTGGCGGACTGCACAAAGGAGGGGCTGAAATTAAGGTGTAACAAGGGGTTATTATACATGTAACGCCGACCGTTCCAACTTGGGATTTGTTTTTGGGGATTTTTCTTGCAATTACCGTTTTGTACGGTTTTATGATGCAGCGAGAAAAAATTATGGCGGCCCTTCTTTCTTGTTATATGGGTATCGTCATTGTTTCGGTTTGGGCTGATAAATTAAAATTGTTTTTCGAGGGCAAAACAACCATCGCTAACACTTGGATCTCGTCTGGCGCGTCCCCTGCCGCCATCAAAATCGGCATATTTTTGGTAGTTGTCGGGTTGGTGGCTGCAAAAGCCGACATCGGAATAGGCCGCGATATGTCAATTATGGCACCGCTTGAAATTTTGCTTTATTCTTCGATTACAGGAGTTTTGATTTCCGCCACCGTTTTTAAATATCTTCCCGATGCAACCCAAACAGTCATTTTACAA
>JAPLVK010000001.1 GCA_026397175.1 Candidatus Berkelbacteria bacterium | reverse complement strand
CGGAAATACCTTCATGTTTTATACGAAATAGAATCTGATCTTTTATCTCTTTGGCAATTGGCTCTGACATGTTGTCCTCCTTGACACTTTTTATTGTGCCTATTCGCAGACTACATGTCTAATATACGGGGTACCTGCCCTACGGTTCCGCGAATTCGTGGGTTATCTGTTGGAGATCGGTATCGACTTGGATGATCGGGTTTGGGCCAGAATCGGCCGCCGTGGTCGTGGCGTAAGGTATGACACAACTCGCCGCGACATCA
This sequence comes from Candidatus Berkelbacteria bacterium, assembly GCA_026397175.1. GTDB lineage: Bacteria > Patescibacteriota > UBA1384 > UBA1384 > DTJR01 > JAPLVK01. Next base: position 7,730 of record JAPLVK010000001.1, on the reverse strand, counting down.
CGCGGCTGATTCTCTCGATCAAGGTTGATGATTTGATGTGAGAATCGGGGGCTAAACAGGAAGGAGAAAAAGAGAAAATGATGACGACTGCGAAGATCGCAAAGCTGATCGAGCGGCTTAAGTCAGAGAGCAACTGGAGGCGATATTGGCCTCAAACCCACGGTTTCGCAGTGAGCTTTGCCTACGGATTTTTGACCGAACTGGATGGACGAGAGGTTAAGGTCGAGATAATCCAGTTTGATCCCATGCTCGACTGGCGCCTCTTCGTAGATGGGAATCTTGAGTTGAGTGAGTCAACCAAGTTTCCCGATGGCAGTCGCAAGCTTCAGGCGCTTCTGGATGGTCTGGTCAGGCGCGCTGACTCGTTCCCATGGGAATAGCGTATCTGGCTTCGTGTCTTGGGCCGTCGCGTTTCCGAGTTTACAAACTCGGATATACGCGGCGGCCCTTTTCTTTTCTCCTGAAAAATGCTAGATTATTTGTAATATAAGAATCGATAAAAAAATTATAGATCTCTCGACTTCCTGTCAACAACAGGTTGCTCGAGATGACAATTAAAGAAGGCAAGGATTGAAAAGCATCTTACAAACTCCAGAATGGGCGGCTTTTAAACAATCACAGGGCTTCGCGATTTTAAAGCTCGATGAACTTTTTGTTCACAAAAGAAATCTGCCATTAAATAAAAATTTTCTGTATCTGCCTGAAGTCAGCGCCAAAGATATCAACGCTCAAGGTATTGATGATTTAAAAAAACTAACCCAAGATCAGGACTCTATTTTCGCGCGCCTCGAGCTTTTGGATGAATTTTCCGAAAACGCACACAAGCTCTTGCTTTCATTTGGCTTTAGAAAATCATTTGAGGAAATACAGCCCAAATGGCGCCAAATTATTGATTTAAATAAAACCCGTGGCACACTGTTAGCCGAAATGAAACAAAAAGGACGCTATAATATCAAGGTTGCCCAAAAACACGAAGTAAAAGTGCAAAAATTTTCTTCGCAATCATCAAGCGAAACCGACTTACAAAAGGCACTAAAAATCTTCTACGGATTATATAATCAAACCGGCGAGCGCGAAAAATTAAAAGGTCGAGGTCTGGCATATTTTGAAAATTTGATGGATCAGTTCAAAGACGCCGATGCACTTGGGGTTTACATTGCAAGTTATCAAAACAAACCGGTAGCTGGTGCTTTAATTGGTCTATATGATGGCGTGGCCAGCTATTTGTACGGCGGGTCATCCAGGGAAAACAAAGAAGTGATGGCGCCGTATCTAATGCACTGGCAAATAATGGTTGATGCTAAAGAAAAGGGCTGCCAAATTTATGATATGATCGGCCGATCAAAACCGGATAAGGATGAAGAAACCCCACTTCGCAAAAGCTCCGCGGGGCACAGGTGGGCCGGTGTAACAAGATTTAAAGAGCAGTTTGGCGGCCGAGCCGTTGAATTTTTGGGAAGTTATGATTTTGTTAACAAACCATTTTTTTATAATGTTTTTAAATTTAAAGTAACATATTGATGTCATCCTGAGTGATCCCGCCAACGGCGGGAGAATCGAAGGATCTATCAAACCGATAGATTCCTCGACTTCCCGCCTACCGGCAGGCAGGCGCTCGGAATGACTTCGTCACTTTACGAACTTTATAAACTTTATAACTAACATGTCTCTAAAAACCAAAATCAAAACCCGTTTTCCCGGATTCGTTGACTTTACCCATAAAGTCCGCGGGGTTTTGGCATACTATATTTACGGTCGGCCATCAAAGAGGATGCGCGTTATCGGCATCACTGGCACAAACGGCAAAACCACCACTTGCCATTTAGTCACAAAAATTCTGGAAGAATCAAACGAGCGGGTCGGCATGCTTTCGACCACAACTTTCAAAATCGGCGCAAAGGACTGGATCAATAAAACAAATATGACGACCATGAGTCCGTTTGCTATCCAAAAAATGTTAAAGCAGATGCTTGATGCGGGTTGCACTTATGTGGTGATGGAAACATCAAGCCACGCCATTGATCAGCATCGAATCTGGGGAATTAGATTTTACGCCGTCGGGATGACCAATGTTACGCACGAGCACTTGGATTATCACAAAACATTTAACGATTACCTTGAAACCAAAGTCAAACTTTTTTCGCTTCGGCCAAGAGTGGCGGTCGCCAATGCCGATGACGAAAATTTTGAGAAATTTTTGCAATTTTCCGCCGGCCGGCATTTAACATATTCGCAAACGAAGCGGGCTGATATTACGGCCAGAAAAATTCTACCAAGCGCATCAGGCAGCATTTTTACGCTGGTCACACCAACCGTGCAAATCACAATTGATTTTAATTTAACGGGCCTGTTTAACATTTCTAACGCTCTTTGTGCGGCCGCGATTTGTTACGGAATGGGGATTGAACCGGGCTTTATCAAAAGTGGATTACAAGCAGTCAAAAATATTCCCGGGCGGCTGGAAAAAGTTGAAATGGGACAGGATTTTACGGTAATGATTGATTATGCTGTAACGCCTGATTCGCTCGAAAAACTCTACACAACACTAAAACCCGGGGTTCGAGGGAAAATGATCGCGGTTTTAGGTTCATGTGGGGATCGAGATAAAACAAAACGACCGATTATGGGATCTGTCGCCGGGCATTTTAATGATATTGTGATTGTTACGGACGAGGAGCCATACACCGAAGACCCCGCCGTAATTATCGAGCAAGTTGCCGCAGGAGTTGAGAGAGGCAAAAAAGGTAAAAAGATGAGGCCTGATGAGGATTATTTTAAAATTTCCGATCGGCGCGAGGGAATCAAAAAAGCGCTTACATTTGCCCGCCGTGGGGATTTAGTTATTATTACCGGTATGGGCGCGCAGGAATTCCGCGTCGTCGGCAACAAAAAATTTCCGTGGAACGAGCGAAAAGTGATTGAGGAAGAATTAGGGAAATTAGGGTACAATAAAGGAGTTCATAAAGTAAAAAGTTCATAAAGTTCATCAAGTAAAAATAATAATTAATTCAAACCACTTTATAACTTTAAAAACTTTACAAACTTTATAACTACATTATGAAATCCGGTCATCTTCACCCATCTACCCGAATCCTGCGTGAGCTCGTCTCGTATTTCGAGGAGCTCGGTTTTGAGGTCTTTGAGGGCCCCGAGGTGGATGACGAATGGCACAATTTTGACGCGCTAAATGTTGCTGCCGATCATCCGGCGCGCGATGAGCAAGATACATTTTATTTAAAAGATGGCCGGTTGCTTCGTACGCACACTTCAAACTGCCAAATTCGCGCTGCCAAAGAAATCAAGCCGCCGATCAAGGTTGTAATTCCCGGCAAGTGCTACCGAAACGAGGCGACTGACGAGACACACGAAACCACTTTTTTTCAAATCGAAGGGCTCTATATTGATAAAAATGTAAAAGTGGGGAATTTATTTTGGGCGCTTGAGATGATTTTAAAAAAGTTATATGGCGAAAAAGTTGAATATCGCATGCGCCCGCATCATTATCCGTTTGTTGAACCGGGGTTTGATGTGGATATAAAACGGAAGCTTGCCTCGAGCGGAGTCGAGAGGTGGATGGAAGTTCTGGGAAGCGGCATGGTTCATCCGACGGTCTTAAAAAATATGGGGCTTGATCCGGAAGTTTACTCCGGTTTTGCTTTTGGCTTGGGACCGGACAGAATGATGATGCAAAGATATGGCATTAAAGATATCCGCCAACTTTGGCAAAGTGATTTAAGGTTTTTAAGACAATTTTAAATAAGTTCATAAAGATGAAAGTTCATAAAGTTTATAAAGTAAAATACAAAATACTTGAAGTGGGTATTAACTTTACGAACTTTATAAACTTTAAAAACTTTATAACTCAAATATGAAATATTTGTTTAGTTGGCTTAAAAAATATTATAAGACCGATAAATCAGCCGAACAAATCGGCGAGGACTTGGTTTTGCTTGGGAGCGATGTCGAAAACATCGGGTCTTTAAATGACGGCGAGATCGTTTTGGACTTGGAAATTACCCCAAACCGTGGCGATCTTTTATCTCATTTTGGTCTAGCGCGCGATCTTTCGGCAAAGGCGGGTAAGCTGCTTGAAAAACCAGCAATAAAAGTCGAAGAATCAGATGCAAAAACCGCCGATCAAATCAAAGTCATCATCGAGTCCGAAAAATGCTCGCAATATTTAGCCAGAATTATTAAGGGTGTAAAAATTGCCGAGTCGCCCCAATGGCTTCAGGAAAAATTGATAGCTGTTGGTGCTAAACCAATCAACAATGTGGTTGATATCACGAACTATATAATGCTTGATCTGGGGCATCCTCTTCATGCTTTTGATAAATCAAAAATTACCGGCGATGAAATTATTGTAAAAGAAATCAATTCCGACACCGAAGTGGTTACATTGGACGGCGAGGCAAGGGAGCTAATCGAAGGTGTATTGACCATCAATGATAAAAATAAGCCGATTGCGATTGCCGGTGTTATGGGGCTAAAAAATAGCGAAGTTGACCAAAATACTGTTGATATTGTTTTAGAAGCGGCGGAATTTGATCGAAAGTCAATCAGAAGAACGGCGAAAATATTAAATTTAAAAACGGAAGCCAGCACGCGATTTGAGCGGGGAGTGGACTCTGGTGGTGTACAATATGCGATAGATAAAGCGGCCCAAATGATCTCTGAAATCGCGGGAGGAAAAGTTTTAGGAGAGACAGCTGTCAGCCGTCCCACCTTCGTCAAGTCTACGGCGGGCAAGCAGCCGTCAGCCGCGCTTTTGTCATCCCGAGCGCTCCCGCCACAGGCGGGAAGTCGAGGGATCTCTATTGAATACGATAAAATCAACTCTTACGCCGATTTAAAATTGACAGAAAAAGAGATAGATAAAATTTTAGAAAATCTCGGTTTTGAAGTTGAAGCTTGCCCCGTTAGAGATAGTCGACGCCAAGATGGTTGCGGAGAGAATAATCTAAAGTGTGAGTCGGCGTCGGTCTCTAACGGGGTGAAGGAAGCGACAATTCCCTTGTGGCGCCACGACATTGCAATCTGGCAGGATCTAGCAGAGGAAATTTACAGAATCAACGGTTTAGAAAAAATCAATCCCGCTGTATTACTTGCAGAACCGACATCCACCCGCCGGGTGGAGTTTGGGTTCCACCAAAAGGAGGCAATCAAGGATGTTTTGGTAGAAATGGGGATTGACGAAGCGATCAGCTACACATTTTTATCGGATGCGGATGCCGAGGCCGCTAAAATTGACTCTTCGAATCTTGTTGAAGTTGCAAATCCTGTGCAAGAAGAAATTCAGTATTTACGCAACTCATTAATCCCCGGGCTCTTGCGAGGAGTCGCAAAAAATCCGAGTTTCGATGATATTGAATTATTTGAACTTGGCAATGTGTTTTCTAAATTTGATGAATGGACTTCGATCGCGATTGTAACGGCCGGAAAGTCGGCGCGAAAAGCGAAAATAATAGTTGACGAACTTTGCAAAAAGTTTGCTTTTGATAAAAGCGATTTTAATTTGTACGAGATCAATCAAGAAGAATTAAAGCGATTTAAGATAAAAAAACCAACCGTTTTTGTGGCGGAAGCAAAAATCGCCGACTTGTTGGCTAAGGGAAAATTTGACGACTTGAAGCTGGGTGTTTCAGATAAAAAAGTTGAATACAGACCGATTTCAAAATTCCCGCCGGTCAAGCGCGACTTGGCATTTGTTGTCGATAACAATATTGAGTCTGCCGCGATTCGAAATTCGATATTAAAGGCCTCGGAAAATGTAATCTTGTCCGAGGTTTTTGACGAATTTTCGTCAGATAAATTAGGTAAAAATAAGAAAAATATTGCGTTTCATATTTGGCTAGAGTCGCTGGACAAAACTCTTTCAGATGCTGAAGCGGACGAAATTATTTTGAAAATTGTGAGTGAACTAGAAAAAAAGTTTGGGGCAAAGATTAGAAGCTGATTTTTTGTCCATCGCGTGTCATCTCGAACGGAGCGAAGCGGAGTTGAGAGATCTAAATTACAGATCCCTCCACGCTGGTCGGGATGACACCCTTCCTGTCATCTCGAGCTTGTCGAGAGATCTTCCCATTTGGGATTAAGTTTTTCAATAAGATTAATTTTCTTTAACCGGTTCCATTTTTTCAATTGTTTTTCCCGCGCTATAATTGTATTAACATTATTCGATGACTCGAAATAAACTAAATTTTTACATTTGTATTTTTGGGTAAATCCAGGGACTAATCCTGCTTTGTGCTCGCAAATTCTTCTTTCTAAGCTATTTGTCATCCCGATATACAGAACCTTGCTATTACTGGAAACTATATAAACATAATAATTTTTCATAATTCAATTTTACTCACTATCTCGAGCCCGTTCAACTTTGTTTAGGGCAAGCTCCGTCGAGAGATCCTTATTCTGTCATCTCGACTGAAATGGAGAGATCTATCAATAGATTTCTCCATGGATTCGACAAGCTCACCACAGGCTCGAGTACTCGGTCGAAATGACACTACAAAAAAAACGGCCTCCGTCAGAAATAGACGGAGGCCGTTGGTTTGTATGTGAGGCGAGGTGTTGAGTCGTCTGATGGCGGATCTATTGATCCTGCTTGGCGCAAATAGCGCGGTAGCGGGCGACGACCTTGTAGGAAAACCTAAGGACCTGACCCGTAAAGTTGCGCTCGAAATGTGGTTCCGTCGAGCCGGAACTACCGCCACAAGAACAAAAGTCGAAAGCATACTGGTGGCAGCGACTCATCTCTTTGACTAGATCGGTATTGCTCGTCAAATCAGCTCTCGACATCCCAAGTGCGCGCCGCAAAAGCGAACACAAGGGCGGGAGCAGATCTGCTTCCACGATGTAGGCGATCAACCGCTTGTCCACAAGTATATTGCCCATAATCGCCAGGGCATAACTCTTTGCTTCGTCCTCGGTTAGAATCTGAAACCATCTTGCCATAACGACACTCTGTTCGCTCATCTACTTTGCCTCCTCGTCGTATCTGAACTTAAGCAGCAACATCGCCGCCATGGCGAAAGCGGGGTGAGTGCCCTTCGCAATTCCGCGAAGCTCGTCAGGTGATTTGTCGAGAAGTTGCCCAAACCACAAACTATCGTTGAGGATTGACTCGGGCATGCCTTTGGCTTTGCACGAATCACGAAAGAATCTGACAAGGTCTTCGCTACATTCTTCGAGCTCCTTCAGTGCAGGACCGGCCACGGGATCATCCATCATCTTTTGGAATTCCTCGCGCCAGCTGTCATCTTTGATCCAACCGGAAAACTTGCCCATGACAATGACTTGCACCGCATGGTTGAAGTCAAACGATCTGCTCATCAGAGCGATGAGGTCGTAAACCTCTTCGAGCGTTTCGTTGACTTCGAGGCGGGGGAGATCGTTAAGATCTTCGCCCGTCTTTATAGCCACAAAAACGACTCTCGCCCAACTAGTAGCCATGTCGTGATCGGCTTGATCAAAACAGCCGTCTTTTTGGGCAAACAAGTCGTAGAGCTTGCCGCAGATCCCCGCGAATGTCTCTTCGTCCTGGGTGATTGCGGCCTGGCAGATAGGACATTGGTGCCGCAGTTGCCAGACGGCAGGTACCCCGTATATTAGACATGTAGTCTGCGAATAGGCACAATAAAAAGTGTCAAGGAGGACAACATGTCAGAGCCAATTGCCAAAGAGATAAAAGATCAGATTCTATTTCGTATAAAACATGAAGGTATTTCCGG
>JAPLVK010000019.1 GCA_026397175.1 Candidatus Berkelbacteria bacterium | reverse complement strand
TGCGGACGGATTTGGAAAGTTGGCGATATTGCGGTTTGCAACTTTTAATTGCGAGATGCTAATTCCCGAACCCCAAAATCCCAAAGAAGTTGACGAGGACTTTGAAAAAATGATGTCAATTTTAAAAGAAGATCATATAAAAAGAAAAATAATGATCCAGACGCTGGAGTATGTTTCAAACTGGTACACAGGGCTGCTTAATACCAAATCAGCCAAAATTTATATTAAGAAAAACTGGTTATTTAACGAAAAAATCGCCAAGGAACTCAAATCAATTTAACCCTTCAATTTTGTTTCTTCTTGTGTTAAGATAACGGAAGAAAAGCCCTCGTAGCTCAATTGGATAGAGTACTTGTCTTCGGAACAAGGGGTTACAGGTTCGAATCCTGTCGAGGGTACCAGACAATTTGGTTCTTGGCGACCGGTCTTCGACTCTGAGGTCTAGCGACCTCGTCGCTCAGACTCGAAGAGAATGCCGTCATCGCCAAAAATCAACAGGTTAGCATCAAAAATAAAAAATGGCTCAAAAGCCATTTTTTATTTGACCCCTACCGGACTCGAACCGCTATTTTCCATCAGGAGTGTAATTTTTTTTATCGTTCTTGCTCGACTAAATGTATTTTAAACAAAAAAGAGCCGGTCGTACGCATCCGACTCTTTTTCTCTTAGCTACAGAATACGCCACGCATTGGTGTATCGCATTTCGGACATTTAGTTTGTGAGCAAGGCACACCTCTTGTGTGGGCAATCTTCTCGCCACAGCTCGGGCAAGTACATTCGGCACTTCCGCCAGCCCTAGGTCCTTGGGCGTTTCGCCCCCTACCCATTCCTCGTCCAGCGCCTCGGCCAAGGCCTCGTCCAGTCATTGGTCCCTGACCTTGCGGTCCGGTTCCATCTAAATTTGGCATTATAATATCACCTCCTTTCATTTGTATACTTTTTCCATATATTAAAGCTCGTGCGACTTTTTCGTGTGCACTGTGTATAACATTCAGGTAAGTAATTCTAGCAATACCCATTTTTTTAGAAGCGGTTTCTTGGTCAAGGTTTTCAATATCAGTCAGCCTTAATGCCTCAACCTCATCCAGTGTCAAAATTTCCCCTTGTAGTTCACGCAAAGGAACACCTGCCGGCTTAAAGTAGGTGATTTCTGGTACAAAGCTGATACATCTTTTTCTTTTAGGTCTTCCTCGCATGAATGTCCTTTCTTATAGATTGAATATATAACATATGTCATTAATTGTCAACAGTAAATAATAAAGTAACAGCTCAAACAAATAGTGAGTTGCAATAGGGGACGGTTCTCTTTTACTCCTGATAATTCGGCTTTTTTGAAATAAGTGATAACAAAACAAGCGATAAAATTAGGTCATACCAAGAACACGACGGTTTCTCTTGCAATCGGAATACAGAGAACCAAAGAAAGAGAGAAGTCGAGGTTAAAAGACCTGTGGTGAGCCGAGCTTGCCTGTGGTGAGTTGATCGAACTATCGAACGGGTCGAATCCAGAACCGTCCCCTTGGTTCCTGAATTTAAAATTATCGCGAAAATCAAATGCCTATTGCAATCGTTTCGAGGGAAGTGGTAAAATATATAAAGAGTTTTAAAAATAATCAATTTTAAGGAGGAATGTGAAAATATTCAAGAAGGTTTCTACATTAGTTGCATTGGTTGTTGTATCTACCCTTGGTCTAACTGGGCCAATGGCTGCGTTCGCGGCAACGACACCGGTCATGGGGGCGACAAACACCTTTGCTATTCTTGCCAGTACCTACACTAACACCATAGGCATAACCACTATTACCTGAGATCTTGGTTACACTACCGGACCAGCAGTAACACCCGCGGTGACTGGTACGACACATGTGGCAGATGCGACATATACCCAAGCCGGGATAGATCAGGCCACTGCTTTGGCTAATCTCAATGGTCAAGCAGCTACATTCACTTTTGCACCCGGAGCAATTGATCTTGCTATAGACACCACACACGGGACAGTCGGTGTTTATACCCCGGGAGTATATGTGATAACTGGTGCCGCATCCGTTGGGACAGCAGGAATTACACTAAATGGCGCCGGAACCTACATTTTCAGGATGAACGGCGCACTTAATACGGTAGCCAACTCTGCGGTTAGGTATAGCGGTGGCGCATCACCCTGCAATGTTTTTTGGACGCCGACTGCAGCCACCACACTTGGTGCCAACTCCACATTTGTAGGAACCGACATTGACGCTTCGGGTATCACTATCGGCGATACAGTAGCATGGACAGGTAAGGCCTTGGCGTTTGGAGGAACGGTTTCAACTGTAAACGACACTATCACTTTACCGGATTGCACAGCTACAGAAGCAGCAGCCAGAGACACAGCTGCCGCAGCCGCTGCCGCAGCAGCAGCCGCAGCCGCCACATCTACATCTACATCTACGCCCACCTCTGCTCTTCCGGACACGGGAGCTGGATCTGGTAATGCAAGCAGCACTTCATGGAAAATTATTATACCGGCAGTGATGCTTATTGCTTTATCCTCTTTTTACTTGATTCGACAGAAAAGAACAACTTAATATAAGTATCAAAAAGAACTAGCGTATTTGGGAAATATATTTTGTTTTGGGAGAGGACTTTTAAAGTTTCCAAATATATTTGGCCTCTTGACAGCACAGCATATTTTATATATACTTTACTTCGTAAACTATTTATGAAGTAAACAAATGACACAAAATAACAAATTATCTTTTGAGTTACAAAGTGTTTTTACCCAACTTCGAAAATCAGCTCTTCTCAAACACAATCACTCAAAATTAAAAGGTGCCGAAAAGCACATGTTACTTTTAATTTCAGATTTAAAAAGCGGTAAGCCGGTAACGACTTCGGAAATTGCAAACAAAATTAATGTAACGCTGGCGGCGGTAACCCATCAAATAAACGCTCTGGAAAAAGAAGGCCTTATTAAGCGGCTAACAGATAAGCAAGATCGCAGAATTATCTTTATCGAACTTTCAAAGAAGGGAATCACGCATGTCGCGCAACTTAAAAAGGACTTTGCTAAAAAAATCCGAGTTCTGGGCGAGTTTTTGGGCGAAAAAGATACAAGGTCGTTAATTAGAATAATCAAGAAAATAGCCGATTTTCCGGGTTTCACCGAATAGTCATGTTAAAACTTTTTAAATATTTAAAACCATATACATTACAGCTTATTGCTTTGATTATTTTGGTCGTGGCGCAGGTCTATCTTACATTATTGCTTCCTGACTACACGGCTAAAATTATCAATAGCGGCATTATTCCGGGCGATAACAGTTTAATTTTGCATACCGGTCTTTTAATGCTTGGAATTTCTCTTATCGGCGGAATATGCGCAATCGGTGTGGGTTTTTTAGCATCTCGCATTGCAACCGGATTTAGCCGCGACTTAAGAACCGCAGTTTTCTCTCGCGTTGAAAGTTTTTCTCTAACGGAATTTAATAAATTTTCCACTGCCTCACTTATCACTCGAACCACAAACGATATCCAACAAATCCAACTTGTTGTTATTATGGTTTTGCGATTATTTTTAATGGCACCCATAACCGGTGTTTGGGCAATTATCAAGGCCTACAACAACGCACCTTCGATGACATGGATAATGGGTCTTGCTGTTCTTGTACTGGTGTTAATGATTATTGTTTTGTTCGCTGTCGGGTTGCCCAAATTTAAATTACTGCAAAAAATGGTTGACCGGCTCAACCTTGTAACCAGAGAAAATTTAACCGGACTTCGAGTTATCCGCGCATTTAATAACGAGAAACTTGAGCAAAAAAGATTTGATAATGCGAATGAGGATTTGACTTCGCTTAACTTATTTGTGAACCGATTAATGGTGATCTTGCAGCCAGTCATGATGATGATATTGAACATAACGGCTGTTGCTATCGTTTGGGTTGGGGCGCACGAAATAGGCAGCGGAACCCTTCAAATTGGTAATATGCTGGCCTTTATGCAATACGCAATGCAAGTTATCTTTGCATTCTTAATGTTCTCGGTTATTTTTATTTTGGTTCCGCGTGCCAGTGTTTCCGGGCAGAGAGTTGCCGAAGTCATCGAGACCAAACCCGAAATTTGCGATCCGGAAAAGCCGATCAAATCAAAGCCCGGGCGCGGTCTGGTTGAATTTAAAAATGTTACATTTTGTTATCCCGGGGCGGACACTTCGGTTTTAGAAAATGTTTCTTTTTCTGCACAGCCGGGGCAAACTACGGCAATTGTCGGTTCAACCGGTGCGGGAAAATCAACCCTTATTGATTTAATTCCAAGATTTTATGATGCAAATTCGGGCGAGGTCTTGGTTGACGGCGTTAATGTTAAAGATATGCACTTGGAGGACTTATACTCAAAAGTCGGATATGTTCCGCAAAAAGCAGTTTTGTTTTCCGGCACGATTAAATCAAATATAAAATATGGCGCGGATGATGCAACAAGTGCCGAAGTTAAAAAAGCATCACAAACTTCACAAGCAGAGGACTTTATCAAAAATCTCAATCAAAAATATAATGATCCGATTGCGCAGGGTGGAACTAATGTTTCCGGCGGACAGAAACAACGGCTTTCTATCGCGCGCGCAATTATTAAGCGACCGGAAATTTATATTTTCGATGATAGTTTTTCGGCACTCGATTTTAAAACCGACTCGCTTTTAAGAGCTGCCCTTAAGAAAGAAACAAAAAATAAAACCGTTATTATTGTGGCCCAAAGAATTTCAACGATTATGAATGCCGACAAAATTGTCGTTTTAGATGATGGCAAAATTGTGGCACAAGGAAAGCACCAGGACTTACTAAAGAGCAACCTGATTTATCGGGAAATTGCCTCAAGTCAGTTGACCGAAGAGGAGTTAAAGGGGCGAACTAACGCGGAAAGGACTCCGGCATGAGCGAAGAAAAAAGACCAACTCCGCCAGCTGGCGGATCACCGCAAATACCCGGACACGCCCGTGGAGCAATGCCCGGGGGCGGAATGGCGCGTGGCGCATTTGGTTTAGTTGAAAAACCCAAGAACTTTTCCAAGACAATGAAAGATCTAGTTTTCTATATGAGACCTTTTTGGACGAAGATAATTTTTGTATTTATTTTTGCAATTGCGAGTACGGTTTTTGCCATAATCGGTCCGAGAATTTTGGGAAATATGACCAACCAAGTTGTTTCCGACTACACCAGAATGGTGGCTTACGATCAAGTTGTTTCCAAGCTCCCAAAAGGAACAAGCCCTCCACCGGGTACGACAATTGGCGATGTGATTGCGAAATTACCTGCATCGGCAACTCCTAAAATTACTGCTGATAAGTTAAATGCGATTAAATTTATTTCTCTTAATTCACGACCGTCAATTGACTTTGCGAATATTAAGCGGCTTGCAATTATTCTGATCGGTCTTTACTTACTAAGTGCTATTTTGAGTTATATACAGGGTTGGATAATGTCTTTTGTCTCACAACGGATTACTTATAATTTTCGCAGAGATATTTCCGAAAAAATTAACAAAATGCCTTTAAAATATTTTGATTCTCGCACTCACGGTGAGGTTTTGAGCCGTGTTACTAACGATGTAGACACGGTTTCGCAGACATTAAACCAAAGCTTGACCCAGATCGTAACAAGCGTCACGATGATTCTTGGAATTCTTGTGATGATGTTGACAATTAGCTGGCTAATGACACTTGTCGCGGTTGTTGTTTTACCTCTTGGTTTTATTATCATCGGAATGATTTTAAAAAAATCACAAGTCCAATTCAAAAGACAACAGGATTATTTGGGGCATATTAATGGCCATGTCGAAGAAATGTATTCCGGCCATACCGTGATGCGGGTTTTTAACGGCGAGAAAAAATCGATTTCAAAGTTCCAACAAATTAACAATATATTATTCAATAGTGCTTGGAGAGCCCAATTTTTATCGGGATTGATGTTCCCTCTGGTGAACTTTATCGGTAACTTAAACTATGTCGGTGTCGCGGTCTTAGGTGGATATTTGGCGGTTAAAGGACGACTACAGATTGGTGATATCCAGGCATTTATTCAATATGTTCAGCAGTTTAACCAGCCGATTGTGCAAACGGCAAACATTGCAAATGTAATGCAGTCAACAGCTGCGGCGGCGGAGAGGGTCTTTGAATTTTTAAGCGAGCCAGACGAGGTTCCCGATACCGATAAACCAGTGGTTATAGAAAAGCCAACTGGAGCTGTTGAATTTGACAATGTCATTTTCGGTTACGACCCGGAGAAGGTCATTATTAAGGGCTTTAGCGCAAAGGTGAAGGCGGGGTCAAGGATTGCAATCGTTGGTCCAACCGGCGCCGGTAAAACCACGATCGTGAATTTACTTATGAGATTTTATGATGTCAATAAAGGGTCAATTAAGATTGACGGAGTGGATACAAAAAAAATGAAACGCCAAGATGTGCGAAAAATGTTCGGGATGGTTTTGCAGGATACATGGTTGTTTAACGGCACAATTCGCGACAATATCGGTTATGGCAAGCCAGATGCCACCAAGGATGAAATTGTCGCCGCAGCGCAAGCTGCCCACGCCGATCACTTTATTCATGCTTTGCCGAAGGGTTATGATATGGAGCTAAATGAAGAGGCCGACAATGTTTCGGCTGGAGAGAAACAACTCTTAACTATTGCCCGGGCAATGCTGGTCAAAACCCCAATGCTGATTTTAGACGAGGCAACAAGCTCGGTTGATACTCGCACGGAGCAACTGATCCAAAAAGCGATGAAGAATTTGATGAAGAACAAAACCAGTTTTGTAATTGCCCACCGTCTTTCGACAATCCGCGATGCCGATTTGATTTTGGTAATGAACGAAGGAAACATCGTTGAGCAAGGAACTCACGACGAACTGTTAAAGAAGAAGGGTTTTTACGCTTCTCTCTATGACAGTCAGTTCACATCTGCCGCGGTTGAATAAACGCTCTTGAAAGAATTGAAAAAATACTCGATTTAAGGTAGAATCGTATAAGCTTGAATGTTTGTCGTTTCGAGCGAGGTCGAGAAATCTGAATTTGAAAATTGTCCCGACGAGCAAAGCTGTCGGGATCCCGACCGAAGCGTCGGGAAAAATTGAAGTTTGAAAATTCTGCCGTTTAGCGGTGCGGGTCTGTAGCTCAATTGGTAGAGCAGCTCCCTCTTAAGGAGAAGGTTTGAGGGTTCGATTCCCTCCGGACCCACCAGCTTAAAATTTGGATCTTAGACCCGTTAATCAAAAAACACTAATTTTAGTGCTTTTTTGTTGTGTTTTTGTTACTATTTCAGTAAGGAGAATGTATGGTTTATGGTGGTGATCCAAACGGATTCAAAGCAAGTCGAGAAGATATGCGGAGTGATAAAGACCGTCAGCATGAAAGTATGACTGATTTAGTACCATGGCTGAAGTATTATGATGCGTTACAGTCTAGTGAAGAAGAAACAATAAGCCGATTTAGTCTGCCCTTACCTGAAGAGTCAGCATCAACAGGTCCGGCTCTTGTTGCGGGTATCCCTAGAGATAGACTTGGCAAAATAGGACCATTTATCACGGAAGATAGTCCGAAGTCACATAAGGGAC
Organism: Candidatus Berkelbacteria bacterium; assembly: GCA_026397175.1. Classification (GTDB taxonomy): domain Bacteria; phylum Patescibacteriota; class UBA1384; order UBA1384; family DTJR01; genus JAPLVK01. The sequence goes on along the minus strand of JAPLVK010000019.1, from coordinate 21,674 downwards.
CATTTAAATGGGCAGTTGACTTCTTGGTTGCCGATGGGACACCTATTCTAGCTATGAATGATGAAACAGTTGTTGAAATAGAAGATTCCCATGAGAAATGGGGAAATGACCAAAGCTATGCAAACGATCTTAACTACATTACAATCAAACATTCTGATGGAACTTTTTCGCAATATTGCCATCTTGCAAAGGGCTCTGCTAGGGTTCAGCTGGAACAGGAAGTGACGACAGGAGACGAACTTGCTAAAGTTGGCAAAACTGGCTGGACCGATAGGGACCATCTTCATGTATTGGTCTTTCGGGGGGGGATAATCACCCGCATAACAAATGGAAATTCAAGAGTTTGAAAATAAGATGGGATTTTGGGGATACTGAGGGTTTGTGAAATTGCCCATCCTCTAAAGCTTTTTCTAAACTTTTCAAAATAACTTCAATCTGAGCTTCACTTGCCCACCAGAAATAAAAATTGCCCCGACCGGGGCTATTTTTATTTCTGAAACTAGCCCAAATAAAGATAAGAGCTTGTCATTGAAGTCATGTTTTGGTAGAATCGCTTAATTTGCTGAAAGGCAAATTAAGCTGATACACGAGATCGAAAGAGGTGATGGATAGATGGCGGCTAAGGAGCAAGGACAAAAAGAAGAGGGTCGGGAGTACATCGTTCTGGTCGGCGACCATTCCGAGGTGCAGTATGCCTCGGGAGCTCTCGGAGTTCAGCAGGGCTACGAGGGTCTAGCGCGTGTCTATGGTCTCAATCGAGAGGCCAAAGAAGGGACTCCGCCTTTACTGATAGGATTCCCTTCCAGCCCCATGGATCTTCTGAAGCTGACCAGGGACGAGGCCAGACGAGTTGTCGACATCCTACGCAACCGTGTGGGGGAAAACTTCGAAAAGCTTCGGCTGCATGTCTTACAGATCGTTGACCCTGCAGATCTCTAGTGCCAGCACTCGCGATCTGCCTCGGCCCGCATCCACTTAAACGGTGGCTCTGCGGGCTCTTTTCTTGAAAAAACAATTTTTTCGTGTAACTATGTAAACACGAACCAGCAAGTACATTGACACTAGGAGGAACGAGATGGATCTCGCCAAATATAAGGGCTGTCTTGGGCATCTGGCTGCAAAGCCGGACAATGCAACAAGGGAAGATCAAGCCGGCTTAACCGACGAAGACAGGTGCTACATGGGAGTTTTGAATCCTTATCAACTTGATCTTGTCAAGCTTCTTGGCAGCAAGGCCTTGGCGCGATCCGAGGACAAGACCCAGGTTTTCATCAGCCGCGAAAATCCCTATACCAGACCAAGAAGCAGGCACACCAGGGATGTGAAACAAGTGGCGCTTGCCATCGCTTCGGTTACCAATCTTCACTGTGATCTTACGATGGCCGGTGCTTTGGGCCATGATATCGGTCATCTTCCTTTCGGCCACCATGGCGAGATCGCTTTCACGAACATTTCGGGCAAGAAAATCTGCCATGCGACAGTTGGGGTAATTGTGGCCAGACGAATCGAGAGGCGAGGTGTTGGGCTTAATCTGACCAACGACACGCTGCAGATTATCCTTAACCACTCTCTCGGAGCCGGTGATTTCGTATCTTTCGACGGACTACCGGAAGAAACGGCTGTAGTAATGTGGGCAGACAAAATCGCCTATGTTTTTGGCGATGTTAACGACTTTGCTCGCTGTCTCACTGAATCTGAACCAGATCTGGTTTGCGAGATCTGCCGCAGGGCCAATGAGTTTGGCCAAAACCAGCGAGCACGGGTTGCCATGTGTGTTGAGGCCTTGGTTGAGGAGTCAGAGGCAAAAGGTCGCATCAGTTTTTTGCAAAGTGAATGTGCCCGAAAGTTCGACGACTTCCGCAAGTGGCTTTACGAAGAGGCCTATTTCCCGGCGCAAGGGGCAAGGTCTGTCGTTATTGACGGTCTTCAGCGGGGCTACGATCTTCTGGCTACTTGCGAAGAATTTCGGGACTGCGACCACTTGCTGCTCCTGGCGCTTCTGACAGACAAAGAGGCCCGTCGTTTGATGGATTGGCTCTCGATAGCCGTCGGCTTTCCATCAAGCAGATCCCAAACTTCGGGATTGTCGAGATCTATAGACACTTCAAGGGTGTCAAAATCGATCTCACCAATCCTTGGGGCTAGACCCATCGCTTTTGCCGATCACTTTAGGGCTCCCCTTTGGGGAGCCCTGTTCAATTTTAAATCTCGTGATAAAATCTAAGTCAGGTAATAATCTTAAGGAGCAAAATGAAAATAGTCATTGTTGGAAGCGTGGAACTTGCGGATAAGCTGATTGCCGCATCAGATGAACTCGAAAAAATGGGGTACAAAACCGACCTTTCCCACACAGTCAATCGAATTAAAAACGGCGAATTTACAGTCGAGCAGTTTAGAAAATGGAAGCAAGAAAAAGGTGGCGATTTTTCTTTTCGCAAAGAGTCAAAAGTTGATTATATAAAAAGATATTACAATTTAATTAGCGAATCGGACGGGATTTTGGTTATGAATTGCGACAAAAAAGGCATTAAAAATTATATTGGCGGTAACGCGTTAATGGAGCTCGGATTTGCTTATGTACTAGACAAGCCGATTTATTTATTTCACGATATTCCGGAAATGTCATATTCTGACGAAATCAAATCGGTTAAGCCGATTATCATAAACGAGGACTTGAGTAAAATAAAATGAACAATTCATCAGACGACATTTGCAGAAAGCTTGAAAAAACCTACGATAAATTGGGGGAGAGGTATCTCGAATCGATTGAAAAGCTCACCCCACATTATTTCGATAGCTTCATTAAATTGTTGCCGAAGAATGGTTTAATTCTCGATGTTGGTTGTGCCGGCGGCCGCGACAGCGAAAAATTTGTCAAAGCGGGATTTAAGGTTGTAGGGATTGAAACAGTCGATAAGTTTATTCGGATCGCACGAAAGAGAATTCCGCAAGCAGAGTTTAAGAAAATGAATTTAATGAATCTTGATTTGCCCAAGAACTTGTTTGATGGGATTTGGGCGAACGCAGTTTTGCTGCATATTCCCAAAAAAGAAATGCCAAAGGTTTTGCGTGATTTATTTGAAATTTTGAAACCAGAAGGCAGGATATATATTGCTGTAAAAGAAGGAAATTGCGAAAGGCTTGTCGAAGACAAATTATCTGCCGGACACAAAAGATTTTTTAGCTTCTTTGCTCAGGATGAAATAAGTAAATTAGTCAAACAAGCGGGTTTCGAAATTATCGAAATCAAATTGGAATCCGATCCTGCAGGCCGATCAGAGGTGAGTTGGATTCACTTGATTGCAGAGAAGTAAGATGTTGAGTCTAGCGTACTTTTATTCAGGTTATTTCTTTTTTTAGATCAATTTTCTAACTGGTGACCCCAAGGGGGATTTGCGGGCGGTACCGCAAATCTCGTCCAGTTGACTGAATTAAAAATTAGTTGGTGACCTCAAGGGGAGTCGAACCCCTGTGTCCAGGATGAAAACCTGGTATCCTAACCACTAGATGATGAGGCCATATTGCTGGAAGCTGGCGGCTGATTGCTGGTGGCTATCTTGCTTGACTTATAAATTTCCGGCTTATATGGCTTTAACGAAACAATTTTATACTTTTTTACCTTATTTTTCAAGGGTTCGGGTATTTTTTGGTCATATCCTAACGCGATTATATCCGGGTTTATTTTTTCGAGAAGCCCAAACTGAATTCCTTTTTCTCCAAGAATAACCTTGTCGGCAATTTTTAAGTTTTTTACTTTAGCTATTCTTTCAGAATCTGTTTCTCGGGGGTTACGGTTTTTTTCTTGTCTAATTTTGTCATGATGCGCCACAACCACAACCAGGGACCCAAGTTTTTTGGCCTGTTTCAAAAAATTCTCGTGTCCTTTATGAAGCGGGTCAAATGTTCCAAAGGTGATAACTTTCATGGTTTTATCTTATCACTTGGAGGAAGTTATTCAACTCAAACGATAAGTTCTTGCATTTACAATTTTGTGGTAAAATAGAGAAAATAATAAATTAAAGCGCCCTCCTGTTTGTTTTCTAATCGGGATTTCAAGCGGAGCCGGGTAGTAGAAATTTGATAAATTATCTTATTTTATTAAAGATCGTTAATGTTAGCTTAAAATTATTATATTAGATATAATAAAAATATCAGTTAATTATTTGAAAAATAATCAAATTTTCACTACCCGGGAGGGAAATATGGAATCTAATGATGTCAAAACGGACTCGTGGAGAGATATTGTCTCGGTATTAGCGCTTTTTTACATTCCACCAGTTGGAGTTATAGTGATGTGGTTTTTGGCAAGGTGGTCGGTTATCGCCAAATGGGTAATTACAATTTTGGTTGGGGTTATTCCATTGGTTGTTTTGGGTACATTCTCTTATGGCGGTTACAAGTTTGCCAAGTTCGAAAAGTCATATGCCCCAGTTATGGCGGTTCAGCAGGGACTGGATTTTTACGGGATTTCAAACGGCAAATATCCGGCCAATCTTGATGATCTCAAGCCCAAATATATCAAAGATATTCCCACTGGCATTGAATATACACCGTCAGACGATAAAAAGTCATATGTTCTAAAGGGCACAGTTGAAGGCAAACAAGTTGAGTTGCGACCGGCGCTCGCCAATCTGATCGAAAAATAAAATTTCTCCGTTCTAGTTTATTCGAACTTACTCTTTTTAAATATCTAAATGTTTGATATACTTTTTGATTATGAATGAGTTTAAGCTAAAAAGTCCCTTCAAGCCAACTGGAGATCAACCAAAAGCTATTAAGGGGTTGGTCAAAGGTATAAAGTCCGATACACGCAATCAGGTTCTATTGGGTGTGACTGGAAGTGGAAAGACCTTTACTGTCGCCAATGTTATTCAGCAAACCCAAAAACCAACCTTAGTGATTGCTCACAACAAGACCTTGGCGGCGCAACTTACTCAAGAATTTAGAGAATTTTTCCCAGAAAATAATGTCGGTTATTTTGTAAGCTACTATGATTACTATCAGCCGGAGGCGTATTTGCCAAATTCAGATACATATATCGAAAAAGAGGCGACGGTAAATGACGAGATTGACCGACTTCGAAATGCGGCAACGCAATCAATTTTGTCAAATCGAGATACGATTATTGTGGCCTCGGTTTCTTGTATTTATGGTTTGGGGTCTCCTGAATTTTATCAAGCAAATACGATTAGTGTAAGCGCTGGCGATCAGTTTGACCGCCATGACTTTATGCAGAGATTAATTTCGTTAAGATTTACCAGAGAGCACTTGGAACTCAAAAGGGGTTCTTTTCGTCCACGAGGCGAAAATATCGAAATCATGCCGGCCGATAAAGAAGTGATTTATCTAATCCGCTGTAGTGAAAATCAAGTTAAATCCATTGATGTTTTGGATAAAACCAATCGTAATATTATCGAAAAATTAAATAATTTGGATATTTTTCCGGCGGGTCACTACTTAATACCCGAAGATGTTAAAGAAAGGGCACTCAAAGAAATTGAAAACGATCTGGAAGAGCGACTTAAATATTTTAGAAAAGAGGGGAAAATCCTAGAGGCAGAGAGGTTGTCCAGGAGAACGCGCTATGATATCGAAATGATCCGCGAGATCGGATATTGCAATGGGATCGAAAACTATTCCAGATATTTTGAAAATCGCTCTTCGGGGAGCGCGCCATATACCCTAATTGACTATTTTGAGGAAAAATGGGGAAAGGACTATTTGCTCGTAATTGACGAGTCGCATGCTACGATCCCGCAAATCGGAGGAATGTACGAGGGGGACAAAAGCAGAAAAAACTCACTTATTGAATTTGGATTTCGCTTGCCCTCGGCCAAAGATAATCGCCCGTTAAAGTTTGAAGAGTTTGAACAAAAAATGTCACAGACCATTTATGTCTCGGCAACGCCTGCAAAATATGAAATTGCCAAATCCACCCATCCGGTTAGTTTGGCGCAAAATGGTATTGTGGAGCAAATTGTTAGACCGACCGGACTGGTTGACCCGGAGGTTATTATCAAACCCACCAAAGGCCAAATTGACGATTTGGTCTTAGAAATTAGAGAGCGGGTCAAAAATAAAGAAAGAACGCTGGTTACCACTTTGACCAAAAAAATGGCCGAGGATCTGACGAGCTTTTTGCAGGAAAAGAAAATTAATGTGCGGTATTTGCACTCGGATGTTGAAACACTCGAAAGAATTAGAATTTTGACTGCTTTAAGAAAAGGGGAGTTTGATGTTTTGATCGGGGTAAATCTGTTGAGGGAAGGGCTTGACTTGCCCGAGGTCTCTCTGGTGGCAATTTTGGACGCTGACAAAGAAGGGTTTTTGAGATCGGAAATGTCTTTAATTCAGACAATCGGAAGAGCGGCCAGAAATATTAATGGAAAAGTGATTTTGTATGCCGATTCTAAAACCGGCTCCATGGAAAGGGCTATTTCTGAAACCAATCGCAGAAGGAAAATTCAAGTCCAATATAATTTGGACCATCATATCACACCAAAATCAATCGAAAAAGAAATAAAATCAATTGCCGCAGAGATCCAAGGGCATGCTCTTGACCCGATCGAAGAAGATTTATCCAAAGTAGATATACGATCGTTAATTAACAACAAGGAAAAGGAAATGAAGCAAGCGGCGACTGATTTGAGATTCGAAGAAGCGGCCATCCTACGAGATCAGGTTATCGAGCTTAAAGGTGCCGCCGGTTTTTTTAATAAAGTAAGATAGTTTGGAAAGTGACGGTTAACCTGTTAGAATAAAAAATAATGAAGGTATCAAGCAATAAACCACTGTTTACTGTTTCGTTTCGCCGCCGACATATTCTAATGATTGTATTGATTTTAATTGCCGCAGGGTTTGGTTATAGCATTTATTTCAGAATGTTTATGACTTTGCCTCAACAAGCTATAAATACAATTGCCGAGCTCTCCCAAAGCCATAAAAATCAAAAAATAATTGTCTTTGCACCTCATTGCGATGACGAAACACTCGGGGCTGGCGGGCTGATAGACCGCGCAACAAAAGAGGGGAGTCAAGTTAAAGTGGTTATTGTAACCGATTGTAACAAGCATAAAATCGGAGCAATCAGAAAACAAGAATCCCTCTCGGCTTTATCAACCCTAGGTGTTCTCCAGTCAGATGTCTCGTTTTTAAACTTTCCGGAAGGTCAAGACAAAGATAAACACACGGATCAGGAAAATATTCAGATGAAGGCCGATTTACAAAAAGAAATTGATGACTTTAAACCGACGCTAATCGTTGCTCCACACCCTCGAGATACTCACGCAGATCATAAAATGATCGGTACTTTGCTGCAGCAAATAGCAGCGGACAAAAATCTCAATAACCAAATAATTTATTATTTAATCCATTATAATTTTCTAAAATATCCTTCTCCAGCCGGACTTAAGCCAGATGCTTATCTGTTGCCACCAGCCAGATTAATTTCGTTTACCGATAGTTGGTATAAGCTCTCACTCACTTCTGACGAAGAGAACCAAAAAGAAGAAGCAATTTTAAAATATAAATCACAACTAAAAATGACTAATCCGATTCTGCATCGGGTTTTGCTTGATTTTGTACGCCGTAATGAGCTATTTATGACCAACGGAGCAAATTGATGGATTATCAATCGATTATTCATACGACATTGGACTTTGTTGGGCAATATGGTCTGTGGGGAATATTCCTGTTAATGTTTTTAGAAAATCTCGGGCTTCCCTTGCCGACAGAAGTTGGTTTTATTGTCGGTCAGTCAATGGTAATTTCCAGTTCGGCAAATTATACGGAGGTTTTTTCGATAATTTTACTCGGAAAAACCGCTGGCAGTATTGTTTCGTATTTCTTGGGCAGATATTTTGCAGATAGAATTCATTTAATCAATCAGGACTCTTCTCGTCTTAAAAAGGCGCAAACCATCTTTGCAAAATGGATGAAAAAATATGGTGATTTTGCGGTTTTCATTTCGCGACTTGTCGGTTATATCAGACCATGGTCAAGCTATTTGACAGGAATCGGCGAAATAAAAGTTCTTCCATTTCTTTTTTATAATATTTTGGGTTCAGCGGTTATAATTTTGATCACAATGCTCACTCTTAGCGGAGCTGTTGGATTGTGGAGAAATTATCCTTTCTTGCGACCATTTTCGATAATTTTATTTTTTATATTTTTCTTCGGGTTTTGGATAGGACTTGGGATTTACAATAGAATAAAGGCCAAAACCCGTAAATAAAAATCGGCCTATTTTTATTTAAAGTTTATTATGCCAATATCGCACTTTATGTGCGATCGCACATAAAGTGCGATATTTTTGAGTGGATGTTTGCAATTTGTTCGTATATAATTTAAAATATACTCTATGGAACAAAACTACATATTTGTAAAAGGTGCTCGCGAGCACAATTTAAAAAATATTGATGTCAAAATACCACGCAATAAACTCGTGGTTATTACGGGTTTGTCCGGATCGGGCAAGTCGTCTTTGGCGTTTGATACGATTTTTGCTGAAGGCCAACGCCGATATATTGAATCGCTCTCAAGTTACGCCCGGCAGTTTTTGGGGCAAGTCGAAAAACCGGATGTGGATTATATCGAAGGGTTATCTCCAGCGGTCTCAATAGATCAAAAAGCGGTTTCCAAAAATCCTCGTTCGACAGTTGGTACGGTAACCGAAATTTACGATTATTTAAGAGTTCTGTTTGCCAGAGTCGGTCAGGCATATTGTCCGATAGATGGTAAGAAAGTTCAACAATATGGTGTTGATGAAGTATCGGATTTAATTGTGGATGAGTTTAAAAATAAGACAATCGAAATTTATGCCCCAATAGTTCGCGGCAGAAAAGGGGACTATCTGGCGATTTTAAATGACTATTTCCATAGGGGTTATGAGACGGTACTAATTGATGGAAAAGCTTACAATCTTAAAAAATCAAAGCGATTAGAGAGATATAAAACGCATAATATCGAAATTTTAATTGATAGAATTTCGATCGGGGCCGATCAATCAGACAAAAAAGTTAGAACCCGACTAAACGAAGCAATCGAAATTTCATCAAAAGAAGCCGAAGGTCTTGTTGACATACGATCGTCAAACGACAGCATTTCTTTTTCGACAAAATTTTCCTGTCCCGATGGCCATATTTTCGAGGAACTAGAGCCGCGACTTTTTTCTTTTAATAGTCCGTATGGCGCATGCGAAGAATGTCTGGGTTTGGGCTATAAGCAAGAAGTTGATCCAGCCCTAATTGTTCCGGATGAAACCAAAACAATCGAGCAAGGTGCAGTTTTGCCGTGGAGTTATTCGCCATTTAATTATTACGGTTCAATTATCAGAGCAGCTGCCAAGGAAGTTTCCGCCAAGACCAATATTGCCTACAAAAACTTAAGCCAAAGTCAAAGGGACTATCTTATATATGGTTCGGACTTTGAGGAGTCGCTGCCAGTTCAATATTTTGCTCACGGACACTCCCGAAGTTTTTTCATTAAGTTTAATGGCATTGTCGGACTTTTGGAAAAAAGATTTTCAAATACCGATTCCGATGCCATTAAGGAAGAAATTTCAAAATACATGTCGAAAATGCCTTGCGAAAAATGTCGTGGAAAACGGCTTAAAGAAAATGCCTTGTCCGTAAAAGTCGCGAATAAGTCAATTGATGATATTGTTTCGATGTCAATTCAAGACGCGATGTCATTTTTTGAGAATATTAACTTAAATGAAAACGACAAAATGATTGCAAGCAGATTAATAAAAGAGATTTATTCACGATTAAAATTTTTAGTTGATGTCGGACTAAATTATTTGACCCTAGACCGCTATGCCAATTCATTGTCTGGCGGCGAAACGCAGAGAATTCGCCTTGCCTCGCAAATCGGGTCTGGTCTAGTTGGCGTTTTGTATGTTTTGGACGAACCATCAATCGGTTTGCATCAAAGAGATAACCGACGGCTTCTGCAGACACTAAAAAATCTTCGCGATCTTGGTAATTCGGTCATTGTAATTGAACATGACGAAGAAACAATGCTTGAGGCGGACTATATTGTTGATGTCGGCCCGGGCGCTGGCATAAAAGGTGGAGAGATTGTTGCGGAGGGCGAACTTAAAGATATAGTTTCAAGCCAAAATTCGCTGACCGGCGCATATTTAAGGGGAGATAAAAAAATTCCATTGCCGGATAATCGCAGAAAATTAACCGGAAATTATCTAGAGATTCGCGGCGCCTCCGAGCATAATTTAAAAAATCTTAATATTAAATTTCCACTTAATATGTTTATTACCGTCACGGGTGTCTCTGGCAGTGGCAAGTCAACACTGGTTAACGATGTTTTGTTTAAGGGGTTGGCTAGGGAAATTGGCAAAAGCTGGGAAAAACCGGGGAAATTTAAATCAATCGAAGGCAAGGAAAATGTTGATAAAATTATTGATATTGATCAATCGCCAATTGGTCGGACTCCAAGGTCAAACCCGGCGACTTATACAAAATCGTTTGATCTTATTCGAGAACTTTTTGCCTCGACAAACGAGTCAAAGTTAAGGGGCTATAAACCCGGACGATTTTCTTTTAATGTTTCGCAAAATTCCGGAGGTGGACGGTGCGAGAAATGTAACGGCGACGGTGTTTTAAAAATAGAAATGCATTTTTTGCCAGATGTTTTTATTCCTTGTGATGTTTGTAAGGGCGCAAGATATAACCGCGAAACACTCGAAGTTAGATATAAAGGAAAGAGCATTGCGGAGGTTTTGGACATGACGGTTGATGAAGCAACGGACTTCTTTAAAAACATTCCAAACCTTGACGACAAAATGAGGGTCTTACAGGATGTCGGATTGGGGTATATCAAATTAGGGCAGCCGGCTACGACACTTTCCGGTGGGGAAGCGCAACGAATCAAACTTTCAACGGAACTCTCCAAAAGATCAACCGGCAAAACACTTTACATTTTAGATGAACCAACAACAGGGCTGCATTTTGAAGATGTAAATAAACTATTATTGGTTTTAAACCGATTGGTAGATCAAGGAAATACCGTAGTGGTTATTGAGCACAATTTGGATGTCATTAAAACCGCCGATTATATTATTGATCTTGGCCCCGAAGGCGGCGATTTGGGCGGAAAAGTTATTGCTGCCGGAACGCCAGAAATGATTGCTGGAATTAAAGTGTCTTCAACGGGTCATTTTTTGCAGAGAGTGCTACACGATGGAGATTAACGAAAAAATTAAAAATTTCCCTGACTCTCCCGGTGTTTATTTAATGCAAAATAAATCCGGGGAAATTATTTATGTTGGCAAAGCAACATCCCTAAAAGAAAGAGTACGATCGTATTATAACACTGGACTCGAATCAAAGACCCAAAAACAAATGCAGGAAGTTGTCGATATCGAATTTCGACAAACCGACTCTCCGCTTGATGCACTATTTTTAGAAGCCCAATTAATAAAAAAATATTCTCCCAAATATAATATAAAGGAACGCGACGATAAGAGCCGAATTTATGTCCACATCACTCGCGACAAATATCCTCGAATCGAATTGATCCGAGAAACCGATTTGCAACACTTAGAAAAATCGCCGGTTTTGTATGGTCCATTTTTATCCACAAAATCGGTTTCGGATGCACTAGAACTAATTAGAAAAATAATCCCGTTTCGATCTTGCAGAGTTATGCCAAAGAAAAAATGCTTGTACGGTTATATTGGGCTCTGCGATGCGCCTTGCGAAAGAAGAATTTTGGTAGCCGATTATAAAAAAAATGTCCGCTCCGTCCGGGATTTTTTTGAGGGCAAAAAATCGAAGGTTTTATCGGCTTTAAAAAAAGAGTTAAAACAATCTGCCAAAAATTTACAATACGAAAAAGCGGCTAAAATTCGCGACAAAATCTATGCACTGAATCATATAAAACAAATGTTTATCATCTCGCGAGATAATCCCGTAACGGTTTTTAATCGGATTGAGGGTTATGATATTTCAAACATTTCGGGTGCTTACGCCGTTGGTTCAATGGTGGTATTTATTGACGGAGTGAGCGAAAAAAGCGAATATCGAAAATTTAAAATTAAATCGATCAATGGAGCAAATGACACTGCGATGATCAAAGAGGTTTTGACGAGACGGATTCGCAACGACTGGCCCATGCCGGATATAATTTTAATTGATGGCGGCCGCGGCCAAGTAAATATCGCAACGGAGGTCTTGAAAAAATTAAGTTTGAATATCCCCGTGATCGGTCTGGCCAAAGGCCCGGATAGAAAAAAAGATGAACTTATAACCTCACAAGTCATACCTCGCAAAGATATTTTATTGTTCAAACAAGTCCGCGACGAAGCACACCGTTTTGCGAAGGGCTATTACGAAAAATTACACAGAAAAACACTAAAGCCATAAACGAGCTATTGTTTGACTGATTGTTGATTTTTGCTGCGGATCCTGTAAGAATTAAGTTACGGATAAAAGATAATAATTAAAAAAATGATAGAAAAAAGCAGCAAAATTTTCGAAGAGAAATTTGGCGAAAAACCGGATTTATATTATTGGTCTTCGGGGCGAGTTAATATTATCGGCGAACACACCGATTATCACGATGGGTTTGTGATGCCGGCCGCAATTGATCTTGGTATCACTTGGTCGGTCAAGAAAAATGGTGGCGAAGTTAGGGGCTACACCGAAAAATTTGACGAAATGGGCCAGTTTTCGATCTCTTCAAGCGAAAGAACGAAATTTGAATGGATGCTATATTTACAAGGAGTGGTGGAGGTTTTAAAGAAGAAAGGTAAGAATTTTGGTGGAGTGGATTTTGCTATTCATTCCACAATTCCTATTGGCAGCGGCCTTTCGTCTTCTTCGAGTTTGGCCACGGGGTTTGCATATATCTTAAACGATATTTATAATCTTGGGTTTTCCCGCAAAGATATTGCGCAAATTGCCTGCGAAGCCGAGTGGTGGTATGGCACAAACGGTGGGATTATGGATCAATATTGCATAGCAAACGGCGAGAAAGGCAGCGCAATTATGATTGATTGTCGAGCTCTTACCCACGAAATCATTCCTATTCCAAAAAATATCGAGCTAGTTGTTTTTGAAACTACGATTAGACACAAACAGATTAATTCTCCTTATGCCCTAAGAAGAGAACAGGCGCACGAGGCCATATCAGTAATGAAAGAACTGTATAAAAACAAAAAAATCGAAAAACTTCGCGATGTTACCTTCGAGATGCTAGAGACCGCAAAGCCCCAAATTATTAAAAAATATGGTGAGAAGGAAGGCGAGCTTATCTACCGAAGATCCAAACACCCGATCACAGAAAACGAGAGGGTTTTGAAAATGAAAAATTATCTCAAAAAGGATGATTTCGAAAAAATTGGTGAAACAATGGCCGAATGCCACAAAAGTTTGAGAGACGATTACGAGGTCTCGTGCAAAGAGCTTGATGAGGCGGTAGAGATTGCGCATAAAATAAAAGGTCTTATTGGCTGCAGAATGATTGGCGGAGGTTTTGGTGGCTGCACTTTAAATCTTGTTAAAAAAGGAACGGCACAACATTTTGCGGGAGAGATCGAAGAAATGTATAGAAAAAAAACCGGTATCAAAGGAAATCCTTACATTTGCAATACTCATCATGGGCTTGAGGTTATCAAATGACTCTTGAAGTTAAAAAAACTTATGACTTTAGAATAGACGGCAATTCCGAAAAATCTGCTTGGCAGAAACCGCGAGAAGTTTTTTTGGTTGACTCTGTCACTGGCAAGGATGTCGAAAAAAAATGTCGAGTTCGCGCGCTGTGGTCCGAAAAAGGGATTTATTTTTTGTATGAGGCCGAGGACGATCACATTTGGGGGACATATAAAAATGATGATGACCCGATTTATAACGAAGAGGTTGTAGAGGTTTTTATTGCGCAGGGCGGAAAAATTCCGAAAAATTATTTTGAATTTCAGTTTTCACCCAACGGTGTTAAATTTGATGCCAAAATTTCAAATCCAACCGGCAACCGGCACGACAAGGGTTTTGATGTAAGTGTTGGTTGGGATTGCGAGGGACTAAAATTTGCCCAGAGTTTTAAAATCAGAGAAGAAAAACCCAAATTTAAGGTTGGGGCATGGTGGACAGAGGTTTTTATTGATTGGAAATCAATCGGTGTAAATCCTGCAAAATCGGGCAGTGTTTTTTGCGCAAACTTTTTTCGCATTGACGGCTACCCGAAGCAAAACAGTTTTCAGTCATGGATCCCAACTTTGCAGGACCCACCGAACTTTCATGTTTCGGATAAATTTGGTTATATTAAATTGATATGAAAAATTGGAAGAAAATTAAGACAGAACGGGTTTTTGATCATAAATATTTTAAAGTCAATAAAGATTTGGTTGAGTTGCCTGATGGCCGTAAGATTGACTGGCTGTATTGGGATAGTGCTGATTCGGCAATGATTGTGCCAATAACTCCCAGCGGAAAACTGATCATGATTCGCCAATTCCGTTATTTGCCAAACCAAATTGCACTGGAATTTCCATCAGGACATGGTAACCCCAACGAATCTATTGAAGAATGTGCCAAAAGAGAGCTTGCCGAAGAAACGGGCTATGAGTGCATCGGACTAATTAAGCTCGGTGAATTTTTTGAGACCATGGGGCAGCTTAATCGCAAGATTCATATGTTTATTGGTAAAAATGCGGTAAAGATTCCCGGACCGGTTGTAAGTTCAGACCCAAATGAAAATATCGAAATTGTCCAAATCAAATTAGACGAAGCAGTCAAAATGGTAAACGAGAAAAAGATAATTTCAATAGGCACCTCCCTTGCGATTTTATTAGCCAAAGAAAATCTGAAAAAAATAGTTACCGAATCTACTTTAGAAACTTTATAAACTTTTAACTAAGCGAAGCGCATATGCCTGAATTACCGGAAGTCGAAACAATAGTTGGTGGATTAAAAGGATTTTTGATTGGTCAAAAAATATCCTCAATTAAGTTTTTAGATAGAAAAAGATTTGTCGGCGACGAAAAAAAGATAATTGGTCAAAAAATTTTGGATATAAAAAGAAGGGCAAAGCTTATAATAATTAAATTAGAAAATAATCAAAATATCGTAATTCATTTAAAAATGACCGGACAATTGATCTTTAAAGATAAAACACATCGAATTGCGGGTGGACATCAATCGAGGGAACTTTTTATTGAAGTTCCCAATATTCATACGAGAATAATCTTTGATTTGTCTGGCGGAGGAAAACTATTTTACAACGACTTGATTCGATACGGCACAATAAGAGTTCTAAAAGATGATGAAGTTGACAAGATGACCAAAGGAGAATTTGGGCCGGAGCCATTTTCTGATGAATTTAATAAAGAATATTTGTCTATGATTGCCCAAAAAAACAAGAGTTCAAACATCAAAAAAATATTGATGGATCAAGCATTAATTGCTGGGGTTGGAAATATCTATGCGAATGAAGCGCTCTATTTAGCTGGAATCGACCCTAGTCGTAAATCAGCATCTTTATCAGAAGGCGAAATCAGCAGTTTATATAATGCAATTTTGCAATCGCTAAAGCTTGGAGTTAAGCAGCAAGGTGCTTCGATTAGAAATTATGTAAATCACGAAGGCAAAAAAGGCACAATGCAAAATTATTTTAAGGTCTATGATAAAGCCGGACAAAAATGTGATTGCGGGGGTTTGGTTAAGAAAATTCAATTAAATGGACGCGGAACTTACTATTGCCCTGCCTGCCAAAGCTAATTAAAATATTTTTTTGACAAAGATAATATTTTGTGATAAATTAATCTTAATGATTAAGCAATATTTTTATTTTTGGTTTTATTTTACCGACGCAAGGGGCCGGATAGATTAGTTTATAGAAAAATAAAAATATATCAATCCGGCCTCGCGCCGGTTTTTTATTTGTGAGCATTTAACGGGATCCGTTGAATGCTCACAAGATAAAAAAAAGCACATTGACATGGAGGGTAAGATGAACTATCAGCTACAGGTTGTACGAGAATCTCTCGGTGGAGTTGTTGTGCAGCGACTTATTGTTGATTTGCCGCTTTGTTTAGAGCAAGACAAGCTTGATGGAATAGTGAAGCATGTCATACAAAACGAGCATCTTTGGGTTTCTCCCGGAGGAAGAATTATCGTCTGTGGTTGTTTAACCCAGAGAGCGCAAATTCTTTTTGTCTCTCATTTATCCGGGATGGGTGTCTTCTGGGAAGTCCTTATACCAGACAGAGATGGTTACCTGGTTGTGGGTGGAAAAAACAAAGAAGTAATTGGTAGTTTTGTAGAAAAAGATAGACCATATTCTCCTGCCCTTGTGCTAATTTCCGACAAGACGGTTTGTCCGGATTGCCAAGAGGGGCAATTGACAATGTACAAAGAAAGATATGGTCCTGCATTTGGGGGAGGTAAACAACCCGTGTTTCGTTGTTCCAACTGTTCTTACACAAGGGCAATTGTGAGTCAAGGTGGGTGGAAATGACCATAGCCGAAGCAACCCAAAAAAATCAGCCACCAAGTTCTCCCTGTATTGGTCCCTGGTGCAACCGATCTGCTCACTTGTGCAGATGCTCGGATGGCAAGCTTCGTCGTGTCTGTAAGTGTGGGGCAAGCGAAGAAGTGGATGAATCGCAACTGGATCGCGTTGCACATCTTTTGTTCGCGATCGCAACCGAAAAGTAGTGGTAGTAATAGTTTCAGGTGTTTGACAAGGTCAAATGCCTCACGGGCTCGGCAAACGGGAGAGTTTGCCGAGCCCTTTGCTTTAACTCATAAATTTTGATATATTTTTCTCGAGAGGAAAAAATTATGATCCAAAACAAAAAGGTCTTTGCTATTATTATGGCGGCTGGAAAAGGAACCAGAATCGGCGCAACCGACAAGCCAAAAGTTATGTTTGAAGTGGCGGGTAAACCGATTATCGGATGGGCGATTGAGCCATTTGTCGAACTCAAAGAAAAAGGACTGATCGATAGAATAATTGTTGTGGTCGGTTTTTTGGGTAATCAAGTCATTGATTATCTGGGTGAGAAGGCGGAGTATATTTGGCAAAAAGAGCAACTTGGTACTGGCCATGCTGTGCGTCAAGCCG
The DNA here is from genome assembly GCA_026397175.1 of Candidatus Berkelbacteria bacterium. GTDB lineage: Bacteria > Patescibacteriota > UBA1384 > UBA1384 > DTJR01 > JAPLVK01. The sequence continues at coordinate 4,592 of JAPLVK010000019.1, read as the reverse complement.
AGTCATTGATTGGAAATGAAGAGGGAATTGCTCTAATTGTTAACGGGGATCACGCCCTATATTCATCAAAAACATTTGAAAAAATGATCAAAGAGGTGGTTGATAAGGGTTTAACCCTTGCATTTGCTTCTGTTAATAGCCAATTTAGATTTGAAAGTTATGGCCGAATTATTAGAAATGAAACCGGAAAAGTTCTGGGTGTCAAAGAAGTTCCCGAGGCGACCGAGGAGGAGCTAAAGATCAAAGAAAAAAGTCCGAGTGTTTTTGCCGTTGATAATGTTTGGCTCTTTAAAACCTTGCCCAAAATTCCTTTAAGCGAAGTTAAAAAAGAATATTATGTTAATACGATTGTAGAAATTGCGATTAAAGACGGTAAAAAAGTTGATACGGTTGAAATTGATGACGAAGACGAAGCGTTAGGGATAAATACTCTTGAAGAAAAAGAAGAGGCAGAAAAGATTCTAAAACGCCGAGGGCAACTTAGATGAATTGCGAGGATTGTCCGATTCTCTATTTTTTTAGATGAGTCGGCCCTTTTCGAGGGCTTGATTATCTGTTAGTTTAGAGTCAATGAGATCTTACAAAGTCAACGCAATAATTATCCGGCGAAGAAATTTTTCGGAGAAAGATCGAGTTCTAACTTTGTTTTCTCGAGAACAAGGGAAAGTTGAGGTCTTAGCGAAAGGCGCTCGTCGTCCCGGCTCAAAATTATCGTACTTTTCTGATCTTGGTTCAATCGGAATTTTTCATATTGTCCGCGGCAAGTCATTGGATTTGTTGACAGAAGCCACCCCGATTTTTTCTCCGGAAGGCGTTCGCGGCCGCTATCACAAAACGCAACTACTTGGTTTTATGTTTAAGGTTATTGATAAATTATTCGAAGTCGGCGTTTCTCATCCCAAGACCTATGAGGTCTTAAAAAAAGCTGTAGAAAATTTATCTAAACGGGAAGATCAACTTTTGTTTGTTGCTTTTCTGGCCAATGTCGTCTCGGACCTCGGACTTTTGCCAGAACTGCAAAATTGCATTATTTGTCATAAAAAGGTTATTCGGGAACCGGAATTATTTTTTTCCCCGAAAGGCGGGTTAATCCATTGCAGATGCCAAGACGGCGAGTCCTTAAATGTTCAAGCAGATGAGATTAAATTGTTTCGATTAATGCTTGAGATGCCGTTTTCAAAAATTTCCAAGGCCAAAATCAATCAGACAACATTCGAAAATCTTTATAAAATTATTCGTCTTTATTTTGAATGGCATTTTGGCAAAATTTTGCCAGACAAGGTATTGTAGAATAAATCAGAAAAATATTTTAAATGACAAATTTGATCGAAGTTGACCTTAACGCCATCACAAATAATCTTCGGGTAATCAAAAAACTGATTTACCCCGAGACCAAAATTATTGGTGTTGTAAAAGCAAACGCTTATGGCCACGGTCTGATCGAGACCTCGAGGGCAATTTGGACCTCCGGCGCCGATATTTTGGCTTGTGCAACACTCGAGGAAGCAATCGCCTTAAGGGTCGCCAAGATTAAAGCGCCGATTTTGGTTTTGGGCTATGTTGACCCGAGCGAATTTAGAAAAGTGATTGATTTTGATATCACGATTTCCGCGTACGATTTCGAGGTCGCTTTCAATTTATCTCGCGAAGCAAAAAAACAAAATCTTTGGGGAAAGGTTGATGTTGTTTTTGACACCGGCATGAACAGATATGGTTTTCCGGTTTATGATGCACTGGCAAATTATCAAAAAATTGCATCGTTAGAACACATAAAAATAGAAGGTATCAGATCTCATTTTGCCGATTGTAGCGATAGTGATTTTTCCGCTCTTCAAATGCAACAAATGCAAAATATTCTTTTTGCTTTTCAGCAAAACCGAATTACCCCACCGATGGCGCATATGGCATCAACAAAAGGTGTCTTTTTGTATCCGGAGGCGCAATTTAATGCAGTCAGAGTCGGATTTGGAATCTACGGATATTGTGATATAGACCATAAAACCGAAGAGCTTATGCCGGCTTTGGAGCTTAAAAGCGTTATTGCTGTCATAAGAAGAGTTGGCGATAAGGAGTCAGTCGGTTACGATCGGACATATATTGCTAAAGGACCCAAAAAAATTGCGGTGGTGCCGATTGGCTACGCTGATGGTTACGCACGGGATTTTTCAAACAAAAGCGAGGTCTTAATAGACGGTAAAAGGGCAAAAGTGGTCGGCGTTGTCTCTATGAATGCAATTATGGTTGATGTAACGGGGATTCAGTGCCGGGTTGGCGATGAAGTTGTCTTGATCGGCAAACAGGGAAATGATACAGTTTATGCAGACGAGCTAGCCGAAATAATCAAAACCAATCCCCGAGAAATTTTGTCGCGCTTATCACCATTAATTCCCAGGGAATTTCATTTTAAATAAAAATTATGGCCGAAAATAATCAAATGGAAAAAATCATATCCTTCTGCAAGAGGCGGGGTTTTGTATTTGCGTCATCCGAAATTTATGGCGGTTTTGCGGCGGTTTACGATTATGGTCCGTATGGTGTTGAGCTTTTAAATAATATTAAGTCAGCTTGGTTTAAATCAATGGTACAAGAAAACGACAATATTGTCGGCCTTGATTCGGCCATTTTTATGCACCCCAAGGTTTGGGAGGCATCAGGCCATGTCGGAGGATTTGCCGATCCGCTAACCGAGTGCAAAAAATGTAACACACGGCACCGTTTAGATACGATGCTCGAGGAAGCAGGAATTTCCGCTGACGAAAAAATGTCGGCGGAAGAAATCAATAAAATATTTGATGATAATATCGAAAAAATTATTTGCCCGCTTTGCAAAAGCAAGGACTTCACCAAGGCCAAAAAATTTAATTTATTGGTTCAATCAAATCTTGGAAATTTAACCGACGACCGGACTAAAGACCCGGTCTATTTGCGAGGCGAGACCTGCCAAGGAATTTATGTTAATTTCAAAAATGTTCTGGACTCGACCAGAGTCAAAGTGCCTTTTGGAATTGCGCAGGTCGGCAAGGCCTTTAGAAACGAAATTACCGCGCGACAGTTTATTTTTAGAACTCGGGAGTTTGAACAAATGGAGATGCAGTACTTTGTTAAACCGGAAGATGAAATGAAGGACTATGAAATTTGGAGAGAAAAACGACTTCAATTTTATCTTGATTTGGGGATAAAAAAAGAAAATTTAAGGTGGCATAAACACGAAAATTTGGTTTTTTATGCCAAAGAGGCCTACGACATTGAATATAATTTTCCGTTTGGGTTTAAGGAGCTCGAGGGCGTGCATGCCAGAGGAAATTATGATCTAACGCAGCACTCAAAGTTTTCCGGCCAGGACTTGGATTATTTAGATCCGCAGACCAACGAGCGATATATTCCCCACATTGTCGAAACATCAGCCGGAGCGGGCCGCACATTTTTAGCGATAGTGAGTGAGGCCTATACGGAGGAAAAAGTCGAAGATGAAGAGAGAGTTGTTTTAAAACTTCCAGCCAAACTCGCGCCGATAAAAGTTGCTGTCTTTCCACTTTTAAAAAACAAACCGGAATTAGTTAGCAAAGCCAAAGAAATTTTTGATGGTCTAAAGTTGGAAATGCGAGTCGAATTTGACGACAACGGAAATATCGGCAAACGGTATCGCCGACAAGACGAAATCGGCACACCGTTTTGCGTAACCGTGGATTTTGATTCGCTGGAAGATGAGTCGGTCACTATCCGCGACCGCGACACCTTAAAGCAAGACCGTATTAAAATTTCAAAAATTAAGGACTACATTAAGTCGAAATTAGAACTCGCGTAAACTAGGAAAAAAAGAAGGCCATCTCCTTGTGAGGAGATGGCCCTTGTACTGCTGGTGGGCGTTTGGGTGTTAGCCCTTGCGCCCGGCCGGAACGACGAAGCCGAGGATCTGACCGTCCGTTGGGCGGTAGCGATCCTTGACCTCCCTGCCGTCCACAAACGCCTTCGCGTTGGCGGCGATGTGCAGAGCGTCTCCTTGGGCGCGCCGGATCTCACCAACGGTCTGGCCTACCGCCACTGACACCGAATTTGCACCACACTCAACCTTGATCATTTGCGACCTCCTTTGGTGTCCAACTTTAGCGTTGGGTTTCTGCACGGGCATTGCATGTCAGAACATCACAATAGATCTCGTCCCCCGGATCGTTGCCGCAAATCACAACGCTGTAAAAGAGACACAGCATCATTGTGGCAACGAAGTTGTTGGTGATGATTAGCTGCGGTTCGCTTTGTACAAGTTCCTCGCAGCCGGCATCGGCCGGATTATGGTCATCCGGATTTTTGATCTCGTCGTGATACTTGTTGTCAAGCGGCAAGGTCAGGTCTTTTCCGTTTTGGCGGACATAAATCTGGACATTGCCATGAGTCAGTTCGTTCCCCCCGGAAATAAGAACGACATTGTCAAGATGCTTTCTGCAGTGATCGGAAGGGCAGGTACCCCGTATATTAGACATGTAGTCTGCGAATAGGCACAATAAAAAGTGTCAAGGAGGACAACATGTCAGAGCCAATTGCCAAAGAGATAAAAGATCAGATTCTATTTCGTATAAAACATGAAGGTATTTCCG
>JAPLVK010000009.1 GCA_026397175.1 Candidatus Berkelbacteria bacterium | reverse complement strand
TATACCTGATGATAAGGAGTAAAACAAAATACATTAGAACCTGTCCCGAGTATGTCCGAGGGATCGTCAAAAATGTTACCGAAAAGTTTATAAAATAGCGCTGCTGAATTGCCTTACAGGTTTATTTGCCGACAGGCCCAAAAAGAAACATCAAGTAGCCAATTAGCCCCCCTGCCACAAACCAATAGACAATTGTTTTTATCAAACTTCCCCCTTTTTATTTGCCACAATTATATCAAACATCAGAATCTATTGACATAAGTTTACGAAGTATATACAATGTAAATATGAAAACCGTTATCAATATCAAGACCGATCAAGAAACCAAGGAAGAAGCGCAGAAAATCGCTCGGGAGTTAGGATTATCCTTGAGCTCGATCGTTAACGCTTATCTCAAACAGGTTGTTAGGGGCCAAGAGGTTTATTTTTCGACTACCTGCCGCATGACGCACCATCTAGAAAATATCCTTGGTGAGGCCGAGATGGATATCGCAACCAGAAAGAATCTCTCTCCTGCATTTGATAACGCTGATGATGCAATCGCTTGGTTAAGGGGGGCCAAAAATGAAAGTTCTATTTCGAAAAAAGTTCAGAAGAGAGTATAAAAAGCTTAATCTCAAATTGCAAAGAACGGTTGATGAAAAAATAAGATTATTCATCGCTGGGCCCAAAAACAAAATGCTAAATAATCATGCCCTCATAGGCAAATACCAAGGATACAGAAGTATTAATATCTCCGGCGATCTGCGCGCCGTCTATAAGGAAATAAGCGAAGAGGAAATAATTTTTATCACAATCGGAACTCACAGCCAGTTGTACGGATAAAACACCATCAAAAAACCCGCTTAAGGGCGAGTTTTTTGATTCTCTACTTTTTCCGCCAGAGGCGGATCGGCCTTTGGCCGAGAGCTTTTAGACCTTGATTTAATACCCTCCCATGTCCATCCCCGTTGGCATTTGGGGAGTACCGGCTGGCGGGGTGGGTTCCGGCAAATCAGCAACGGCCGCTTCGGTTGTTAAAACCATTGCCGCAACCGAGGCCGCATTTTGCAGAGCCGATCGGGTTACTTTTAGCGGATCAATAATTCCCGCTTTGATCATATCAACATATTCATCCGTAGCGGCGTTATAGCCCACACCTTTTTCTTTTCTTCGAACCTCCTCGATTATAACCGAGCCGTCCATGCCGGCGTTTTGCGCAATCTGCCTAATTGGGGCCTCAAGCGCTTTTTTGACAATTTTGATTGCCACTTTTTCGTCCGCGTCCGCGGCCTCAACTTCGTCTAGAGATCGAATCACATCAACCAGCGCCACGCCGCCACCCGAAACAATTCCTTCTTCGACTGCCGCTTTGGTTGCCGAAAGGGCGTCTTCGATGCGATGTTTGAGCTCTTTTAATTCGATCTCTGTCGCCGCACCGGCTTTTATAACTCCCACACCACCTGAAAGTTTCGCCATTCGCTCTTGCAATTTTTCTTTATCAAAGTCCGAATCGGTTTTTTCGATTTGGGTTTTAAGCTCGGCGATTCTGGTTTTGATCGCTTTTTCGTCGCCCTTGCCGTCAATAATCGTGGTTTTGTCTTTATCGGAGATAACTCGTCGGGCGTGGCCTAACATTTCGAGTTCAACTTTATCAAAAGTTAACCCCGTATCCTCCGAAATCACTTGAGCACCGGTTAAAATGGCGATGTCGGATAATGATTCCTTTTTCCTGTCGCCATAGCCCGGCGCTTTAACACAAAGTGCCGAGAAAACCCCGCGCAATTTATTCAAAACAATGGTCGTCAGCGCTTCGCCGTCAACATCATCCGCGATTATAACCAAATCCTTCTTGCCGGACTGCACGATTTTCTCTAAAACCGGCACGATTTCTTGGGCCGAAGAGATTTTTTTGTCGGTCAGCAAAATCACCGGCTCCTCGACAACCGCTTCCATCCGGGTCGTGTCTGAGACCATGTAAGGAGATAAAAAGCCCTGATCAAACTGCATTCCCTCGACAACTTCTTTTTCGAGTCCGATCGTGTTTCCTTCTTCTACCGTAATCACGCCGTCGCGGCCGACCATATCCATGACCTCGGCAATCAACGCGCCGACCTGTTTGTTATCGGCCGAAATTGAGGCAACTTGCGCAATTTCCTCTTTACCCGAGACCGGCTTGGCGTTTTTTTTCAACGATTCGATCGCGGCCTTGGTTGCTTTTTCGATACCACGGCGCATGGACATCGGGTTTGCGCCGGCAGCAATATTTTTGAGTCCTTCGTTGATGATGGTTTGGGCCAAAACCGTGGCTGTGGTCGTGCCATCTCCCGCCACATCGTTGGTTTTTTCGGCCACTTCTTTAATCAGTTGCGCGCCGAGATTTTCAAATTTATCCTTAAGCTCGATTTCTTTGGCAATCGTCACGCCGTCGTTGGTGATGGTCGGCGAACCAAAGCCCTTGTCTAGAACCACATTTCGCCCCTTAGGGCCAAGTGTTACTTTGACCGTATCGGCCAGAATATCGATTCCCTTGCGTAGTCCCGCGCGTGCATCTTCCGAAAACTTGATTTGTTTGGACATAATTCCTCCGCTTCGAGAATTTCGCTTCAAGGCAGAAAGAAATTCCCGAAAGTCCCTCCGTAGTTCAATCTATTTTCAGATTTCTTAGAGTAAGAATACTGAAAGAGATTGAACGAAGGGGGACGGTTATTTTTATTATTTAATTTATTTTTCCACTATTGCCAAAATTTTCTCTTCTTCTATTAATGTGTATTCTTCGCCGTCGAGCTTGACATCGTCGCCGGAATATTTTGGATAAATCACTATGTCGCCGATTTTAACTGATGGCTCGACAAGCTTACCGTCTTCGATTTTACCCTCTCCGACCGCAATAACTTTGGCCTCTTGCGGTTTTTCTTTAGCCGAATCAGGCAAAATTATGCCGCCCTTGGTTGTTGTTTGCGCCTCAATTGTCTTAAGCAAAACCTTATCTCGCAATGGTTTTATTTGTAGGAGAATAAACTTAGCAAATGTAAAGCACACTTGTCAAGAGACAAAATAAGTTTGTAAAGTTTTTAAAGTATAAATCCGAATTTACTTTATGAACTTTCTACTTTATGAACTTTATAAACTCATTGTTATCCTTGACTCCAGATGTTCCTTCTGCTATATTTTGCGCAGCAAAAGCTTTTTGACAATCAGAAATACGGAGGATAACACAGGTGCAAACGGCAAAGGGACAACACCGACAACATCCTCGTTCCGATGACCGATTCCGGTCTGGGCGACGGCAGCGAGTTTTTGCCCTTCGGCATCCAGCTCGCCGAAATCCGCTGTCAACAGCGATTCGATTTCACTGCATTCTTCTATGGTGTGAATTCGAGGCCGGGATATAATGTCCGGATCTACATGGACATGCAGGATTTCGACCACTCGAAGCTCCTAGAGGAACTCGCCGAAGGTCATAGCCAAGGCGCGGTTCAGGATGTCGCAAGAGCTGCTCTGGGAGAGCACATCAACTGGATCGAAAGAGCGGAGTGGCCCAAAACCAAGGATGTCGCGGGTTGTCTTCGACTGGCGGCCGAAATTGCCGAAGCCGCACCCACGATCAACGCGCAGATCCCCGGCCCTTGGCGCTTCGTCAAGGTCGAATTCTGCAACTAGCCAGATGATTCTGGCAAACTCTAGCGGCGGTTTAGCTGAAAAGCGAAACCGCCGCTTTTTCTTTTCGTCATTTTGCCGTCATTTTGCCAAGTGCTCAAGCCCTTTTGGTAAGTTCAAGATGACATACATTTATTTTTATATACGATTTTTCTGTACAGAAAAATCGTATATAGAATAGGTCGTTTACAGTTCATTATTCGTAATTCGTGATTCGCCATTCGTAATTCTACTCTTATTTTCTCGGGTGCAGACGGATTTCCCCAACTGTCGCGACGATTTCGTCCTGCGGGGATTTGCCGGCGAGGATTTTTTTAACCTGATACTTCATTAATTTTTTCTCGACCCAATCGCCGAATCTTCCAGCTAGTAATTTTTCAAAACATCTCTTGGGTTTTCGCGGAAATTTTTTAAAATAATTTTGCTGCAAATCGCGGCTATACTTTTCGCCAGCAACGGTAAACTTATAAAACCATTTATTCACTTTAAAAAATTTCCGCGAAACGCCATTATCAATTAACAAAATCAGATGTTTGTAAGCCCGCGCCACTTTTAAAAGCGACTCTTTATCCTTCGGCGTTATGTCCGGATTTTTGTCGTTTAAATAGCAATTTAGACAAATTCTCCCGGCAATCTTTTTGCCATGTCGGCGATACCCCGTTAGATGAATCAAAACCGTCGCAAAAAACCGCGCCGTATAAAGCCGGCCGGCCCGAGCAATAATCAAGAAATCAATATCACTTTTTCTTGTCTGCTCACCACGAACTATTGAACCATTAAGGGCGGCCATTTTTAAAAATGGTACGAAACGCAAAAGTTTTCCAGCGGTTTTGGCACGCTTCAAATATTTTTTTATATAACTCATTAATTTCGAATATATCAGATTATCGCTTCCAAACCAGAACTTTTCGTATTTTACTTTATGAACTTTACGAACTTTTCACTTTATGAACTTTTTCCATTCCTCTTGACTTTATAACATCAAATCTGCTAGTATTTTCTGATCGATCGTTGACAATCAGAAAAACAAGAAAGGATGGGGCACATGGAGCTGCTTAGAGAACTCGACAAGATAGCACTCAAACCAAAATTAGGATTCCTGCGAAGAACTTACAGTATTTTGCAGATCGCGAGTTGGATTGCTCAACTTATCGGCCTCATCTTCTTCTTCGCCATGATTCAGAATCGCTGCCCATCACTGCACTTATTTTCTCCGATGTTGGTTAATCTTCTCTGTTTTCCTCCGGCATTCGTATATGTCGGGTACACCCTCACTGTCATAAAGTCGGATCGGCACGAGTTCGCACTCATGTTGTGTCTGATCCAACTCTTGATAACAGTTGTTATCTTGAGCTTGCGGTACCTCGCCCATGCCCCGACTGGGGGGCCTGTGGTTATAGCCACTTGTGCAGCAGCATTCCTGCTCGGAGCCGTTACATCGTTTCCCGAAAATGCACAGTTCAGAAAGGACGGTCGACCAAAATGAAGCAAAAACTGCAGCCGTGGTCGCGCTTGACTTTCGCCTGGACGGTTTGGGGGATGGCAACGCTTGGGTGTGGATTCTAATCGGTATCGGTTTTGGCCACTTGATGTGGCCCCCCGAACCAGATGATGACTTAGCGGAACCTGAAGAGGAGGGTTTGAAGTGCGCATAGCAATCGGAATCGTCTTGGCTGTAGCATGGGCTGCGGTGCTGACAATGTGGCCACACAATTCCACGCTGATCTGGCTTCTGGCATCAGCTTCAGTTGGTTTTGTGATCGGTTGTTGCTTGTCAGCTATCACATGGTACAGGATCACCAACGATTCGAACGAAAACGCGATGAGAGCATTTCACGCTCGTCGCGACTGGCCTGGGCCAATGTGGCTCGCGCTTCTACTTGGCGGCGTTTGCCTCGTTTGTTTCTCAAGTATCGGTGTTGTTTGTTTAAGTCCGGGCGGGATAGTGGGCCTGTCGGCAAATAAACCTGTAAGGCAATTCAGCAGCGCTATTTTATAAACTTTTCGGTAACATTTTTGACGATCCCTCGGACATACTCGGGACAGGTTCTAATGTATTTTGTTTTACTCCTTATCATCAGGTAT
>JAPLVK010000004.1 GCA_026397175.1 Candidatus Berkelbacteria bacterium | reverse complement strand
TATTTATCAAACTATTTATTATTACAATAACAAAAGGATTCACACAAAACTAAAAATGTCGCCTCAAAAATTCATAGAGCAATACAATTTGAAAAACAAACTAATGTGCAGACAGCTTGTCTAAAAAATGGGTACTTGACATACCTTGTACGCTGGTGGCAGTACTCTCGGATATGCCTACAACTACATCTGCAGTCAATGGTACTACCCACACACCCTAGCCCAGGTAAAGAAACCATCGGAGACGGCCGTGCTCGTGGATGGCGGTTACTACTACCTGTGGTATACCGGCTACTACCTTAGGGTTGATCCCGGCAACGCAACCTATGGTACAAATGGCAGTGCCACCCTCAAAGGTCAGCATAACGCCGGCAACAACTTCGCCTTCTATGATGGCCATGCCAAGTGGGTATCGGTCTCCACAGCGCACGGCTACACCGGCTTCAACGACCCGTTCAACAACTGGAACTGCAACTAGCCGCTAGAGCGGCAGTTCCTCATCGCGTTTCATGCCCCGAGAGTATTTTCCAGACGAAAATAACTCTCGGGGCATTTCTTTTTGTAAGAAGATGTTACAGCGATTGCCGCAAGAGGGGATATCTGGTAAGATTTTATAAAAGGAGCACTATGCAGAACAATGAGCCAAACGAAAAAGAGAGCGAATCAAGAGAACATAAGCTCAAAGATATTTTTAAAATGGGGATTAACCCATATCCTTCTGAAGTTCAAAAAGATATGGAAATCGCGACGGCTAAAAAGAAAAAGCCCGCGGCGGTTTTTTTGGCCGGAAAAATCGTTTCAATTCGATCTCATGGCAAGTCAACATTTATTGATGTGCAAGATGAATCAAGCGTTATGCAATTTTATTTTAAATTCGACACGCTTGGCGAAGAACAATATAAATTTCTTAAAAAACTAGACGCTGGCGATTACATCGAGGCAAATGGTTCGGTTTTCGTAACTAAAACAAAAGAAGTTACCCTAGCCGTCAAATCATATAAATTAATCTGTAAAACGCTGCTTCCTGTTCCCGATAAATGGTTTGGTCTTAAAGATGTCGAAATGCGCTACAGAAAAAGATTTTTGGATTTTATTATAAACCCGTCCGCAAAAGACAATATCAAAATGAAATCCACGCTGATTTCATCTCTTCGCAATTTTATGAGCAAAAACGGATTCTTGGAAGTTGAAACGCCGATATTGCAACCGATTCCGGGTGGCGCATCGGCCAGACCTTTTATAACCCACTACAATATCTTGGATCAGGATATGTATTTAAGAATTGCTCCCGAACTTTATTTAAAACGATTAGTCGTTGGCGGGTTTGAAAAGGTCTTTGAGATCGGAAGACACTTTAGNNNNACGAGGGCTTGTCGCATATGCATAATCCGGAGTTTACCTCGATGGAATTTTATTGGGCTTATCAAAACTACGAGGGCCTCATGAAATTTACCGAGGAGTTGATAAGCTCAACCGTTAAATGCGTCTGCGGTCAGACAAAAATTAAATATCAAGATATGGACCTAAACTTCGAACCACCATATCCAAAAATTTCTTTTGATGCGCTGATCGAAAAGGACTGCGGAATTTCTATCTACAAATTTACAAAGTTTAACGAGCTAAAAAAGGAAGTTGTCAAGAAAGGGATTAATCTTGACTTTAAAGCGATTAAGGTTTGGCCAAAACTTGTTGACGAACTTTACAAAAAGGTCTCTCGGCCAAAAATTATCCAACCAACTTTTGTGATTGATCATCCATTGGTTTTGGTGCCGTTAGCCAAAGCTAAAGAAGATGACCCGCAAAAATCCCAAACATTTCAACTTGTTTGCGGTGGGGGATTTGAATTGATCAAGGCCTACACGGAACAAAACGATCCACAAGAGCAAGAAGATCGATTCAAAGAGCAGGTAAAATTGAGTAAAGCGGGATGGGATGAATCAAATATGATGGATGAAAATTTTGTCGAAGCGCTAAGATATGGGCTTCCGCCAACTGCGGGTTGGGGGATGGGAATTGAGCGGTTTGCGATGATCTTGGCCGATCAGTACTCGATTAAAGAAGTAATTGCCTTTCCGACTCTCAAAAATATAAAATGATTTATTATTTTATATCCGCGATTATTTTGATGTTGGCAGGAATTATTGGTGTTGTAATTCCGGCCGTTCCCGGAATTCCGCTTATGGCGCTGATCGCAATTTTATATAAAATTTTTACTCACGGAGTATCTAACTGGACTCTTGTATTTCTGTTAATCATAACGGCAATTTCGATATTAGTTGATTATTCTAGCGGTCTATTGGGAGCAAAGTTTGGTGGGGCAAACGGTAAATCAATACTTATTGGAATTTTAGGGACAATATTATTTATCCCCATTTTGCCACCGTTTGGCCCAATGATCGGACTCTTTGTTGGGGTCGCAGCGGGGGAGTTTATATTTAAAAAAGATGCAAGAAAAGCGTTAAAAGCGGCATCATCCAGCACCGGTTCGATTTTTCTCGGTATGGTTTTGAATTTAATTTTGGCTTTTGGCTTTCTGATTATTTTTATAGTCAATGGAATTGCGAATCTATAATGAATAAAGGAATTTTCAATATCTACAAACCAAACGGCCCAACCTCGCACGACATGGTGGATAAAGTCAGAAAATTATCTGGCGAGAGGCGAATCGGACACGCCGGAACTCTTGATCCGCTGGCAAGCGGTGTTTTAGTGGTGGCCGTTGGTCGAGAATTCACAAAACAAATTAATACAATTGTAAAAAAAGAAAAGGAATATGTATCTGAATTTACTTTCGGAATGACAAGCACAACGGACGACGAAGAAGGCGAAAAGACCGAAATCAGCACATCACCCGTAATTTTGACTGATATCAAAAAGGCACTTAAAAAATTCGAAGGTGAAGTCCTGCAAACCCCACCTGATTTTAGTGCTGTAAAAATCTCCGGTAAAACCGCATATCAGTTATCACGACAAGGCAAATCCGTCGAGCTACAACCCAAAAAGGTGCTAATCAAAAAAAACGAAATTATCTCTTACAACTGGCCAATTTTGAAATTAAAAATTACGACTGGTCCCGGTGTTTATATTCGTGCGATTGCCCGTGATTTAGGCAACGAACTAAAATGTGGCGCATATATGTCCGAGCTGACACGAACCAGAGTAGGGGACTACAGGATTTCTGATTCAATAAAGATCGCCACGCCAGTAAGCTCCCGATGACAGATGTGCAGATTACCCAAATATCTTAATTTTAATCTTCGCTTCTGGTATATTTAGATTATGGAAAAGGAAGCAATTAAAATTGTTAAAAAACTCCAGTCACTCGGATTTGAGAGTTATTTTGCCGGTGGCTTTGTTCGAGATAAACTCCTCGGTATCAAATCACACGACATAGATATTGTAACCTCGGCAACACCAGATGAAGTTGAAAAGGCATTTGATTCAACTCTCCCGATCGGAAAACAATTCGGAATTATTTTAGTGAATTTAGAAACTCACAGTTTTCATGTTGCAACTTTTCGAAAAGAGGATGGGTATCTTGATCAAAGACATCCGACAAAAGTTACATTTACATCGGCTGAACATGATGCCCAAAGGCGCGATTTCACAATTAACGGAATTTTTTTTGATCCCATTAAAGATAAGTATTTCGATTTCGTGAACGGCCTTGATGATATTAAGTCAAAAACAATTAGATTTATCGGGAATCCAAAAGAAAGAATTCAGGAAGATAATTTACGAGTCATAAGAGCGGTCCGGCTGAAGGTTGCTTTCAATTTTGAATATGACAAAGATACTTTTTTAGCCATCAGAGAAAAGGCGCAAAAGATCATGAATGTGTCGCCCGAGCGAATCCGGGACGAACTAAATAAAATCATGGTAAGCCCGAATCGTCATTTGGGTTTGGTCGAATTATCCCAATCAGGTATTCTAAAATATATAATTCCCGAGCTTGAAAAATTAAAAGGCGTCCCACAGCCGATTGAATATCACCACGAGGGTGATGTTTTTACACACACTTATCTTGCCTTAAAGGCCCTGCCAAACGATGCATCCGAGCATCTTGCCTGGGCCGTGATGCTTCACGATATCGCTAAGCCGCAGACCTTAATTCGCAAAAATGGCAGAATAATTTTTCACGATCACGCCAAAATCTCGTCTCAAATTGCCCGAAAGATATTAAAGCGGTTAAAATTTCCGAACTTCGAGATTGAGGATATCTGCTGGCTGGTCGAAAACCATATGAAGGTTGGGGACATAAACAAAATGAGACCGGCTAAACGGTTGGAATTTTTACTTGATTTAAAATTTAACGATTTGCTGAAACTAACCAAAGCCGATTCGATGGGCACATATCCGATCAATTTATCTTTGGTTTCAAAAATTGAAATAGAAAAGAAAAAGGCGCTACTTTGGAAAAAAGAAAAGGAACAAAAGTCGCGGCTTAAGTTTTTTTCCGGTGATAATTTAATTGAACTTGGGTTTAAACCGGGCAAAAAATTCAGCGAAATTCTGGATGACTTAAACGACGAAATTGTCGAAGGAAATGTTAGAAATAAAAGCGAAGCAATAAAATTCGTAACTCAAAAATACAAAGCATGAAAATTGACGAGGACGACCTAAAAAAGTTGTTCGAGAAAGAAGACACTTTCGAGAAACCCGACACGAGGTGGGAGGGTTTTAGTGAGCCGGTAAAAATTTCTCGATTTAGAGGGGACGAGCTAAAGCAAGTACGAAGAAAAATTAAAAAAATCATTCACAAAAAACCCAAAAACGAGTTGCTTGTAAATTACATTGATCCGATTTTAAGGTTTTTGGCCTTCGCCGGAATCTCGGGATTTATAATTTTTACTCTAATTAATTTTCCAGGGCTTTCAACACAGTTTAGATGGTTATATTTTACCGAATATTTAGGCCGCGAAATGCCTAAAAAGATCTCTTCAAATACAGGCGCCAAGGTTACACCAATTGTAACTCCAACTCCCGATGTTGTAAAACCACCGTCATATTTTCCGGAAGTCAAAAACGAAGAGGGAAATTATATAAAAATAGATCGAATTGCCTTAAATGCCCCGATAATTTGGGATGTTGGGGAGAACGACATTCTGGATCAACTTAAAAACGGCGTCGTACATTACGCCGGCACTTCCCATCCCGGAGAGGGAGGTAACATTTTTATAGTCGGCCACTCGTCAAATTATTTCTGGATTAATAGTCAATATAATAGTGTTTTTGCGCTTTTGGATAAACTCGAAAAAGGTGATCGCATCGAAATTAAAAAAGGTGGCACCAGCTATTATTATGATGTTTCGGATAAAAAGGCGGTAAAACCCGAAGAAGTTGATGTTTTAAAAAATACAAACAAAGAACTTCTAACTCTTATGACTTGTTGGCCGATTGGCACAAGTTTGGAACGCCTGATAGTGCAAAGCGAACTCGTTTATACTTCAAACTAAGCGCTCTTAATAACTTCGAGTGTTTTTTTGGAGGCAATTTCCCAATCAAATATTTTCGATCTTTTTAGCCCCTTCTCTATCAATTCAACCCTTAATCCATTAGAAGAAATAATTTTCTCAAGATTACTCGCAATTTTTTGATAATCGTCTGGCGAGCAAAGAAGGCCAGCGTCAGAGACAATTTCGGGAATTGAGGTTGTATTTGATGCAACAATTGGAACGCCGGATGCCATCGCCTCAACTAACGGCATACCAAATCCCTCAAATCGGCTTGGAAAAGCAAAAATCGACCCGTTTCTCATATATTCGGACACCTCTTCGTCTAAAATGTAACCCGGTTCGATAACATCTTTTTGAATATTTAACGGAAGCTTAAGAACTTCTTCCTTGATTTCCTCATACTGATAGCCGGGCCTTCCCGCTAAAACCAATTTATGATTAATTTCTGGGTTTTCTCGCAAAATTCCGTAGGCCTTAATCAAATTTACAATATTTTTTTTTGCCTCGAGCCGGCCGATAAAATAAATGTATGGCTTTAACTTGATAATTTTTTCGCTAATTTTCTCATCCTGTTTTAGCGGATAGTACTTTTCTTTATCAAACCCGTGATAAATAACCGAGATTCTTTTCTCGTCGGCATTATAGATGTCCATAAGGTCTTTTTTTGTGGCTTCAGAAATTGCAATGATTTTCGTTGCATGCTTGACCGAAAATCCCATGGAAAAATTATGGTAATAGCGCTCAAGCGGTGTGTATAACTGGGGAAAATATTTAAAACCGACATCATGCAGCGTAACAACTGTTTTTTTAGGATGAAATACCGGAATTGTGTGAGCCGGTTCAAACAAAACATCGGGCGGATTTTTAATCATTTCAAAAGAAAGCCGAACCTGACTCCAGAGTTTTGGGAATTTCATAACTTTGTTTTCAACATTTGGCTTTGGTTCAAGATAGTCCAATTTGGTTTTTGAATATAGCCGGAAGTTATCCTCGTTTGATAAAATTAAATTTTTGATTATTTCGTACGAATAATATTCTGTTCCAGTTTTTTGTTTAACATTTGAGCGACTTGCGTCAATTCCAATAATCAATTTTTCCTCCACGACAGGGACTCTTCGAATTGATCGAAATTGTCAACCGCGATTCCAATTCCTTTAATAGTGCAAAGACCCGGTTCTTCAACCATCTGGCAGGGAACTCCGGTTATTTTTGTCATCAATTCATCGAAACCCCTTAAGTTAGAGGCGTCGCCGGAAATGACAATGCCTTTATCCATCACATCGCTCGAAAGCTCGGGCGGCGTTCTTTGCAAAACCTGTTTAACAGCCAAAATGATCTCATTTAATACCGGCTTAACCGCTTGAGCGATGTCGTTGGTATGACAAATTATACTTTCCGGCAATCCAGAAATTGTGTTGGAGCCCGAAATTTCCATTTTTAAGTCCTTTTTTTGGGTGATAGACGAGCCAATTTTAATTTTCACAAGTTCGGCGGTTTGCTCACCAATTATCAAATTTCTTTTTTTACGGATGTAATCAATAATGGCCTCATCCATTTTTTTGCCGCCATATCGAACTGACGAAAATGCAACGATATCACCAAGCGCGATAACGGCAATTTCGGTTTTGCCGGCCCCGACATCTATAATCATATTTCCCATGCTCGAAGATATATCAATTCCGGAACCAAGCGCGGCGGCAACAGGGGATTTAATAAGATAAACCTTTTTTGCGCCAAGCCCTTCCGCAATATCTAAAACCGCCTTTTTTTCGGTTGATGTCGCGCCGACAGGAACATTGATTATAACTTCCGGTTTAAATAATCTTAACCGTCCCAAAATCTTTGCAAGATATATTTGAAGCATTTGCTTGGTAATTTTGTAGCTCGCGATCACGCCGTCACTCATTGGGTAGCAAGCGATAATCGCTTCGGGCGTTCTGCCAAGCATGGCTTTTGCTTCGTCGCCGACGGCCAAAACCTTTTGACTAACAGCATTTAAAGCCACAACATTTGGCTCATTAACAACCATTCCCTTTTGGGGGACATAAATCCTAATATGACTTGTACCTAAATCAATTCCGATTCTTCTAATCATCAGTCCTCTTGATTTTCGCGCCAAGCGATTTTAATTTATCTTCAATATTTTCATAGCCCCTGTCAATATTTTCCGCTTCTCTGATTATTGTCTTTCCTTCGGTCATTGTGGCAGCAATCAACAGAGTAATTCCAGCCCTCAAATCAAGGGAATCAATCTTGGTTGGTATGAATTTAGCCGGGCCAAAAATTTTAGCTGAATTTTTTCCTTGAATTTTGACCTTAAGACCCATTCTTTCCAGCTCTTTTAAATACCCCACACGATT
>JAPLVK010000015.1:70312-123760 GCA_026397175.1 Candidatus Berkelbacteria bacterium | reverse complement strand
TGTGAATCTTAGGCATGGGTCCAAAATTAAATATAACGCCTTATGTAACATCGCGATATTTTATCAACTGGTTTGATACAATTTTTGCATTATTTTGATTTAACAGAAGAAAAATATTCAACTACTTGACGGTCGTCAACTAGTCGAATAAAATTAAGAAATGAAAAATGATTTGTTGAACAAAATTGAAAGGGTTAGTTTGCGAACTATTACTTTACTGGCTTTGACGGCAGAAATGGTTGACGATATAACCGGTCTCACATCCCTTCGTGGCAGAAAAGGCATTTATGATTTTTCTAGAAAATTGAATATGGGCGAGTATCAATTGCGTTCTGCATTATTTTCTCTGGAAGAGCAAAACCTTATCGAAAAAAATGGAAATGGTTTTTTAATCACTCCAAAGGGTTTAGACAATGTAGTGTAATTTGTAATTTGGTAATTTGGGGACGCTACACTTTTACCCTGACGATTAGAGATAAGGAATTATTTATAAGATTGCCGCGGCCTTCAGATTAGTCGCGGGTTCCGCCCCCGCGACGCGCAATGACCCGTAGAATCCGATCTCGTAGGTTGGATTCATGCAACCACGGACTTGTTGGAAAAGCGGTAATTTTATGATAAGATGGGACTGTACCTAAAAGGGAAATTTTAATATTGCAAAAAATGTCACCAGAAGAACAATCACAATCTTATACCGCCAAAGATATATCCGTACTGGAAGGGCTCGAGCCGGTCAGAAAAAGACCTGGAATGTATATCGGTGGCACCGGCATTGAGGGCCTTCATCATTTGGTCTGGGAGGTTTTGGATAACTCCATTGACGAGGCACTCGGTGGTTTTGCAAATAAAATCACGGTTGAACTACTCGAAAAAAACCAAGTAAGAATTGTGGATAATGGCCGAGGTATTCCGGTTGATATACACGCACAGACAAAAAAATCGGCTCTTGAAACGGTTCTGACAACGCTTCATGCCGGAGGAAAATTTGGAGGCGAGGGTTACAAGGTTTCGGGCGGTCTTCATGGCGTTGGTGTTTCGGTTGTAAACGCACTTTCCGATTTTATGGAAGTTAAAGTAAAAAGAGACAAGAAGGTCTATCGGCAAGAATATAGTCGCGGGATCGCAAAGGGCAAAGTCGAGCCGATCGGAGAAACCCAAGAGACAGGAGGAACCGAAGTGCTCTTCTCCCCTGACCCGCAAATTTTTGAGGAAATTGAATTTTCTTTTAAAACAATTTGTGATCGCGCCAGACAGCAGGCCTATTTGACCAAAGGTATTAAAATTTCCGTTATTGATTCAAGAGAGATTAAGCAGAAAGCAACATTTTATTTTGAAGGTGGAATCAAGGCCTTTGTTAAACATATAAACAAAAATAAGACATCCTTGGTTGACCCTCCGATTTATATCGAAAAACAGGACTCCGGCAATTCCGTCGAGGTCTCGCTAACTTATACAAACGATTTTAATGAACACACTTATTCCTTTGCAAACAACATCGCAACGATAGAAGGTGGAACACATTTGACCGGATTTAAAACGGCACTAACCAGAGTTGTGAACGATTATGCGAAAAAAAATGACCTTCTAAAAGGTTTGGAGGGTGGTTTGACCGGTGATGATGTTCGAGAGGGGCTAACCGCGATTATCTCGGTAAAACTTTCCAACCCACAATTCGAAGGACAAACCAAAGCAAAACTCGGTAATCCCGAAATGAAAGGTGTTGTTGAATCAGCCGTAACTTCCGGATTATCACAATTTTTTGAAGAAAACCCGGGGGACTCAAAAATTGTTATCGAAAAAGTAGCTTTGTCGGCACGGGCGCGACTAGCGGCAAGAGCAGCACGAGAAACCGTTATCAGAAAAGGCGCTTTGGAGGGAATGACACTGCCCGGAAAACTGGCGGACTGCTCTCAAAAAGATCCCGCAAAATCAGAATTATTTATCGTCGAGGGTGACTCCGCAGGTGGCTCCGCTAAACAAGGAAGAGATCGAAAGTTTCAAGCGATTCTGCCGCTAAAAGGAAAAATTTTAAATGTTGAAAGAGCGCGGCTCGATCGCATGCTTTCGTCCGATGAAATTAAGGCCTTAATTGTTGCAATGGGCGCCGGGATCGGCGAGGAATTTAACGCAGAAAAAATTCGATATCACAGAATTATAATTATGACGGATGCTGATGTTGACGGAAGCCACATCAGAACATTGCTTTTAACATTCCTTTTTAGACACTTCAAGGAAGTAATTGATAAGGGTTATGTCTATATTGCGCAACCCCCGCTTTTTTTGGTTCAATCCGGTAAAGAAAAACATTGGGCATATAACGAGGAAGCCAAAGAAAAAATTGTGAAAAATTTTAAATCAAAAGCGGCCAAGGTGGTTATTCAAAGATACAAGGGTTTGGGAGAAATGAATCCTATCCAACTATGGGATACAACACTTGACCCGGAAAATAGAAAACTTCTTCAGGTTAAAGTCGAGGATGCGGAAAAAGCAGACGAAGCATTTTCTATGCTTATGGGCGACGAAGTGCCGCCGCGCAAAAGATTTATTCAAACAAGGGCCAAGTCCGTCGCTAATTTAGATATTTAGCCCGTTAGAAACAATGAGGTGTTTTTTAATAAATTAGAATAATAAAAAAAATAAATGTAGGAATAATACTAACCGAAAGATTCACGAAAGCGAACCGCTTTCTGTTTCTAACGGGCTAAACTTAAAAAAATGACAGAAGAAAACAAAAAACAAGAAGAAGAGAAAGAGCCAACCGAAGGCGATATGGAAACACCGGCAGAAGAGACGGTGCCGGATGAAAATGCAAAAAAACCATCGGAAAATATGCCTGAAGAAATTTTGGAGGCGGATTTAAATTTCCCCGATCAAAAGGAATTCAAATATCACAAAACCGACTTTGGCGATGTTGCTCCGCAGTCAATTGTTGAGGAAATCGAAAAATCATATCTTGATTACGCAATGAGTGTAATTGTGGCCAGAGCTTTGCCCGACGCCCGCGACGGCCTCAAGCCCGTGCATCGCCGGATTATTTACTCGATGGGCGAAATGGGCCTAACCGCATCTGCAAAATTCACAAAATCGGCTAAAATCGTCGGAGAGGTTTTGGGAAAGTACCACCCGCACGGCGACATCGCTGTTTACGACACAATTGTCGGTATGGCCCAGGACTTTAAAATGAACCACACCCTTGTCAACGGACAAGGTAACTTTGGTTCTCTTGACGGCGATCCGGCAGCCGCTTCGAGGTACACCGAAGCCAAGATGAGCAAAATCACCGAGGAAATGCTTGCCGATATTGATAAAAATACCGTTTTGTATACTCCAAACTACGACAGCACCTTAACGGAACCGGTTGTTTTACCGACAAAAGTGCCAAACCTGCTTGTCAACGGAACTGTCGGAATTGCTGTCGGGATGGCAACCAATATTCCGCCCCATAATCTCGGAGAACTCTGTGACGGTATAAATCATTTAATTGACAATCCTCAATCCACCATTGACGAATTAATGCAGTTTGTTAAAGGGCCGGACTTTCCTACCTATGGGACAATCCATGGAGCGGAAGGAATAAAAAATGCTTTTGCAACCGGACACGGTAAAATTATTATTCGCGGCGAAGCGGAAATTATCGAAGATAAGCGCGGATTTCAAATTATAATTTCTTCAATCCCCTTTCAAGTCAATAAGTCCGATT
Organism: Candidatus Berkelbacteria bacterium; assembly: GCA_026397175.1. Taxonomy (GTDB): domain Bacteria; phylum Patescibacteriota; class UBA1384; order UBA1384; family DTJR01; genus JAPLVK01. The sequence continues at coordinate 120,060 of JAPLVK010000015.1, read as the reverse complement.
TAATTTCTAAAATTGCCAACCTTGTAAAAGAAAAAAAGCTCGAAGGATTAACGGATATCAGAGACGAGTCGGATCGTGAAAAGTCGGTAAGAATCGTTATTGAACTAAAAGCAACCGCGTATCCGAAAAAGGTCTTAAATCGCCTTTATGATTTAACGCAATTGCAAACCGCATTTCACATTAATATGCTGGCGCTGGTAGATAGAATTCAGCCAAGAATTTTAACTTTAAAGGCCGCGCTTTTAGAATTTATCAATCATCGCAAAGATGTAATTAAAAGAAGAACACAATACGACCTGGATCGAGCCCGAGAGCGCGCTCATATTCTTGAAGGATTAAAGAAGGCGCTCGACCATATTGACAAAATTATCGAGCTGATAAAAAAATCCGAAAACCGCGAAGCAGCGCTGAAAAATCTGGTTAAAACATTTGAATTTAGTAAAATTCAGGCCAATGCAATTTTAGATATGCGTCTTTCCGCGCTTGCTGCTCTTGAAAGACAGAAGGTTGAAGACGAACTAAAAGAAAAATTAAAACAAATTGAGGACTTAATTGCAATTTTAAAAGATGCAAATAGAGTCGTTACAATCATCAAAGATGAGACAAAAGAAATTAAAGACAAGTACGCCGTTGAGCGCAGAACAAAAATTATTTCCCAAGAAATTGATTCCTTTCAAGCCGAGGATTTAATTCCAAATGAAAGCGTGATCGTAACTTTGACGAAGGGAAACTATGTAAAAAGGGTTTCTATTGATGCTTACAAAAAGCAAGGCCGAGGCGGAAAAGGAATCATCGGCATCACGCCAAAAGAAGAAGATCAGGTAATTCAAATGGAAACGGCAAGCACCCATGACACAATTTACTTTTTCACGAATTTGGGCAAGGTTTTTGTTAACAAGGTTTATGAAATACCTGCGTCTTCCCGCCAAGCCAGAGGTCACGCCATTGTTAATTTTATCCAAATATCACCCGAGGAAAATGTAACTGCGATACTGATAATCCCCAGCAAGCAAGACATAAAAAACAATTTCTTTTTAATGGGAACAAAACAAGGAGTGATTAAAAAAACGCGGATTGAATCATACTCCAATATCAGAAAAAGCGGATTGATTGCCATAAAATTAAAAGACAAAGACGAACTGGCGTTTATCAAAATCTCATCGGGAAATGATTTTATTCTGATGATTTCTAAAAACGGAAAAGGAATCCTATTCTCCGAAGATGAAGTTAGACCGATGGGAAGAAGCGCATCGGGTGTAATTGGCATACGACTAAAAACAGAAGACGAGGTCATTTCAATGGCTTCATTTATCAAAGATAATGAAATGGCCGCAAAATTTGAGCTTTTAACGGTACTTGAAAACGGACTTGGAAAAAGAACGCAGGTTTTAAAAAACTTCCCCCTACAAAGACGAGGTGGTTACGGGGTAATTGCTTCCAAAAATTCACAAAAAACAGGAAAAGTTGTCGAGGCCTTAATTACAGTCAACATAAGCCAGGACCTAATTTTGGCTTCGAAAAATGGTCAGGTTATAAGAATTCCAATGAAGTCAGCAAAACTGTTGGGGCGCGATACCCAAGGAGTTCGACTTATGAAACTTGCAGCCAAAGATACACTTGCTTCGGTTAGTATGGTTACAGACGAGATAGAAGAACAGGCCATTGCACAAATCGAAAAGCCGGAAGAAGAAATTTTAGAGCAAGCCAAAAGCAAACTTGATGTAAAATATTATACCGATGGAAAACAACGAGAAAATAAAAATTAAACTACCCTCCGTCGTTCCCGTAAAACTTTTAGCCGAAGAGCTAAAGGTCTCCCCGATTGAAATTATAAAAAAATTAATGGCAAGCGGGGTTTTGGCAACAATCAACGAAAGTATTGATTATGATACGGCGGCGATTATCGCCGACGAGTTTAATTTTGAAGCAGAAATAGAGCAAGAAAACAGAGTTGAAGATAAGGACTTTGTTCTAGAGAAAAAAACAATGAAAGATCGTCCTCCGGTGGTTACGGTTATGGGCCATGTTGACCATGGAAAAACAAAACTTTTGGATGCCATCAGAAGCACACATATTATCGAAACCGAATCAGGCGGAATAACCCAGCATATCGGGGCATATCAAACGAAAATTGAGATTAAAGAAAAAGAAAAGAAAAGAGAAAAAATAATTACTTTTCTTGATACCCCCGGACATGAGGCCTTTTCAAAAATGAGAGCTCACGGGGCAAATATCACCGATTTGGTAATTTTGGTTGTGGCAGCAGACGAAGGCGTGAAGCCACAGACCGTAGAAGCAATCTCGCATGCCAAGGCCGCTAAAGTCCCCATTATTGTGGCAATCAATAAAATGGACAAACCAGAAGCCGACCCCGATCGCGTTAAAAGGGACTTGTCTCAATTTAATCTTATTCCCGAAGAATGGGGCGGCAAAACCCCAATGGTTCCCGTTTCGGCAAAAACTGGGAAAAATATTAACGAACTTCTCGAAACGGTTGTTTTGGCGGCGGATCTAGAAGAATTAAAGGCCTCCCAAGATGTACCTGCTGCCGGAATGGTTATTGAATCAAAAATTCAGCCGGGAAAAGGCGCCGTCGCGACAGTTATAGTCAAGGAAGGAATTTTTAAAGCCGGGGATGTATTTCTTTTTGATAACGAGTTCTCAAAAATTAGATTTATGGAGGACTGGACCGGAAAAAGAATTAAAGAAGCAAAACCCTCCGATCCGATTTTGATTGCGGGATTTAAGAAAACGCCGAAAGTCGGTTCGATTATCAGGGTTGTTAAAGATGAAAAAACGGCCAAAGAGGTCTCGCAACGACTTCAAAAAGAGTCATCTATCAGAACAATTACCAAGTCATCCGGATTAGCAGAATTATCACAAGAAGCAAAAGAGGGAAAAATTAAGGAATTAAACATTATTATTAGAGCGGATGTAAAGGGCTCACTTGAAGCCATCAAGGGAAGTTTGGAAGATATTTCGGGCGAAGGTGTAAAATTAAATATTGGCTCTGAAGGAATCGGTGCTGTAACCGAGTCAGATATTAATTTGGCGCTCGCATCTCACGGGGCCGTCATTGCCTTCAGGGTACCAACTCCCCCGCAGATATTGAAACTTGCCGACATAAATAAAGTTAAAATCTCTAAATATGAAATAATTTACGAACTTATTGATGATGTTACCGCTGCGCTCGAGGGACTCTTGGAGCCCGAAATTATCGAAACAGTGATTGGGAAATTTGAAGTCATTAAGGTTTTTCATCGAGAAAAAGACAAGGGAATCGTCGGCGGAAAAGTCATATCGGGTAAAATTACACCCGGGACTAAAATTAGGGTTCATCGCGAGGCAGAGCTGATTGGAGAAATCAAAACCGAGTCGGTTCAGTCGGGAAAAGAAAAGGTTAACGAAGTAACCAAGGGCTTTGAGTGTGGTGTGAGCTATATCGGGGATATTAAAATTAAAATTAAAGATATATTCGAATTTATTTTAGTTGAAGAAAAAGTAAGAACTCTCAAAAAAAAGGGTTAGCGGCCCCCTAATCTTGACATAATTGCGGTTTAGGATAAGATCATCCAAGTGCTATGAAAATACACAAAATTTGGATTATCGGATTAAAAACAAAACTTGGAACCACTAAGACCTTTGTCTTAAAGACCCTGTCTAAATCAAGCACTCTTCGCGAGGCCCTAATTAAGGAAAAAAAATTAGTTTTTAATTTAACGCTCTTGCTCGCGATGTCTTTAATGCCTTTTATTTCGGAATACATAACCAATCAACAAATCTATAAAGATCTTCAAAATTTTTCTTCTCCTCTTGATCCCGCAAAGGCGGGCGAACTCGCGCAAATAATCGGTGAATATACACCCGGGCTCATTGAGAATAGCGACGATGTTGCTTTTTCTTATCTGATGCAAGATGATTCATATACCCTAACCCAGCAATTATCAATTAATGCCACAAGACAGGTTGAAACGCCTCAAAGAGTTGACGCGACTTACACTGTGCAAAAAGGTGAATCAATAATGTTAATCGCCCAAAAATTCGATCTTCATGTTGCTTCAATATTAGACGCAAATAACTTAAAACCAGAGGATGCAAACAAGATTAAACCCGGTGATGTTTTAAACATCCCCTCCTCCGACACATCAACCTCAAACGATTGGCTGGTTACATTGAATAAAATCGAGGAGGAAGCAAAAAAGAAAAGGCAACTCGAGGAGGCAAAAAGGCAACAAGAACTCGCACAAGCAAAAAGTAAAAAGATGCTTGCGACTTCAAAGCAAACATCATCCGGCGGCTATACCGGGGTTGATAATAGCGGACTTATTATCCCAATTTCAAGTCGAGGGATATCTCAAAGATTTGGAGGAGGCCACACGGGAATAGATTATATGGCCAATATTGGCACACCGGTCTCGGCAGCCGCTTCAGGAAAGGTTGTTATTCTTTCTTCTGGATGGTCCGGCGGTTATGGCAATCAAATTGTGGTTGATCACGGCGGCGGCCGAGCTACTAGATACGCTCATTTGTCATCATTTAATGTTTCTGTAGGTAGCAATGTTTCGCAAGGGCAAACAATCGGCTACTCCGGAAGTACTGGGCGCTCGACTGGTCCGCACCTTCATTTTGAGCTGATTATAAATGGCCGACCCGTTCCGCCATTTTAATCCGCAATTGTAAATTTTTCCCATAAGGTGTAAATTATTTATAATGTTAGTTGATGAAGCCAAGATACATGCTAGGGCGGGCAAGGGCGGCGATGGAGCCGCAACTTTTCGTCGTGAAAAATATATCGACAAAGGCGGACCGGATGGTGGTGATGGAGGTCAAGGCGGCGACATAATTATCAAGTCCTCAAACAATGTCAACACCCTTTTTGATTTTTATCGTCTTAAAGATTTCAGTTCTGAAGACGGAATGCCCGGTTCAAAGAATAAAAAGCATGGCCGAAATGCAAATGACTTGATATTAAATGTTCCGGTTGGAACGATTATTTTGGACCTCGATAAAAACGAGCAGGTCGCTGATTTAAACAAAGAGAATATGGCAATAATTATTGCAAAAGGCGGCAAGGGCGGTCTTGGAAATGTTCATTTTAAATCATCAACGCATCAGACGCCAAGAGAATTTAAACCGGGTGCAAAAGGTGAAGAAAAAAACTTAAAACTCGATCTGAAAATTGTGGCGGATATCGGATTAATCGGGCTTCCAAATGCAGGCAAATCAACCTTGCTTTCTGTGATTTCAAATGCAAAGCCGAAAATTGCCGACTACCCGTTTACAACCCTTGAACCCGTTCTCGGTGTTGTCAAATTCAAAGACAAATCATTTATTGCTTGCGATATTCCGGGGCTTATTCGCGATGCATCGGTTGGCCGCGGACTGGGGTTTAAATTCCTTCGCCACATTTTGAGAACAAGAGTTTTAGTTCATTTGGTTGACGCCACAAGTAACAGTCCGGAAAGTGACTACAAAAATATAAGAGCAGAGCTAAAAAAATATGATCCGGATCTTGAGAAAAAGAAAGAAATTGTCGTTTTGACTAAAACAGATCTTGTTCAAAAAATTCCCGATAATTTTAAATACGATATTTCCATATCCGCTGCAACAGGTAAAAACATAAACGAATTATTAAAAATCATTCTTAACTCACTATGATCGCCGAGGTTTTGGTTTCTAAAAAAGTAAATCGTGATTCTTTTTTTGATTATTCGATTGCTGACAACACAAACGCTCAATTATATTCTTTGGTTGAAGTCCCTTTTGGTCAAACCAAAGCCCAAGGAATAATCTTTGATTTTAAAAATAAATCGAATTATAAAACAAAAGATATTTTAGGCCTTTTATCCGAAGGCCCGCTTTTTACGAAATACCAAATTCAATTATCTAAAAAAATATCCAGCGACTATCTATCATCAATTAATGAGGCACTGTTTTCATTTTTGCCTAAGATGAATAAACGGGATTTAAAAACAATGGGCGCAAGAACCAAGATCAAAATTTCAAAAAATCAACCTAAAATTGCTTATTTGGCGCAATTTTCAGAACGAATCGAATACTTCTGTCAGTCAATCATAAAAGAAGGTCAAAATCTTCTGGTACTACCCCAAATTAACCAAGTTAAGGACTGCGTAAAACGACTAAAAAAGTTAGATCCATCTATCGAGATTTATGAATGGCATTCATCTTTAAAGTCCCGACAGAAGTCCCTCATTTGGCAAAAAATTTTATCTAAAGAAAACATTTGTATCGTTTCAACCCGACACGGATTGTTTTTGCCATTTACAAACTTATCCCTCGTAATGATTGATGATCCAACAAATTTTGCCTATCACGAGGACCAATCACCATATTACAATGCGTTTGATATCGCAAGAAGTTTGTCAAAAATATTTAGCTCAAAACTTATTGTCGGAGATCTGATACCGGATATAATAACATATTCCGCAATTAAAAATAAAAAAATTGATGTTGCAGAAAAAAAATCAAAAGTTGAAATAGTCAATTGCGGTTCTTGGAAAAATATAATAAATAATCGTGACAGTTGCAAAAAACTAAATGACGCAATCCAAGCAAATTCGAAAGTTTGCGTAGTCGGCCCGTTTAAAAACGAATCGAGATTATTTTGCAATGACTGCGAAGAAAGTATCGGCTGCGCAAATTGCAAAAATGAATTTTATATCGAGGGAAAAAATTTATGTAGCAAGTGTTTCAGACCACAGACCTTAATTTGTCCGAACTGCAATGGTGCAAACATAATCAATTTGGGCCTCACTTATTGCAAAATATCTTTGGACTTAGAAAAATTAAACCCTGATCTAAAGGGCAAAATTTCAAAAGACCCGTTAGCCGATAAACAAATTGTTCTCGTTTCCCTAAATGACATTGCGAAATTACCGCCAATTTTTGATGCGGCTATAGTTCCAAATTTTGACCAAATGGCTGGGTTTGCGTTTTTAAACTTTCGTGAAAAACTTTTTAGATCGCTTCAGTCGCTAAAGTCCTCGGTCTCAAAAAATATTCTTATATTTTCAGACAGTCATCAATTTGAAAATTACTTTTTCCAAATTCAAAAAAATGACTGGCGGTCATTTCAGGACTCACAATTAAAAGAAAGAAAACAAAATAATTTGCCTCCTTTTACAAAATCGGTTTTGGCGGTTTCGAAAAACAAAAATCCCGATTTTTCAAAAAAAATACTAGATGACTTTATCCAAAAAATTAAATTTAACAAGCATACAATTTCCTTAGAACAATCGAATTTAAATCAATCGAGAGCACTTATATTTATTCAGAATAAGTACTGGGATGAATTTAAGAAAACCGTTTCAAAATCACTGCCTAGACAAATTCACCTTGAAGTAAATCCCGTGGGATTTGAGTAACAAAATAATAAGACAACTTTAAATCTGGTATGATAGAAATATGAAAATTGCATTTGTATGTGATGCTTATATTCCGGTACCTTCGGGCACAGCTGTTTCGGTAGAAACATTAAGGATAACATTTGAAAAACTTGGCCATCAAGTTTATATTTTTGCGCCAAAATATCGTGGCTTAAAGGTAAAAGAAAAAAGAGTGGCGCGATTACCCGGAATTTTTAAACTCTCCGATAAATATCATCCAAGAATTTGGCCGACCGCAAATCCTTCAAAAGAACTTATCAAAAAACTCAAAATCGACATTGTTCATAGTCATTACTTTTTTTCGACATTTCCCTTTGCCAAAAAGCTCGCTGATTTTTGTGGCGCCCCGCTTGTAAACACTTACTATAAAGTCATGCCGGAATACGCCCGACAATTTCCGGATAAATTTTCATTTGGTTTAAGATCAAATTATTCGAAGGTTTTCGATAAGGTCTTAAGATATTCAAACTCCTGCGATCAAATTGTTGCCCTGAGCCAAACATCAAAAGAATATTATATCGATATGGGTGTCAATGTCCCAATTGAGGTTTTGCCGGTTGGGATTTTTCCGAAGGACTACATAAGCTATCCGCCAAACGCCATGAAAGAAAGGTTTAAAATTCCCGAAAACAGAAAGGTCCTGCTTTATGTCGCCCGCCTGGAGCCGGATTGCAACTTCGTTTTTTTGCTCAAAGCATTTAAAAAAATTTGGAGAGCGATTGATGATGTCCATCTTTTAATTATAGGCGGAGGAAGTAAGCTAGATGAGTATAGGCAAATCGCTCGACATCAAACATTTGGAAAATTTGTAACTTTAGCCGGATATCTTCCCAAAAATCAAGTAAATAGAATTTATGGAACTGCTGATGTTTTTATTTATCCAAAAACACTCGACCCACAGCCACTTGTTGTTTTAGAATCGATGGCGGCGGGCACTCCGGTTGTTTGCGCAAGGGGCTTTGGAGCGCAGGAATTTGTATCAGGGGACGAAGATGGATTGGTCTCAAAACCAACAATCGAGGACTTTTCGGAAAAAACTATAGACATCCTAAGAAGAGACAAGATGCGATTAGAGTTATCTATGCGTGCTAGGGTTAATGTCAAAAATTTTAAAGCTTCCAATTTAACCCAGGACTTGCTACATTTATACGAAACATTAAAAAAACAAAAGAAAAATAATCTTTTTTAGAGATTAGGCAGTGGATATATTAACTTCTCCAAATCCGGTCCTAACCCAAAAAACCAAAGATGTTTTGAAGGTTGATAAAAAAATTACCGATTTAATCAGGGAATTATTTGATGTTTTATCAACAAAAGACGGGGTCGGTTTAGCTGCACCTCAAATCGGACAACCGTATAATGTGGCGGTTTTATTTTTCGAGCCGACCGCAAAGCACAAAGAAGAAGATCCCGATGTTAAACCGATTCCGCGAACTGTGTTAATCAACCCTAGAATCGTTTGGGAGTCCAAAGAAAAAGATACACTAAAAGAAGCGTGTTTTTCTGTTTTAAAAACAGAAATTGCAGTGCCAAGGGCAAAAAAAATCCATGTTGAGTTTCTGGACGAAAATGGTGTGAAAAAGAAAATCAAAGCAAAGGGCTATTTTGCCAGAGCAATTCAACATGAAATTGACCATCTGCAGGGCAAGGTAATAACGGACTATAAATGATTGTTGTTTTTTCTTTAGACGAATATTTCGCGAAAATCTACGAATCACTCAAGAAAAAATCGCTTGGGGTTTCTCTTTTGATTACCGAGAGTCCCAAAAAAACCGGCCGTGGTCAAAAAGTTCAAGAAAACCCTGCTCATAAATTTGCACTAGATCATTCAATTGATGTATTATTCCCGCAAAAATTAGACGAGTGTTTTCAACAAGATCTATTAAAGATAATTGACCAAAAACACATAAAACTGGCTTTGGTCTTTGCCTACGGTAAAATTATCCCTGACTTGATTCTAAGATTATTTAAAGGAAGAATTATCAATATTCACCCTTCGCTTTTACCAAAATATCGCGGAGCAACACCAATTCAGACAGCCGTTTTAAATTCAGAAACAAAAACCGGTTTTTCGATTATTCAAGTCAGTAGTAAAGTTGATGCCGGCCCCATTTATTTTCAAAAAGAAATTAAAATTGGCAAAAACGATCATTATACTGATTTGAAAGACAAAATTTTAAGCCAATGTTTAGAGATTCTCCCTGATATAATTAACAAAATATTAACAAATCAACTTTCACCTATCCCACAAGACCCATCCCTTGCAACAAATTGTCAGAAATTCTCTAAATTTGATGGTGAAATTAAATCAACCGATAACAAATTAAGTTGTTTAAATAAAATAAGGGCATTTAATAAATGGCCGGTTGCCTATTTTTTAATCGAAAACCGACGGATTTTAATCCATCGTGCGCATATCGAGGGAAATTTAATAAAAATTGACGAAATCCAAATGGAAGGTAAGAAAAAAATTAAATTTGATGACTTTAAAAACGGACATTCGCATTTGTTGACAAAGTTTCCCGATTATGTTAAGATTTAAACTGTTAAATGATGGAAACACGATATGCTAGAAATCAGATATTTACGATCCGGCAGAAGAAATACTCCATTCTTCCGCATCGTCCTTACAGAAAGTTCAAAACCACCAAAATCAGGATTCATAGAAATCTTAGGGTGGTATAACCCGGTTACCAAAGAGTCCTCTTTGAAAAAAGAGGATATTTTGGTTTGGCTTAATAAGGGCGCTCAACCCTCCAACTCTTTTTGTAAGCTGTTAGAAAAAAACAAAATCACTCACAAGAGTATCAAGTTTGTAAAATCCGCTGAAAAGGCACCGAAAAAGAAAGGCGAGAAAAAAGAAAAACCAGCTGCTCCCAAAGAAGCTACTGAAGCAGCAGTAAAGCCGGAAAAAGACGAAGTTACTGAAAACCCCGAAGAAATCCAGAAAGAAGAAAACACATCAAGCGAACCATTAAAAGAAAAAGAAGTCGAAGAAACAGAAAAATAACTTGCAAATTATGCAGGAGGCAATATGGAAAAGGATCAAGAGTTTGTAGAGATGGTGGTAAAAGCCATCGTGGACACTCCGGATAAAGTTAAGACGGAAAGAAAAGTGGACGAAATGGGTGTTTTGATTGAGTTGACTGTTGACGCAACCGATATGGGCAAGATTATCGGAAAAGAAGGAAAAACAGCTAAATCAATTAGAACCCTGTTGAGGGTCTTGGGTGCAAAAGAGCATGCGAGAGTAAACTTGAAAATTATTGAGCCGGAAGGTGGCGCACCAAGGGACTTCGAAAAAAAGGATGATGCAAAGGAAGGCGTTGTGGGAGACACAGACACTAAAGAAGATATAAAAGAAGAAGTTGTAGAAAACGACGAGGAAGAAATTAAACCGCTTGAAGAAAAATCAACCGGTGTAATATAAAATCGAGTCGAATAAATCAAAAAGCCACACCCAATAGTGTGGCTTTTTGATAAAAATATGAAATTTAAAGTAATTACATTATTTCCGGATTTTTTAAAATCACTTGATAATTATTCCGTCATTGGACGGGCCATAAAATCAGGGAAAATTGAGATTGAAAATATTTGTCTTCGCGATTTCGGCAAGGGTTCTTATTGTCAAGTTGACGACAAGCCCTACGGCGGAGGTATCGGTATGCTATTGAAGGTTGATGTTTTATATGATGCCATAAAATTTGCCAAGCCAAAAAAATCGGCCAAATCCAAGATTATTTTGCTTTCGGCCGAAGGCGACAGATTTAATCAGGAAAAAGCAGAAAAGCTGACGGACTTAGATGAAATTATTTTGGTCTGTGGACATTACGAGGGATTTGATAGAAGGGTTGACAAATATGTGGACGAGAAAATTTCAATTGGTGATTTCATCTTATCCGGCGGAGAAATTCCGGCCATGGCAATTATTGATTCGGTTTCCCGCTTAACTCCGGGTGTTCTTGGTAAAGATGAATCCGCTCATATCGAAAGTTTTTCTGAAATTGAAGGTGAACGGCTACTCGAACACTCACAATATACAAGACCGGAAGAGTTTAAAGGAGACAAAGTTCCGGAGGTTCTGCTCTCGGGAAATCATAAAAAAATCAGCGAGTGGCAAAAAACAAACCGTTGTAAGCTTCGCGAAGACACTTGAAATTGACAATAATTTTTTGTACACTTAAATAAACAACATACTCCTGAAGGAGGGAGATTGTCTAAAGTTGAGAAAAAACCGCTTAAGGCGAGAAGTTACTATTATAGGGTTGGCGCTACTGTTTTGGCAGTTGCAATTTTATCTGTTGGGTTTTATTTTTACATCGCAAAAAATAGGCCCTCGGCAGATACATCAACCGGCATAATGGTCCATGCAGCTTTAAACAACTTTGAAACCGGATCTCAAACATATGCACCCACCCAATATGTAAAATATGTAGGAGATAACAAATACAAGTGCCAAGAAATTGATTTTTGGTTGCCGGGAGTGATTGATCAAGGAGGAACCGAAGCTAATTTCAGGAAATATTCCCCCGAAATCAGAACAGCTGTCGGAGAAATCGCTACAGCCAATCAATTAGTTCCGATTCAAATTGATAGCAATATTGACCGGTATGCAGATCAGATAAAGAGCCAAGGTGATACAGTTATAAAACAGCAGCTACCCAAGACCGTTGTTTTGTATTCGACAAAACCAAAATGTTCAGGACCGGACTCTTCTAAATATGGCACAATAACAATTCCTGCCAAATACCAGAAGCCGACCGCGGGAACTTCGCCTACATCTACTTCTACAGCCAAAGTTACACCCGTGCCGGGTCAAAAATGCACAGACCTTGTTTGCAAGTCACTCCCAGGCGAAGCTCAAAACAGAGCTGCTTACCCGCAATATCAATGGTTTAAGAAAAATATTGCAAGTGGGTCTTACGAAGCAGTCAACGCAAAGTGCGAAGTTATCAGTAACATCAGCGAACAACAATACACGGAACCCGCCGAGAACAAAAATTGCGGAGACGAACCCGTTGCTCCATCGGCAACACAATCGGCCTCCCCTACCCCGACCGCTGGCCCAACAGACGAAAAAGTTAAATTAACAGTTAGTGTTATAAATCAAAAAAATGTCGGTGTAAGTCATGCACAGGTTTCAACTTACACATCAGACAGCAAAAAAACCCCCTTGGGAACTTGTTTAACTAACAATGGCACAACCTGCTCAATTGAAATAGCCAAGAGTCAAAAAGATATTAAAGATATTTACATTCAGGCAGAAAAAGCGAAGAAAACAGGAAGCATAACTGTTGTTTGGAGTTTGTTCACTGAAAAGCCAACATATGAAACACCAGTTAAAATTGAGGGCTTAACCGATCCAGAAACCACTCAATCACAAGATTACTCTGCCGCAGGAAGCGATGGCCCTGTCGCTCCAATTACCGTCTCGGACTTTCCCACCGGAAATAGCACTGTTTATATCGAGGCAAGTAGATTTTCTTATGCTTCTTCTCCCAGATATTCCGGGACCACCTATACACCCGTCGGCGGAGTTGATTTTACGCTAAGCGTCATTACTAACTACCAAGAGCAAAAAGCATCTTATAATTCGGTGTTTAAACCATCCGTCGCTTTAGCCGCTGGCGGAGTAGTTTGCGCAAAAATTTTCGAGAGAGATGATGGGGGTTTCTGGGCAGTTAGAGATAGTAATAACAACCTTGTTGAAACCGATGTCTATGGAATTCCCATAGACGGAGGTCGTGTAGGTAACTACGAGGTTGATGAATCACAATGTTCGGGCAGTTCATCTTCTACAACATCAGCACAGCCATCTACAGCAACCAAAAGCAGTCCAGATTCCACAAATGCTTCTTCTGCCACAAAAAGCAATAGCTCCCAAAAAATTAACGATCAATCAAAAACCGTGCAACACCAGAGCGATTCGGCTCTATCGAAAATTAAACAAAGTGTTTCTGACGCTATCCAACGATCAAAACCGGGATATTACAAGAAGTCAACCTATGGAACGATTCCTGATAATGGACAAAATAGTTATATTGTAATTCAACAGCTTCCACCCGGGCGATACGAGCTAAAATTAAGCAAAAATAATTTCAAGGGACAGACGATTGGATTTGATTTGTTCGACAAACAGACCCTCAAATTGCCCCAAATTATGTTAGCTCCCAATCAAAGTGCCGAACCGCCGTCAGTAAATTCGGTTGTTTGGAAATCAGCAAATAAAGATATTTATTTTGCAAAAGTAAACAATCAGGAATACGCATATGCCCCGACTGCTCCATGGTATGGCTGGCAACCTTCCGATAAGTACAATTTTCAAAGACCTCCATTTAGTGATGAAAATATTCCGAACCCGCAACTAGGCGATGGTTTGCCCGATTATAACGGACCCGGTTCAAGCAATTATTGGGGATATATGAATCAGTGCCAAAATCAAAATTTGTCTGTCGCGATTGGCCCAGGAATAGATAAAAACAAAGCCGGAATTGCCGCAGCATTATTTGGACTGCTACAAAAAGATACTGGCAAAACATTTCTCGAGGACTCACTGGGGCCAGGCATTGCCACTTATTTTGCCGCTGGAGCAATCGAGAAATCGGGTGCTGCTTTTAGTGTTACCAAGATGAACCAAAATTGTTATCAAAACACTGCGACATCTTCGGGGACGAGTGTGCCATGGACTACACCGCCACAATGCACGGGTTGCGCGCAGATTCAAGCTACTGGCTATTGTGAGGATTTTGCAGGAACTGCTTGCAGATGTGATTTGGGTTGTCAAGCTGCAAATCCATTGATGAGTGCGCTTAGAACAGTTGCGGGAAGTATTTTTAAATAATTTTAAATTTTACAAAGGACGGTAAAATGAAAAAAATAAGTATACCTGGAAGTTTAGTTTTTGCGACATTTGCAATGATTTTTTTTACAACCCACGCTTTAGCGCAGACAACAATCGAGACCAACGGCAGTTCATCTACCATTACAGCAACGCCGCTACCACAATCAGCCGCCGGCAGCACCAACCTGCAAGCTCCGATAACAGCGCAAAAAGAGGTAAATATTTTTGTAATTGCTATAAACAAGCAGACACAAAGGTATTTGGGCGATGTTACATTCGAGCTGACACAAGATGTTGCCGTAAGTACGCAAGGCAAGCAATACAAAATACCCGATCCCCCAACCGCCCAAGGATTATTAATTGAGAAAATTAAATCGGGCTCCTACAAAATACTCGCCAAAAGAGCCGGCTATAAAATTTTAGAGGACTCAATTACAATTCCCTCTGACAATCAATATTATGAAACCAAAATTCAACTTGACCCCTTAACCGGTACTCCAAATCCCGATAATGAATTTAACCAATATATCGCGCCTTATTTGCAACAAAACCAAGGCGTTCTCGCCCCGGGAAATACGGGACAATACAATGGTCTCCCAAATAATCCAAATTATAATCCAAACCTACCAAACGGCGGAAATTTTCCTTATCAAAACGGCTACAACTTGACTTCAAATGCTTATGCTACCGTTCCAGTTAGAATTGGAATTACACCGCAACAGACCAACACAACTCAAATCAATAGCAGCTCTCTTGCTACAACCGTTCAGATTATTGACCCAGCAAACAGCGGACAACAAGTTGTTCTAAATGATAGTTTTAACACCAATGCAATTAATGGTGGAATTGTAAATTACACTATTTTAAGATTTGGCTGTCTTCAACCGAATCATTCTTATGTTTTGCAAGTAAATCCATACAATTCCAACACTCAAGCTCAATCTTATAACTTTCAAACCGGACAAGCAGGAACTTTTGCCGATATCAGGGTTACTCTCGCGCTAAATAATGGTCAAATTGGTGTCTATAGCACCACCGCTCCAACATTTAACATTCAACAAATTACGCAAGCCGATTATTTGCCGGTGGGCTGTCCGATGAACGGCGGAGCTACAAACCCGGGTTATCCAAATGGGACAACGATTCCGGGCACATGGCCACAAAATGGAACTTCACCAACCGGGCAAACTGTTTTTGGTGATCCAAATCTAAATCTTCAAAACTTATCCAATTATCAGGTCTACAATAATCCTCGTGATGGTAACTATTATCTTATCAACACTCAAAATCAAAACGACAACCGCTTAATCAAGTTTGTTGAAGGTTGTAACGGCAAGGGTGGACTGGCATTTATTCCGGCACAATCGGGGGCAACAACGACAAGTAATTATAATGGTAATTGGTATGTTACGATGTATTCAAGGGATTCAAGCGGAAATGTATCAATTGATCTAAGCCGGCTTTCTCAAATTAAGTTTTCACCGGATGAGTACGCTCAAAAAATAGAAGCACAAGTTAAAAGTAACTTTACCGGTTCATCTTCAAGTGCTACTGCAACCGTTACCAGCACAAGTCCCTCTACCGCATCGGCCAACCTCGAACGATGTATTGATAATAATGGAACCACATTTTGTTTTTATGACGATCAGTCATTGGCTCTATATAAAAGCAACTCGCTTAATGCGCTTATCGGCGCAACATCAGAACTAGTAAAAAAAAATGTTTCTTTAACCTCGGATAAAAAAGGTCAGCCGGGTTTTATCGCTGTTGCAAGCCCCGATTCGATAAGTAGTATGGGTGTCTCGGGTGCAGAGGCACTAACATGTTTTGCACCGCTTGATTCTGTTTTGCTCGACAAGAGCTTGTCGGGCTCCGGGCAATCAGCCCAGTACTGTGCGCAGATTATAGATA
Source organism: Candidatus Berkelbacteria bacterium (assembly GCA_026397175.1). GTDB lineage: Bacteria > Patescibacteriota > UBA1384 > UBA1384 > DTJR01 > JAPLVK01. The sequence continues at coordinate 103,902 of JAPLVK010000015.1, read as the reverse complement.
AGGTTTATCCGCGAGAACAAAGAACACAATTTGACAACACCGGCAAGTCAACTGTCTTTATTGTTTTAAGAAACAACTACAATCTTTCCAACTCAAGCGACAAGATCGTTTTTACCGGCTCCTTGAATCATGAATGGGCACATGTTTACGATGCATTAAGCAATTTTAAAGATAGCTCTCAAACAATTTCTTTAAATAATAAGTATTTTTTTGCTAAATTTTGGAATGACACTTATGACGGTGCTTTGGCTCAATTTAAATCTTCAAGATCAGGCACGCAAATTGTTAAATCAAATATTTTCAAAAATCAAACTGCCTGTGGATACATTGACCTAGAAGTCGCCTCGCTTTTTAAAAATTATTTTAATTCAGGGACTGATCCGGAATCAAGCATTAGTACAGATAGCACAATTGCCGGTAATAATTTTGTACATCCTTCCGAGCTTTTTGCGACCGCTTACGAGACGAGAGCTGATAATTTTATCTCAAATATGAATTCCCTTATGTCTAGAGAGTCCGTCGAGCCATATTGCCAAAGCACATTTTCAAGTATGATAAATCAGCTTAACAGCTTTTTTAGCTAACGAATGAGCACAAAGAAAACTTTAATATTTGTTTTTATTAGCTTATTAGTAATAGCTATCGTTTTTGTTGTGGCTTCAAATTTGATCAATTTTGGATCAAAATCAAATTTTATTGCCAGTACAATGCCAAGCAAAAACGAAAAACTTTCTGAAAACCTATCGAAGACGGCGAGCGAGCTAAATATCAAACCATCTTCGATAAAAGGAGGAATTATCGGGAAAGAAATTAAAAACGGGAAATTGACAATCAACAACAAGGAATATGAAATTTTAAATAGTGCTTTTGAAATTGACTCGATTGACCCGGGAATATATTCTTTAGTGATTAAAAATTCAAATGGTGAAATTTATCTAGCAACTCCGGCATCACTTCAAATATACCCCGGACAGCAAAACGCTCTGATAAATATTTATTAAAATCAAATGTGTGAAGAGATCTTGACATCAACTCACCCTAGGATAATATATTATTAACACTATGGACTTAATAGAACAAATCTTAAATCAAGCTAAAAATCTCTTAATTTGCCCAGTTTGCTCGGGTCATTATAACACGGGTGAAATAAAATTTAGAGGTTTTATTGACAATACTTACATATTTCAGGCCTATTGCTCTAAAGGTCATGAGCCAATGGCTGTAACTTACTTGGCCGCGCTTCACAAAATGGAAAACCCGATTAGCACTTATTTTCACCCGCTTTCCGGAGAAAAAATTACCAAGGAAATGGCGGATGAGGCGGAAGTATTTATCGCATCATTTGATGGTGACTTTAAAAAATACTGGGACGGCACAAACTCTTGAAAAACATTACGATCTAAGGTATGATAGCAGAGTATAAATTTTATTGATTTTAAAATGACCGAACAAAAGAAATATAATCTTGGGGCAACCAAAAGAACGGTAATCGGAAAGTCCGTTAAAAATTTAAGAAAAGATGGAAAAGTTCCTGCTGTAGTTTACGGACACTCCATGAAGCCGGAATCACTTGAGGTTGACCAAAAAATATTTGATAAAATTTTTTCCGAAGCGGGGTCTTCATCTTTGGTGGATCTGGCAATCGACTCTCAAAGTCCTACCAAGGTCTTAATCCACGAGCCACAGCTTAATCCGGTTTCGGGCGAAGCAATTCATATTGATTTTTATAAAGTCAGAATGGACGAAAAAATTAAAACCGAAATACCATTGGAGTTTATTGGCGAATCGGAGGCCGTAACCGCACTGGATGGAAGCTTGGTGACAAACCGTGATAATATCGAGGTTGAATGCTTGCCTACGGACCTAGTCCCAAATTTCGAAGTTGATTTGTCACGACTCAAGACATTCGATGACTCAATTACCGTTGCAGATATTTCTGTTCCTTCTTCAATTGAGGTTTTAACGGATCCCGAGGAATTAGTTGCTTCTGTGGAAGCGCCAAGATCCGATGAAGAATTAGCTGAACTCGAAGAGTCCGCCGCCGAAGAAGAAAAAGAAGCGATTGAACAAATTGCCGGTGAAGAAGGCGGGGAAGTCGCTGAAGGCGAAGAGGGTGCTGAAGCAAAAGAGGGTGCAGAAGGAGCCGGCCAAGAAAAACCTGCCGAGCAAGCTCCTGAAGAGAAAAAAGAGAAATAAATGTTCTCGGGCAAAGATCTTTCGTCAAAATGAAAAAATTTTATGTCCATATCCTTGGCTGTCAGCAGAATGAGCACGATGGCACGAGAATAAAATATCTTCTTGAAAACCTCGGACTCGCTGAATCCAAACCGGAAGAGGCGGATTTAATAATTGTTGTCGCCTGCTCTGTCCGCCAGACCGCCGTTGATCGTGTTTTTGGAAATGTTCGAAATTGGCAAAAGCGACCAGCAACCCTGGCCAAAGGCCAACCAGCAACCAGCCCGCCGGGCAGAGCCCTGCCTTCTGGGCGGCGCCACCAACCACCAGTGATACTAGTTACCGGCTGTGTTCTCGATTCCGACAAGAAAAAGTTTGCCCAAAGAGGGGTTGGTTTTTGGGATATCGAAAAACCCGAAGAATTAGCAAAATTATACAAATTTTCCGATCGGAAAAAAAGTATAGTAAAATTGTTAGTTGAAGGGGCAAGGTTTTCGAGTTTCGTTCCGATAATGTTCGGTTGCAATAATTTCTGTACTTATTGCGCGACTGCATTTACACGCGGACGCGAGAGGTCAAGGAAAATGAGCGATGTTATTTTGGATGTTAAAAATTTGATTTTAAAAGGCGAAAAAGAAATTTTGCTTTTGGGCCAAACGATTGACTCCTATAAAGATCCCGAGACCGACGCCAAACTAGACACATTATTTAAAAAACTAAATGATCTCGACGGCAATTTTATAATTTCCTTTACTTCAAATCATCCCAAGGATATGACGGACAAAATAATTGAAGCGGTCGCAACTTTGCCAAAAATTAAGAAAGAAATTCACCTGCCGATCCAATCCGGATCCAACAAAATTTTGAAAGCAATGAACCGACCCTATACTCGCAAGCAATACCTGAAGATCATCAAAAAAATCAAGTCAGCAAATAAAAGCATAGGCATAACCACTGATGTTATTGTCGGTTTTCCGGGCGAAACAGAGAAGGACTTTGAGCAAACAGTCGACATCTTTAAAAAAGTCCTTTACAAGATGGCTTATATCAATAAATATTCACCTCGCGCAGGCACAGCTGCTTATAAACTGGGAGATCCAATTTCGTGGCAAGAGAAAAAAAGACGCTGGAAAATTCTAGATAAGATCCTTAGGACTTCTTCGGACAAATTTGCGAAATGAGTTCTTCGATGGACTTCTGACCCTGATCCCCTTCTGAATATTTTCGAATAGTGATTTTTTTAGCGCTCATTTCTTTTTCGCCCAAGATTATCATAAACGGAATTTTCTGCATTTCAGCATCGCGGATTTTCTTGCCTATTGATTCGTTTCTATCATCTATCTCTACCCTCACACCGGCTTCCTTGAGCTCGTTTGTAACACTTCCGGCATATTCTCTCACCTTGTCTGAAATTGGCAGGACAATCGCCTGTACGGGCGCAATCCAGACCGGAAATGCTCCTGAAAAATGTTCGGTTAAAATCCCGATGAAGCGCTCTAGCGAACCATAGATTACTCGATGTACTATAACCGGCATTTTTTCTTCACCTTGTTCGTTCGTATATTTTAAATCAAATTTAAGAGGAAGCTGAAAATCAAGCTGGATAGTTCCCATTTGCCATTCCCGACCCAAAGAGTCCTTCATTAAAATATCTACTTTCGGCCCATAAAACGCACCATCTCCTTCTTCGATTGAATATTTCTTGCCGGATTTTTCGAGCAGATTTTTTAATATCGAGTCGGCTTTATCCCATATCTTTGCTTCTCCCATAAAGTCATCTGGTCTAGTCCCTAGCCGATACGAATATTCCAGATCGAAAACCGAATAAAATTTTTCAACGATCTCAAAAATGTCTGCATACTCTTCTTCAATTTTGTCTTCGGCGATAAAATTATGTGAGTCATCTTGCGAGAACATCCTGACCCTAAAAAGCCCATTTAAAGTTCCCGAAAGCTCGTTTCGATGAATCAAATCAACATCGGAAAGTCGTAATGGTAATTCACGATAACTTCTGGGTCGTTGACCATATACAATGATTGCATTCGGACAGCTCATCGCTTTCACCGCATAGGTTTCTTTCTCTTCGGTTTTAATAATAAACATGTTTTCGCGATAATGTTCCCAGTGGCCCGATTTTTCATAGAGCTCTTTTTTGTTCATGATCGGTGACTTAAACTCTTGGTATCCGTGTTTCTCGTGTTCTTTTCTCCAGAATTCAACCAACGCATTATATAGTTTGACTCCTTTTGGCAGCCAATAAGGCATCCCTGGGGCCGATTCGTCAAAAATAAATAATTCTAATTCACGACCCAACTTTTTGTGATCCCTTTTTTCGGCCTCAACTCTTATTTTTAGATAATCATCAAGCTCTTCCTTTGATTCAAATGCGATGCCATAAATTCTCTGCAGCATTTTATTTTTTTCCGTACCCTTCCAGTAGGCACCGGCAATTTTGTCGAGTTTCCAGCCGGCATTTTTTAGATCGGCAGTTGATTTAATATGGGGGCCTTTACATAGATCAATAAAAGTCCCTGTTTTATAAAGTGAGATATTTTTTTCGCCCTTTTCCTTTAGATCCTCGACCAGTTCGCACTTATAATTTTGCTTTGAATTTTTAAGTTTTTTTAGCGCATCTTCGATTGTATCCTCGGAATGTTCAAATTCAAGATCTGAATCTATCAATTTTCTCATCTTATCTTCAATCAATTTTAAATCTTCCGGAATCAAAGTTTGGGGCAGATCAAAATCATAATAAAAACCGTTTTCAATCGCCGGCCCCATCCCCAACTTTGCCTCCGGAAACATATCCAGTACCGCCGCCGCCAGAATATGCGACAGTGAATGTCTAATTGTTTCGATATTTTCTTTGTTGTTTGGCATATATAAAAGATTATTTACTTGAAAATATTATACCTCAACAGGACAGAATTAAAAGAGTGAGTTTGTCAGAACTTTTTCGGCTGTCTGTTTGCCTTCAATTACTGCGAAGACCTTTGCGCTAATCTCTTCGGGTGATAGCATTTTATCATTACTGGCGCAAATAATCGTTCGCCATTCCGGATTGTTTTTGGCAAGATTCAGATATTCCTTTTCAACTTGCGCAAGAAAATCGCCGTTTCTTTCGTGAATGTCTCGTTTTTTATCGGTATAGTTGCGTTGGCCTTTTTTGTCTATTTGATTTTGTGAAATTGTGTGAGGTGCATAAAGATAAATCACCATATCCGGCTTTGGAATGTTAAATATTCCAAACTCTAACTCTTCCAACCATTCCAAAAAGTCCTTCTTGCCCTTTTCCGATTTTATCTTGGCTGTCTGAAAACCCATATTTGATTGTGTGTAACGATTACAAATTACAATTTTTCCTTTATTTATGTCATGTCTGATGTGTTCGGCCGATTCAAACCTATCCCCTGCATACAAAAGTGAAATTAAATAGGGATCTGATTCGTTTACATCACCATATTTTTCGTTTAAATAATCGGCGACCATTTTTCCAAAAAACGATCTTTCGTATTGCGGAAAATCGTAAAAGACAACTTGTCGTCCGATGCGACGGAACATTTTTATAATCAAATCAGCTTGGGTCTTTTTACCTATACCGTCCGAACCTTCAATAACAATGAACTTTCCTTTTCTAGGCATTTTTCTTATACTCCATAAATTTATATTTGATTCCTTGAAATATTCCCGAACCGACTTCTTTGTGAATTTTAAAATCAGAAAATTCTGGAAAATATGTATCCGCATCTGCGACCGCGTCAATTTCGGTTAAATAAAGCTTATTTGCATATGGTATCAGCTGTTTATATGTCTGCCCGCCTCCAATAACAAATATTTCGGATTTCTCCTGCTCAACTGCAACTTTCAGCGCTTTCTCGATGGAGTTAACAACTCGGCAATCGCTTGGGCTAAAGTTGGTATCATCCGACAATATAATATTGAATCTATAGGGTAATGCCTTGCCGATTGATTCGTAGGTTTTTTGACCCATGATCACAACATGATTTTTGGTCAAATGTTTAAAACGGGTCATATCTTCCGGGATAGACCAGAGTAGCTTGTTGTTCTTACCGAGTCCCCTGTTTTTGCCAATTGCAGCAATCATACTTATTGTTGGTTTGTTCATGTTAAACAGCTATATCTGCCTTAATTGATGGCCACGGATCATAATCAATCAGTTCAAAGTCATCGTATTGAAATTTGAATATATCTTTTACCTTCGGGTTCAATTTCATTTTTGGCAACTTCTTTGGTTTGCGAGCAAGTTGAAGCTTCGCTTGTTCAATATGATTTTTGTACAAGTGAACATCGCCGTTGGTATGGATGTATTCGCCCAATTTTAGCCCCGTAACTTGCGCCATCATCATTGTTAAAAGCGCATATTGAGCGATATTAAACGGCGCACCCAAAAAAGCATCGTTAGACCTCATAAATAATATGCAGGATAGCTTGCCGTTTGCCACATAAAACTGAAAAAGCGTATGGCAGCCAGGAGGAGCTGTCTTTACGCCCTTAACTAAGCCCTGTATATCCCCCACATTCCAAGCACTAACTATGATTCTGGATGAGTTGGGATTATTTTTTAATAAATCAACTGCGTTTTGTATCTGATTTATCTGTTTGCCACCTTTGCCTTCCCACCTTATCCACTGCTTGCCATAGATTGGGCCAAGTTCTCCTTTTTTATCAGCCCAATAATCCCATAGATGGACATTGCGCTCGTTCAAATACCTGATATTCGTATCGCCACTTAAAAACCACAATAGCTCTGTCACAAGGGTTTTGATCGGCATCTTTTTTGTGGTCAGCAAAGGAAACCCTTCGTTTAAATCAAAACGCATTTGGTGTCCAAAAATGCCGCGCCTACCGACACCGGTTCGATCATCTTTGTCAATACCGTCTTTAAGAATTTTTCTCAATAAATCATGATAAACTTTCATTTTCCTCCAATCTAGATATTGATCCCCGGCACCGGGAATTTTTTGGTCATTTGTTTAATTTCTGCCTTTATCTCGGAAATAATTTTCTTATTGTTTCTATTCTCTAAAACAATATTGAACATTTCGGCGATTCTTTGCATTTCGACTACGCCCATCCCGCGAGTCGTTAATGCGGCCACACCGACTCTAATTCCCGATGTTATTTTCGGCGGATTCGGATCATTGGGAACTGAATTTTTGTTTACCGTAATCCCCGCTTGTGAAAGCAGGTCTTCGAATTCCTTGCCACTTATATCTCTCGATCGTAAATCAACTAAGATAAGATGGTTGTCCGTCCCGTTAGTTACCAAATCAAAATCAAACGACATTAGGGTTTTTGCAAAAACACTCATATTATTAACCACATTTCCAATATACTTTTTGAAGCTCGGATCAAGCGCTTCTCCAAACGCAACGGCCTTTGCCGCAATTACATGCTCGAGCGGCCCGCCTTGAATTCCGGGGAATATCGCTTTGTTAATTTTTTTAGCAAGCTCTTCGTCGTTTGTCATAATAATCCCAGAGCGCGGACCGCGCAGGGTCTTGTGAGTAGTCGAAGTAATAACATCGGCAAATCCGATCGGGCTTGAGTGATATCCGGTCGCAACAAGACCGGCAATATGTGCAATATCCGCAACTAAATACGCGTCCACCGACTTAGCAATTTTTCTAAATTTTTTAAAATCAATCGCTCTTGGATAAGCAGAATAGCCGCACATTATAAGTTTCGGCTTGACTTTTTTAGCAATTTTCTCGATTTCGTCGTAATTTAACCTTCCTGTTTTTGGATCCAACCCATAACCGAACGACTCATATAACTGGCCCGAAAAAGAAACCTTGGATCCATGCGTCAGGTGTCCACCTGCGTCCATTGCCTGCCCTAAAATTCTGTCACCCGGTTTAATTAGCGCAAAATATACCGCCATATTCGCCGACGATCCGCAATGCGGCTGCACATTGGCAAATTTGCAACCAAACAATTTTTTTAGCCGTTCTATTGCCAATGTCTCGATTTGATCAATTATTTCGCAGCCACCATAATACCTCGCGCCGGGATAACCCTCCGCATATTTGTTAGTTAAAATTGATCCCGTTGCCTCAAGTACCGCTTTTGATACATAATTTTCCGAGGCAATCATCTCAAGACCTTCGGACTGACGAATTTGTTCTTTTTTAATCAGATTAAATAAATCACCATCTGCTTTTGCCATCTTCCCCCATTTCTTCGTTTAATTCTTCGTCTAATATATCATAATCGTCCTCGACAATCGGCTCTTCCTGTTCTAATATATCGGAGCTACCAAATCCATTCTCCCCTCTTTCGGATTCACTTAGTTCATCGGCAATTTCGATTTCCGGTTTTTCAAACGGCTGGATAATGATTTGAGCGATTTTGCTACCTTTGGGCAGTTCTACCGGCTCGCGGGAAATATTGGCAAGCGTTACGATAATTTCCCCACGATAACCCGAATCAATTACACCCCCCAAAACCTTTAAACCCTGTTTTGACGATAGTCCGGCTCTATCCCAAATAAGTCCGGCTTTACCTTCGGGAATTTCGAGCGCAATGCCTGTTTGAATCCCGGCTCGGCTTCCGGCCGGAATCGCGATTGAGTCCATTGAATATAAATCCAAACCAGCGTCTCCCTCTCTGGCAAAATTCGGGATTTTCGCATCGGGTGAAAGTTTTTTGATTTTTAATTTTTCCGATTTTTCTTTTGACGGTTCGATCTGTTCATCATTTTCTAAAGTCAGTTGCCTATACCTTATGCCGGCTAAATCTAAAAGTTTGCGAGCCGCTTTCCAAATATCTTGATCGTGGTATTTATCCGACTCATAAACTATCTCTTTAACTCCGCATTGGATAATTGATTTAACGCATTCATTACAGGGAAATAGCGTGCAATAAAGCGTACAGCCGTCTGTCTTTGCATTGGCATTATAGACAGCATTCTCCTCGGCGTGAACAACATATGCATATTTAGTATCACAAAAATCGCCCTCTCTTTTCCATGTCAATTGATCGTCATCAACACCTCGTGGAAATCCATTGTAGCCCATCCCGACAATTACTTTTTTATCATTAACTAAAACCGCTCCATTTTTTGTATTAGGATCCTTCGATCGTTTTGCCACAACATGGCAAATCTCCATAAAATACTCGTCCCAGCTCGGTCTTTTGTATTTTTCGTTTATTTTTTCGTCTGGCATGATGCACCTTAAAATAAAATTATTTGCTCTTGCTTTTCATATCTTCCAAGACCTCGTCTGTGTGTTTATAGAGTGTTGGCAAATCGCCTCCGTTCACCAAGTGATAATCGGCCATGACAATACACTCGTGAATTCTTTGTGCATTTTTTCCGGCACTTTCCATCTCTTTTTTTTCTTTTGTAATCATATCTTTGAGCGTTTTTGGATCACCGGGACGATTTCTTTCTTTCATCCTTTCAAACCTAATCTCTGCCGGAGCATCAACTGAAATCAGAAAGAAATTAGGAAATGTTTTTAGATACTTAATTTCCCCGGGCTGTCTTAATCCGGTAACAACCACCCGGTCGGTTTTAGCTTTTTTTTCCATCACCCTTCTCGACAAAAACTCGGGACCATACTTATCCCTTAGATCGTTAGCAAGTTCTCGTAAATTATCTCTGGTTGTTTCTATACCTTTTTCGCGAGCAATTTCGGCGACTTCTTCGCCGGTAGAAAAATGTTCAAATCCGCTTTTTTCCAAATAATCCGCGACTGTATCTTTTCCTGCTGCAAATGTTCCCGTTAACCCAATTATCATAACCCCTCCGTTTCAAATATTTTGATAAAACTTGTCTTGTTTCTTCCTCGTTTTAATGTAGCACTACGGTTTTTTAAAATCAACAATGAAATTTTCTGCAAAAACAGGTAAAATATACTTAATGAGACACACAATTCAAAATAAAGAAGCAAGGTTTAATTACGAAATCCTGGACGAATTTGAGGCCGGACTTATTTTAAAGGGCGATGAAATTAAATCAATTCGCGCAAATCGTGTTAATTTAAAGGGTTCATATGTAAAATTATTTTATACAAAAAAAGGTCAACCCGAGGTTTTTTTGGTCGGTTCGCATTTTTATTCGCAGACGCTCGACCCGTACAGAACAAGGAAATTACTTATGCACCAGAGCGAAATCAAAACATTAATTGGCAAAACAGTCGAAAAAGGCCTGACAATTGTCCCGTTATCAATTTATATTAAAAGCGGAAAAGCAAAAATTAAAATAGCGCTTGGGCGCGGGAAAAAGCTTTACGATAAGCGTGCCGCCATTCGCGAAAAAGAACTCAATATAAAACAGAGAAGGATTTTGAATAGTTTGGGGTAGGGAAAATGATTATCGCCAATCCTACCTTATTTTGGGGAGCGTCCCCTGTCTCACTCCCTGTCTCACTTATTATTTTGGGGAGCGTCCCCTGTCTCACTTACCTGTTATATTATACAGGCCTTAATGTTCCGGCAAAAACCTGCCAAGCAAGTAGCGATTTAGCAATCAAACTTAGAATAATGTACGCTCGCTCGCCGTAGAGATAATCGCTCCATTTACCAACTTTTTCGTACTGTAAGGTCTGGTTGATCGCAAAACAGTTAAAAAACAAAAAAATCGAGAAGTAAATCCAATAGACAAAACTTGGCGCTCTATTATCTCCACCACCGGCACCAAACAAATAAAGTGCAATTACCACCCATGTGACAATACCGGCAAGACAACCAAAGTAAAATGAAGTCCAGTCGGTCTTAGGGGTAGATTGATTGTGGAGCTCCATCATCCAGCCGAATAAAATCATCATGCCGTTCAAGAAAAACAGTAAAAGCAAAGATCCGATGTCGTAAATACCGACAAGCATGGCGATAATTACGATCATAATTGACGAGCTAAAAAAGTATTCAATCCACCGAGCATAATTTATGCCTTTCGCTAGGTTGTTGTTATACCACTTGTTTAACATAGTTGATACCAGCAGATGTGCAAGGGCCGACAAAAACAAAAAGCTGGCTACGAGCGGACCTATTTTTAAGCTGAACAATGTTTCGGGGTTGGGAACCAAGGACATTGTCTGCACATTAAACCTAAGGAAAGAAGCATTTACCGGTAAGCTAAAATTGTTACTTAGCAAAAGCATTGCAATTCCTTGAACAAAATGAAGCCCGGCCATTATTAAATTAAATCGCCTAAGCTTTCTTAATTTTTCTTCCACTTTCCCCTCCTTTTTTATTGTGTTTATTATTTATATTTTAACTCATTGTCATTTCGCTATCAATCTGCCATTCACATTACTCTCTGTTGATTTCTATCGAAAAATTCCAACCTTCCCGGATCACCAAAAGGAATTCTGTTTGGGACAGCATCCGATGAACCAAGCATCGAAGCCGGATAGATTGTTTCATCTCCAAATTGATCGTTAATTTTATCCATGGCAATTGATAGCTGAAGCGATTTTTCGATGTCAGAAAATAAAGAAATCTGTTTATCTTTAATTTGAATCAGGTTATACAATGTTACGGCTAGGCGAAACGGCGAATTTGTGCCCGAATAGTCGTCATAAAGTTTTAAGGATAGTTTTTGAATGGTCTGGCCATCGGCGATTAGTCCCGTACTAACACTTTTGTGATATGACGGCGCGTTCAAGAAACTGACGCAAACACCGATGGCGCCTGTATATAGATTTTTATTCCTCAAGCGACGACTGCACTTTTGTGCCATTTTCGATAGTACTTGCCTGGCAGCTATTTTATTTCGAAACTTTGGCGCTAGAACATGTTGATGACCAATCGATTTAGTCGGGGACTTATAATCGTCGGTTTCAAATCCCCTTAGACGGTAATACCACACTCGGCCGGGATGACCGAACCATAAAGACAAATCAACCATTGACTGATTAAAAAATTCGAGAGGCGTTTTGATATTTCTATTTAGCAGTTGGCGCTCCATCGCGACATTTATGCCAGGCAAGTCGGTTAATTTTAACAAATCATAAAAAGCCGGTAATTCATCTAAAGCCAGTAAGACCAGACCATCTGGTTTTTTCTGCTCGCCAGCTAATTTAGCCAGCCAGGAATTAGCGCTGATACCAATCGAACAGCTTAAATAATCGCCAACCTTCTCGCGGATAGCTTTTTTAAAACCATTCGCAATTTTTATGGCCTCTTTCTCTTTTTGATCCGAGCCGGTTAGCTTAATATTAAACTCATCAACCGAACGGATCGATACATAAGGGCTAAGGCCTTCTAATACCTTGACAATTTCTCGATGATAAAACATATAAAGCTCGGGGCGCGATTCTAAAACAATGATTTGCGGACAAATCTTCTTAGCATCACCAACCAAATGTCCGGTGCTAATCCCGAAGGACTTGGCTTCGTATGACTTGGCAATGCAGCAACCGGTATTACCGGTGTAGGGCGCAACGCAAACCGGCTTACCACGCAGCACCGGTTGGACTTGCTGTTCGACCGAAGCAAAAAAAGAGTTCATATCAAGGAATAAATTAGAAAAATTTTGTGGCGGTTGCATATAACCATAATAGGCGAACAAAACCCGAAAATCAAATCACGATTTCGAGGGCCTTGTGATTTTTTATTAATAATCTAGAATTAAACTATGAAAATAATCAGTGCATGCTTATTGGGTGTCAATTGCAGATTCAATGGCAAAAATAAATTTAGCCCCAAAGCCAAACATGTGTTTGATGGGGGCGAAGTTATTTTAATTTGTCCGGAAATGTTAATTAACCTCGGTATTCCTCGCGAAGCATGCGAGATTGTTGGCGGAGACGGCTTCGATGTTTTAGAGGGAAAAGCAAGAGTAGTTAGTAAATCAGGTAAAGATTTTACACAGTTATATCTTGATGCAGCCCAAAAAGCTTCCGCAATGATAGAAAATCTTGGAATCACAAAGGCATATTTAAAGTCAGGAAGTCCAACATGTGGCGCAGGTACGATCTATAATGGCGACTTTACAGGAGAAAAAAAGAATGGTTTTGGAGTTTTTTCTGCTCTATTAAAAAACAATGGGATTGAACTAGTGGAAATTGATTGAAAATCGGTTATAAACTGGGGGAATCGACCCTTCAGTCAAATTCTGCTGAATTTTAAAAGTTCGAATTGGGGGAATCGGTCACCCGTAAAATCCTGCTGGATTTTCGGTCGACCCCGCCTCGCCGCCAGTCGCGGCTGCGGCTTTCGATTCCACCGCAGGTTTTCCACCAAAAAATAACCACCATAGCGTGGTTATTTTTTGGTGGAACTCAGGCAATTTGACTGGAACCGATTGATACAAGAGCTGAAGGGATGGCAGGAGTTAATGCCGGCTTTTCACGCTGCTTAACAAGTAATTTTTTGCACGCGACCAGTTATAACGAGATAAAAATATATGATCAGGGTTGCATTAAACAGGTTGCATTCGTCTTGTGAAATTTCGCCATGAGCGATTTTGTGACGAAGCCGATACCCCAAAGGTTCAAAAAATACAAATTTAATTTGTTCGCAGAGGTCTTTTCCCCATTTGTTAATAAATTCATCTGATTCTAAATGTTTTGTGGACAAAGTAGTTATTCTCATACTGATTTCTTTTTCCTTTCCGGTTTGTAAAGCCACAATATCAAGTCCTAGTTTTTGAGAAATGCTAAGAAACGAGCTTTCAAACATCGGCACCAGTATATGCATGGACGATATATAGTCCTCGGCAAAATATCTTTCAATCCCTACCCTAATTATGTTAAGCTCCTTGTCTTCAAACAATCCAGAATTTTGAAAATAATTTATCAAACTATCCGCTGTCATAACTTTATCCTTATTTTTTTCTTTACTTAAACGATTAAAAATAGGAATTAAACAAATTTTTACGATGATTTGCTGTTGGAGATCATACATTTCCATAAACCAAGAGAAAGCCCCATCCTGCCCGCCCTTTATTAGAAGACCTTTGTCGGAAATGGTGGTTGTGCTGGCAAATTGTCTAAATATCGGGGTTGATGATTTGGAGATTTTCTCAATATCATCATATTTAGGATAAAAGTTCGGGCTTATGGCGATATATTTGAGAATTTCCTCTATGCTGTTTCGGTCAATAGTTCTATTTATTAAATCATTGAGCTCTTTCGTGTCGAAATTCTTCTCAACTTTGATTTCCTTAAAATCTTTCTCGGCATTCTTGTTCGCGTAAATTATTTTTCTTTTACACAAGACAATGTCTTTTGAATTTTGTTCTTGTACTGCAACATCGAGAGCGTCCTTATATAAATATGCTGCCTTCAAAAAATTGCCTTCCTTTTCAGCACTTTTAGCTAATGCGATTATCTTATTAAACTCATCCTTTTTGTTCATGTCATTTATAATAGTTGCTATTGATTGATTGATTGATTGATTGATTGATTGATTTGAGATTACCACATTCAAATAAATAGCAAAGAGTTTATCGTCATTTTCCGAATTGTGAATACTGAAAGTTAAAAAATCCAAATCCGGACCACCCCCACCCCTCTTTCCCAAAAATTAGTTTGCTTAGTACCCTCGTCTTTCGTCTAGAAAATTTTTCAAAATTATCCTGAAAAAATCTTGTGATTGCCAAAAAAATTCACTGAGATATATTTTTACTATGCAAAAACATCTAACCAGAAAACAGAATTGTTTTTTGATTGAGTTTATTAACAATGGTGGCAACAAAGTGAAAGCCGCCCTAAAAGCTTATGACACAATTAATTATAAAACAGCGTCTAAGATCGCTGATAGTAATTTTAAAAATCATTATGTCCAAGAGAGGATAGAAGGTATCTTAGCAAAAAATAACATCAATGAAGATACGATTGGCGAGAAAGTTGCCGAAGGGCTGAAGGCGCTGATCGTAGCTCGTAACGAGCTAACAAAGAACTACGAACAGCTTGAATTTGCGGATCATAATATAAGGCACAGATACTTAATTATAGCGATGGATCTTTTGGGACTGCGCAATAGGTAGGCCAACACAGATAAACACAGACATTTAGGGCGATTCTTAGTAAATAAGATGGTTGTTCCGGAGTAAGGGAATCCTTAGCGTGTGTCTATGAGAGTTTTTTATCCCCATCGAAAATCATTTGAGATATTTCTTTTATAAGCAAAGATCTAAAATCATCGAGGCGTTCGTAATCTTTTCGGATAATTCTCGTGACTCCCATTTTCTCTGCGGCCTCATTGTATTCAGGTTGAGTTGAAATGGCGATAAATTTATCGGCTCCAAATTTTACTACATTGATTGCATGAAATGAGCCGGCAAGTTTGCAATCTCGGTCTAGCAGAATAACATCAAAATCAGGATCTTTAAGTAAATTCAAATAATTTTCTACTGATTTATATTCAGAAAAAACTGTTATCGCGAAGTTTATTCTCTCGTCAAATAAACTCTCCTCTAAATCAAAAAGTCCGCCAGTAATAACCGACAGGGTTTTTAGGTCGTCTTCTAGGATAAGTATTCGTATTGTTTCCATTTATGATATTGTATCAGTTTTGGTATGGTAGTGAGGCAAAGAAGATGATAAGCGATGCAACAGTCGCAACAGTGAAAATAATATTCATGTCGTCAGTGAAAATCATAACTAATGCTGCAAGTGCTGTACCACAAAAAACACCCACGGATAGACCAGTCAGCTCTCCCCACTGTCCTTTTCTTTTCAGTTCGACCCTATGTTTCTCTTCTAAGTCAGAAATTCTCTTTCGAAGCGATTTATTTTCCTCATCCTTTTTCTTAAAAAGATATTCGTACTCGCTAATTATTGAGCGGATGGATTCTTTTAATTTTCCGTCTTCTTTATCCATATAACACACCGTAAGGTTACATATGCTAATTAATTAATTTCATTTTCCATTCTTGAATCTGTTCATTGATTCCGTCAATTTTTTCGAAATATAGGTCGGTGCTTTGTTTAATTCTATCGTAACAACTCTGATAGAATCCCTCTGGGCAAGTTTTCAGCGATTCGTTCATTTGTTCAATTGTATTTGAATAAAACGATTTGCTCTGTTCTAACTTTGCAATCTCATTATTAATATATTGTGTATCGGCATTTTTCTTTTGATTTGCAATGGCTTGATCTGCTGTGGCCTTGCTCTCCGGATTGGTAGTATTTGTGCTTTCCTTGATCTCAGCAAAGGTCATGTAGGCAGAATCACCTAGAGTCGCGATTCCAATCTGTGAGTATTTTGAATCGGTGAGGGAAGAGAATAACTGCTTATCACCTACAAGCCCCTTTCTTGCATTACAAACATTGACTTTGTCATATGAAAAAATCGAATAAATACTATTAAAACTGTTATCGTTTTTACTTTTGGCCCAATCGTAAAAATCTTTATCCCCATCTGAATCATTTTTCTTTACAGCATTAATCCTGCTCTCGGTGTATTCATTTAAATTGCTATTAAATGTAAGGGACGACTTACCACTTTGGGATCTCAAACCATTAATCATTTGCAAAACACTATCTCTATCAAAATTTTTATATTCGCATTTAGTTTTCGCTTCCTTGATGCCGGAGATAGTAGCGGAGACAAAGAAAATAACAGTAAGCCCAAAGAGAATGCTCGCCAAGGAAGCAAGGACGATTAAAATTAATCTAGTAATTTTTTTAAATTTACTTTTCTTTGTAACACTTTCATTGCCCTTTTTCTTGTCCCAAAACTTATCACTGTAATTTTTCATTTCTCAAACCATTATTTTTCACAAAAAAGGACAGCCGTTCTAGCTGTCTAGGCGAGCAGATGGATTGCACCTGCTTTTCGAACGACTGCCCTTCTTCAGGTGCAATCGTTCATAGCGATAAATATCGCAATTATCCATAATGCTCACCTAGACACTTAAATTCTACTATTTTATGGTTGAAAAGCAACGGATGGTGTATAACATAACTAGAACAAAAAATTAAAATGTAAATTTATATGAATCATAAAGAAGAAAATATAAAAGCAAGCGTTAGGTATTGGTTAAACCATGGAGTTGGTAAGCAATCTAAATTAAAATTCTGGGAAGTTGTAAGTGGCCTTCAATCAATGAGAGAGCTGGCCGGATCATCGTCATTTGAAATTCCTTATCACCTATTTAAAAACATTGAGAAGGAAACTCTAGAAACCATTTTAAGAAATCTACACGACAACAAATACATTCTAATTGCCAGAGAAACAAATAGATCTAAGAATATACCCGGAGCGCCAAGGATAGCGGTTTTGGAAACCCTCACAGAAAATACCAAGATTATGCAACACGGTGATACCAAGATCATGTTGCAACCGCGTATCTTTTCCCACCTATATCATCTACTCAAAGAAGATCCGGTAACTCCGATTAATGAGAAGAACGAAAATAAAAGCCGACTAGACTATAAAGAGAATATGGGCCTTTTACTGGATGGGGAAAAATTTTACTCACCTCATAGGAATAGCATGCGCCAAAAAATCTTAAAAAAACTCTGGGCAGACAGGAGCCGTCCCCTTGTAAAGAAGAACGGGGGTACTAACCCGAAAGATGTTTTGGCTCATGAAATTTGTATTATCAAATCAACCTCAGAATATACTGATAAGATTGGCAAACAAATCGAAGAGGCGGTGGGCGATATTCGGAAGATTCTAAGCAAAAATCATGCCCCTGCTTATATAAGTGATTCTCCATACAAATTAGTTCTTGAAGACTGAATGATAGGCACTTAACCGTGCTATTTACCGGACACTTTCTCGGTTAATAGGCCGACCCGGTAGAAAGTCCCCTGTTAGAGAAACCCCTTAAAGGGGTTATTTTGTATGAAAAAGAATAATTATGCAAATGGAAAACGAAATGTTTAAAACTTCAGATCTCGCTCTTGCCAGCACTTTGCTATGCCTCGGATTCAAGATCACTAATATCAACAGGGATTCCGGCAGAGCAATTTTTTGTTTTTTGAAGACAAATAAACTCATTGAATCAACGGAGGATTATTGGGCTGACCGATTAACTGTAAATCCGAAAGATTTTTTTAACTGTCAAAAAGAAATAAAAACAAGGATTTATTTATAGGCAAAGGAAAGATTAAAATGAAAACAAAAATCAGGTTAGCAATACATCTCAAACTTTTTTTAAATACCAGACCGATACTTTCTACCACAAAGCAGATTAAAAGCCGGATTTTGGTTGCGGCTCTGAAGGAAAAATGGGATATGGCCTATCTGAGAGTGAACTACGGCAGGCGAATGTTTAATGATGGTTTTTATTCCAGTCCAGCTGAACTAAAAAAGGCAATTTCAATATTTACAGAAAAGAGTCTAATAAACTATTTATTACAGGGGAAATTAAGATGAAAATTAATAAAAAACCAAAATTTGTTTCTTTTATAAGAACAATCTCAAACGAACCGATTGAAATGGTCTATGACAGAGAGTCCAATACAACTCGGTTTGTGTGCCTTGATGAACATGGAAAAATCAGATTTCTGAATGATTTCTGTTTGGATCCAAGAGAAGATTGGTCACTTGAGCCATATCCGGCTAGCAATTCAATCGTTAGTAAGGGCTTAGTGCTTTTTCCGTCCGAACCGATTGAGTACGGCAAAGATGAAGATTTGATCCAAGAAATACAAGTATTTATTCATAGATACCTTGATGTATCGCGTTTTTTTGAAAAAATCGCTTCTTACTATGTCCTTTTTTCATGGGTTTATGATTCTTTTAATGAATTGCCTTATTTAAGAGCGATTGGCGATTACGGTTCAGGAAAAACAAGATTTTTACAAACGATCGGATCTATTTGCTATAAGCCAATTTTAGCCAATGGTGCAACTACCGTTTCTCCTATTTTCCGGCTCATTGATGAATTTAAAGGGACTCTGGTTTTAGATGAGGCCGATTTTCAATTGAGCGAGATGTGGTCTGAAATGATTAAGATTTTAAATAGCGGCCACGCTAAAGGAATGCCTGTTGTAAGAAGCGAGTCAGGTTCTGGGAACAGTTTTGAACCAACAGCTTTTGAAGTTTTTTGTCCGAAGATCATCTCAACAAGAGGGTATTTCAAAGACAAGGCCCTCGAAAGCCGATTTATAGTTGAAGAAATGGGCCATAGAAAGCTGAGATCTGATATTTCCTACAGTTTATCGGAGTCATTTGAGCAGGAAGCTCTTAAGATTAGAAATAAGCTACTTTTGTTCCGATTAAAAAATTTTGGCAAGAAAAAGATTGATAGATCGCTAGAAGATCGAAGTATCGAACCACGACTAAACCAGATAATTGTACCTTTGCTAAGCATAATCGAAGACGAGCCCCTGAGAGCCGAACTTAAAATCTCTGTCTCTGAGTATCATAAGCAGATGATTGCCGATCGAGGGATGGAAATGGACGGGCAGATTGCCGAAGTAATCCATGAGCTTCTCTATGAGGATGGGAAGGCCGAGCCGACCATCGGCCAGATAAAAGATCGTTTAGAAGAGAAGTTTGGTAGTGAATTGGATCGAAAACTAACCGCAAGATGGGTTGGCTCGAAGATCAGAAATTCATTTAATTTACACACCACAAAAACTCGCGATGGTTACATAATTCCTATTTCAGAGAAAGACAAATTAAACAGGATTTTCGAGCGTTTCGGTGTCGTGAACATTGTGAACGATGAGAAGGTCGAGAATAGGACTATTCAGCTAGCTGACGGAGAGGTCAACCTTGAAGAGATCGGGCTTTAAGTGCCACTGAAATATGTTCGCAAAGTTCACGATGTTCACGAATTATAGTCAATAAATACGATGTTAAGCATAGAAATCACAAAAAAAATACTAGGTAAGCCGGACATTTCAGATGAAAAAGCTGAATTTATTAGGAATGAGGTTCGTTCACTTGCCGAAATTGTGGTTGGGGCATTTATAGATAAAGAGATAAAGCCGGATTTGAAAGAAAAATTTAATTTGGA
Organism: Candidatus Berkelbacteria bacterium; assembly: GCA_026397175.1. Lineage (GTDB taxonomy): Bacteria > Patescibacteriota > UBA1384 > UBA1384 > DTJR01 > JAPLVK01. Next base: position 83,834 of record JAPLVK010000015.1, on the reverse strand, counting down.
TAATAAAGGTGAATAGTGGTATAATATATTTGTTGACCCGCTTGTTGTTTAATCCGAAAGATTTTTTGTTTATTGCCCGTAAAGGGGCGATTCAGCCAATAAACTACTTTCGGTAGCAAGTTGGGTCAACCTGAATCGTCCCTTTAAGGTTAATGGAGGTAAAAATGAAAGGTGTTGTTTATATAAGGGTTAGCTCTAAGGAACAGACGGAAGGAACATCACTCGAAGAGCAAGATAAGGCGTGCCGGGAATATTGTAAGATAAACGGCATAGACATTATTGAAATCTTTTGCGAAGGAGAGTCAGCCAAAGATATGAAGCTAAACAACAGGAAGGAATTTTTAAGAGGATTAGAATTTTGTCGCAAGAATAAGGGTAAACTAGGGGCTTTTGTTGTTCATAAAGTCGACCGATTTGCGCGAAATACGGAAGATCACTTTTTTGTAAGGAAAACCCTTTTAGATTATGGGGTAACGCTCCATTCTGTTACAGAGCCGATTGGTAATAAGCCGGTCGAAAAATTCGTGGAAACAATGCTCGCCGCTTCGGCTGAATTTGATAATGCGATTAGAAAACAGCGATGTTGTGACGGCCAGAGTGCGCGAATAAATCAAGGCATCTATCCTCATAAATGTCCTATAGGTTATATATCGGGTCGTTGTAAATCCCGCGGCGAAAAGAAGACAGAGCCGGATTTGCCCGATGAGAAGATTTTTCCTATTATTCAGAGAGGATTGAAGGAATTCAAGAAAGGGACTGTTAGTAAAACAGATCTGGCTGATCTACTCGATAAATGGGGTTTATCGAAATTACGAGGTAAGAAAACGACCGTACAGTTTGTTGAAAAAATGTTTACACAGCACTTAAGATTTTATGCAGGTATCTTGCTTAATCCTTATACTGGCGAAACCATAAAGGGCCAACACAAGCCCATGATCTCTGAGAACGAAATGCGAGAAATCCAATTCACACTGGGAGGTAAAAACAAGCACTGCGTAAAGAAAAATCGCTATAATCCTATTTTTCCGTTGGTAAGAACTGTACTATGCGCCACTTGTAGTAAACCAGTGGCTGGAAGCTCTCCTAGGGGCAACGGAGGCCGGTATTTTTACTATCACTGCCGGAATAAGGAGTGTTCAATGTATGGTAAGGCCATTTTAAAGACAAGGATTGAAAAGGATTTTCTTGAGATCTTTGGAATGAAAAAAGTGTTGCTTACAAATTAGAAATAGACAGACAGAAAAAATTAGTTGAAGAATTGGAGCGCAAAAGACAGCGCATCTTTGAAATGCGCGAGGACGATTCATATACGGTTGAGGAATTTAATGAACGAAGAAGCCAAGTAGATAACAAGATAACTGCCGAAAAGATAACATTAAATGAAACTAGAATAGATCAACTTGATGTAGAGGCGGTATTGAGTTTCGCAATTCAATTTATAAAGGATTTAAGCCGGCAATGGTTTGATTTACCACAGCAACTTCGGCCGAGGTTCCAAAAATTGATTTTTCCGGAGGGAATTTCTTACGACCGCGAAAAAGGTTTTGGAACCGCAAAATTAGGCACTATATATGAAGCAACTGAGCTTTTGGCTCACAAAAAATATCCTTTGGTGGAACAGGGGGGAATCGAACCCCCGTCCAAAAAGAGATTGAATAAGTAGATACACAAGCTTATGGAAATATCCTCGTTTTCATCGTCTCGCTACTAGGATGATCTCGCGAGATGTAGACCTGATTGGTTGTGCCTTGAGAACTCTTCAGGTCAAAGAGTAGTCAAGACAGTCGTCGCAATTAGGCGACGGCAGGCGAAAAAGCTAGTCCTGCAAAAGCAGTTTTTACTTTCTCTACAAGTGATTTTGCACTTGAAATTTGCATCGGGGATTTACGAGCTTGCGATACACGCTCGGCTTGCCACTTATTTCAACGAACTTCCCGTCGAATCCATACTGTCCCAAATACGAACTATACCTTACTTTTTTCCTTTTGTCAACCCTGTAGCGCTCGAGACAAAAGCAAATAAAATAGTAATTATTATAATAGCAGAACTGACAAGCTGCGCCAAATCCAATTTCCAAAAAATTGGCTTATAATCAATTCGCCAAAACTCCACGATTATTCTGATAACACTATATGAAATTAGTGTATAGGCAAACGCCAAATAATTTCTGAATTTTTTTATTAAAAGTAGATAAACGCCGTACGCCAACAAGAGTAAAATCGACTCGTATAAAAATACGGGGTGGTAAAAAGAACTGCTTTCAAAACCGATGGGGCGATTCTCCGGCTGTATAAACATTTTCCAGAAAACATTGTCAGTCGGTTTTCCAATAATCTCTTGATTAAAAAAATTACCAAACCGACCAATCGCTCCGGACAACAAAACCTGTGGTGCAATAGAGTTGGCAAAATCAAAAAGGTTAATTTTATATTTTTTTTGAGCGATAAACAATGCGATTATTCCGGCAATTAATGCGCCGTGAATTGACAGTCCCCCATCCCAAATTTTAAATATCTCAATGATATTCTTGGAGTAATATGGGATATTCTGCAGAATAAAGCCAATCCTTGCGCCAAACAAACCAAGTATAAATATTATCAAGAAGGCCCCGTCGAAATCATCTCCTTTGTTTTTATGAATCTTCAGGAAATTTTTTCTTGAAATAAAATAAGATATTAAAATCGCAAATGCGATTAAAAATCCATACCATCTGATTTTTATTATTCCAAATTCAAGAATAAACGGCGACAGGTTAATTTTTCCCCGAAATGCTTGCGGCACGACAAATACAAAGAAATAAAATAAAATTATCCCCACAGACAAGCTAATTATAATTTTTAGAAATTTTCGTATATTCATAACTTCTCTTTTACTAATATACAAGATTGCGTAATTTGGTCAAAACTGGTAAGATATTTTCGGCTAAATAGTTGGTCGTATAGCTAAGCTCGGTTTGGGCCAAAAGCCCATCGTCCTCTGGACGAGATTACCCCAGTATAAATCTTTTCTTGCTTATTGAACTGCGTTCAATCACGCAAGAAGCAGATTATACGGGGCAGGGAGCGCATCGTTGATTCACCCCGTTAAAAATTTGGTCGCTTAGCTCAGCGGTAGAGCATCTCGTTGACATCGAGGAGGCCACTGGTTCAAATCCAGTAGCGACCACCAAATTTTATTTAACGGGGCAAGTCGATGAGGTCAGTGGTTTGAGTCCACTTGGGTGCACCAAAATAAAATTTGCCGGATTTCCGGCAAATTTTATTTTTAAAAAATGCTAATCTAAAGTTTATGTTTTTCTGGAAAACGGAGTGTATTCTTGTAAAAATACCTGAATACCAGCCGAGACCGGAACTGCCAAAATCGCACCTCCAAAACCCAAGAGTTTATGTCCAATCAAAATCGCGACAAGGACTATAATCGGCGAGAGTCCAACCGCTCTTTGCATAATCTTTGGCACCAAAATCTGTCCTTCGAGTTGCTGAACTATAATATATGCAGCCACTATCACAAAAATTTTCCAAAGAGGCATCCCCAAGATAAAGGCCACTATTACCGCCGTAAGACCAGAGATTATCGGTCCAATAACAGGAATTACCTCTAAAAATCCAGCCAGAATTCCTAATGTTAGAGCATACTGTAAACCTAAAATCGCCAAGATGCTACCATCAACCGTACCGATTATCACCATAAGTAAAAGTTGACCCCTTAACCAATGCCCCAATTTCATACTTACTTTGCCTATTGTTGCCTCTAACCGTTCTTTTTTATCAGTAGGGACAATACTGGCAATCATTTTTTCAATACCTTCTTTTTCAACCAATGAATAAAATGTTAGAGCAAAAATTGTTACCGCATAAACAAGACCGCCAAAAACAGAGATCAGTCCTGTAAAAATGCTACCGGCAGAATTCGAAAGCTTCGTTGATAAAGTATCCAAGATTTTCATGATCGGTGAAGTGTCAGCGAAATTTAAATCATTCAATCGGTTTGTGTAATAAGGTAAATTTAAAGTTAGTTCTTTGATCTGCAAGGCAACCGGAGGAACTATAAAATAAATGAATAATCCCAACACTGCCAATAAGACCAAATACAAAACAATAATACTCAAGGCCCTGGGAATCTTGTCTTTTTCAAGACGCATTACATACGGTTCAAGAGCTATGGAAATGATTGCCACAACCAGTAAAACAATTAAAATGTCCCTAATAAGATAAAGTAGCCATAGTGCAAAAACGATAAAAATTATCTTTAAAATAGATGCGGTTGAAATATCGAATGTAATTTTTTGCCCGTTCATGATTTTTCTTTTGTTATATTATCTAATAAAGTTACACTTTAGGCAAGAGCAGGTTGTCAGATCTTGTAGCTGAACCATAAGTTATCAAATCCAAAATTCCACCGGGTCTTGTAACACTTTCATAGAGTACATCTTTTTCACCAATAACTTCTATCTTATAATTTGCTTGATCGACAAATGATTCCATGGGCGTTGTTGTAATTACTCTTTTACCGTTAACCGCAATGGCCTCCGAACCGCTATTCCTTAAGGCATTAATTAGATCAACTAGCTGCGTTAAAACCAACTGATGATTTATGTCAATTGTAACTCCGGGACCATTTACAGGGACAACTCCTAAAATTATTTGATATTTTGCTTTATCCTCATCGAGTAATTTTTGTAATTCATCATTATTCGACGCCGCGTCTTGCAAATTATTAAGCTGGGTTTCACGATCGTTTAGTTGATCTTTCAATTTATTATTGTCTGAATATAAATTTGAGACCCTGACAGCTTTTCCGCCTGGGTCATTTGACGACTGCGTAAAACCCATCTTTTGATACAAAAGATATTGACTTGCGATTAAAAGACCCAATACCAAAAATGCGGCCAACAAAAGCAGTTTCGAGACAACCTCCCTGGTAGTAGAATTAAATTTTAGCATTTTTAAAAGTTAAACTTCCTGTAAATTTAGGAACCGTTATCATTGTCTCGCCATCAACAATATGGAAAACAAGACCTTCTTTGGATACACGATCGTATATTAACTTCAGGGCTTTTTGATCATTAATCGAAGAAATTAGTTTTTCCCTATTTCCAATCGCCTTAATTTTAAACGGTGGCACGATTTTAGTTCCGTTTATCAAAACCGTATTAACGATGCAGTCAATTGAAGTTGTTGGTCCGACTCTTTCTTCGATATGCCCCGCTCCCTCTATGCTTATGGCGGTTGCCCCGTTAATCCATAGGTTGTTAACGAGGTCCCTCATGTCCGATGCGTGAGCAATGGAATTAGGATTATTTTTTCTGTCATCAGAGTCATCTAGCAATACCGAGATCCCCGGAGCTGAAACATCAGTTAGGCCGGCTTTTCGCTTTAATGTCTCGACTTCATTAATTAAGTCCTTTTTGCCTGATTGCTTTATTTCAATTTGGTTGTTAAGCTCGTCTATTTTTCCATCTGTGCTGGAAAGTGACTTCTTGAGATTTGCCTGTTCGCTTTCTAAATTTGTCTGCATTTCATCAAGTGCTATATAAGAAACGGCTGGTGAGATAATTCGAGGAATTTTTTGGCTAAATTGGCTCCCCAAAACAACCCCCAAGACAATCCCAATAACACCCAAGTAAATCCATGGTTTATTGATGAATGACTCTTTAATTTTTTGAAATTTGGGCAAAATCTCTCCTTATTTTTTAGTCAGATGTGAACAATCAATTTTATCTTATCAAGAATTGCTCTGCTGGTCTACTTAGTTAAATTTATAATTGACTAAAAACTACAACGGAATAAAATAGTATTATGCGTAAAGATTTTAGATACCTAATAAAACGGCAGAGAAAATACTATAAAAGTATCGTGTCGGTGAACTGTCCAATATTACAGGATACTGTATTTTTTACTTCAGAAGGATTTGACCATCTTCTTTATAAAACAAACCGAGAGCCACGAAAATTGAATGAGCGGTATATGAAATTGATGTGCCCGAACAATGCAAGGGAAGTCATTAAAAAATGCAAGGTTATTTCAGAAACTAGAAAAGTTCAGAGGAAGATTAAAGGTAAGGATAAATCAATCATTCAACACGAACTAGTTTACGAAATCAAAAAAGGAGTAAAAATTCGTGTCGTTGTTGAAAAGATAGGGACTGGCAAACTTAAATTTCGAAGTGTAATGCCTCATAATAATCGCTCCAAACCCAAAAAACGCCCGAAAAGGCGTTCTTAGGTGTGCTAGTTCTCAGCTTAGAATATTCTTAGCCGAAGAAGGGCTTTCACCCACTAGCACATTTTTAATATAGCACATTTTGTCAACTTTTGTCAACTATAGGTGTCTCTATGCAATTTTGCGGGAATACAACAAGAAAATTAGCATTGCTAAGCCCGCTGGAGTTTATCCCGCCACAGGCGGGAGCGGCCGAAGCGGAGCGTTCCAAAGTATAAAAAAAGACCAAAGTTTTGTATGGTCGGGGTGATCCGACTTGAACGGACGACCTCAGCGTCCCGAACGCTGCGCGCTACCAAACTGCGCTACACCCCGAAAATTAAGTTAAAAGCCATAAGTCAAAAATCAAATACATATAAAACATTTTTATTATACCTTAAAATATGTTAAAATCTATATCAAGCCCGCGTAGTTCAACGGATAGAACAAGAGACTCCTAAGCTCTAGATATAGGTTCGATTCCTATCGCGGGCACCAACAGAGTAATGTGAAGTTTATTGACAGGTTAAGAAATTTAATCTAACCTATAAGAGATGGATAGGACTTTAATAAAAGACATTGCGGATTGTGTTTCGAAAGAAATCGTCATAAAGGGACGGGCTTTAAATGTGCGCGATTTAGGGAATGTTTCTTTTGTGTTAGTGCAAGATTATACTGGTACAATTCAGACCGTTTGGGACAAAAAGGTTGACGCAAAAATGGGTGATGCTGTTGAAATTTCCGGATTGGTTAAGAAAGATGACCGATCAAAAACCGGATATGAAATCGAGGGAAGCGATCTGAAAGTTGTTTCAAAATGCATTGAGGACTGTCCAATTGATATATCAAAACCGGAATCAAATTTGCAGCTTACAACCCTTCTTGACTTAAGACCAATCTCTCTGCGTCATCCAAAAGTTCAAGCGATTTTTAAACTTTACGATTTATTACTGAAGGCCTATGAGTCGGTTATGCGAGAAGAGGGCTTCACAGAAATCAAAACACCAAAAATACTCGAGGCGGCATCCGAAGGCGGAGCAAACTTTTTTAAGATCGATTATTTTGAAAAAGAGGCCTATCTTGCACAATCCCCACAATTATACAAACAAATAATGGTTGGTGTTTTTGAAAGGGTTTTTGAGATTGGATCAACTTTCAGGGCGGAGCCGCATTTTACAACCAGACATGTCAACGAGTATATCTCGCTTGATGCAGAAATCGGGTTTATTGATTCATTTTTGGATGTAACCGAAATTTTAAATAAGGTCTTAAGAAAAATTTTTGTTGAGGTCGGTAAGGAAGGGCAACAATATTTGGAAATGTATAACGCCGAAATGCCAAAAGTTCCCGAAAAAATTCCCCACATCAAACTTGCTGAAATAAAAAAAATTATCAAAGAAAAATACAATTACGAAATACTTGAAAGCACCGACATTGATCCGGAAGGCGAACGACTAGCCGGTAGATGGGCACAAGAGGAACACGGAAGCGATTTTTTGTTTGTTACGCATTATCCGTGGCAAGAAAAGCCGTTTTACACAATGCCATCTGACGACAAGCAAGATGAAACAGAGGGCTTCGACTTGTTATTTCGCGGCATGGAAATTGTTACCGGAAGCCAAAGAATCAATGAATACAAAGCACTGATTGAGAATATGGAGAAAAAGGGAGTAAAACCAAAAGGACTTGAATTTTATCTTGATGTCTTTAAATTTGGCATGCCGCCGCATGGCGGTTGGGGCATGGGTTCGGAGCGACTAATTCAACAAATTTTAGGTCTAAAGAGCATAAAAGAAGCGGTTTTATTTCCTCGTGATGTAAAACGCTTGAGTCCATAAAAATAAATAATTTCGCGTTTGTATCAGCGCCCCTTCCAAAGGAGTGTTTTTTTTGGTAAGTTTAGGATATGGAAAACAAAGACAAGAAAAAAATATTTATCGGCGCGGCATGGCCATACGCAAACAACTCCTTGCACCTTGGGCATGTTAGTGCCTTAATCGGTTCTGATATTCTGGCCAGATATTTTAGAAAATCAGGCCATGATGTTTTGTTTGTTTCGGGAAGCGATGTTCACGGAACCCCTATTGTCGTATCTTCCGAAAAAGAAAACATAGCTCCGGACAAAATTGCCCAAAAATATCATAAAGAATTTATTGAAACACTAATTGGCGGGTTAAATTTTTCATACGATAATTACACAACAACCGCAACCGAAAATCATAAAAAAATCGTACAGGAGATATTTTTAAAATTATACGAACAAGGTGATATTTATAAAAAAACACAGGATCTCCCCTACTGTAAAAAATGCAAAAGATTTTTGCCTGACCGATACATTGAAGGCACATGCCCGAAATGTAAATTTAAAGACGCGCGCGGAGATCAATGTGATGAGTGTTCAACGCTTTTAGATCCCAAAGATCTCATTGATCCAAGATGCAAAACATGCGGCAGCAAACCTGATTTTCGCCAATCAGAACATTTTTTTTTAAAATTATCTGCCTACCAAGATCAGATAAAAAACTGGGTATCAAAAAGTCATGGTTGGAGAACGAACGCACTGGGATTTACAAACAAGCTCATTAAAGAGGGTATTCACGATCGTGCAATAACAAGAGACACCAAGTGGGGTATCCCGATCCCCTTGCCCGGGTATGACGAAAAAAGCATCTATGTTTGGTTTGAGGCGGTCTGTGGATATTTCTCGGCGTCTCAAGGTTGGGCCAAAGATAACAACCAGCCCGATAAATGGCGCGATTTTTGGCAAAACGAAAATTCCCTACACTACTATGTTCACGGTAAAGACAATATTCCGTTTCACACAATAATTTGGCCGACAATATTACTCTCTTATGGGGGTTTGCACTTACCGGATAGAATAATTTCATCTGAATATTTAACGCTAGAAAAAAAGCAGTTCTCGAAAAGCCGTCACTGGGCTGTCTGGCTTCCTGAATTTTTACAAAAATTTGATGCTGACACTTTGCGATACTTTCTTATCGCAAACGGCCCGGAAACATCTGATGCCGATTTTTCGTGGAAGGACTTCCAGCAGAGAACAAACAAAGAATTAATCGGGAATTTTACTAACTTTATCCATCGGACAGCTCACTTAATTTCGTCGAATTTCCCGGATGGTGTGAAATATCCTGAAAAATTAGACGAACAATCAAATGGATTAATCGAATTGGCCCAAAGGTCATTTGAAAAAGTTGGAACATCAATAGAAAAAGGCGACTTCAGGGAGGGAATAAGGTTAGTTTTTGGTCTAGCCGAAGAAGGAAATAGATATTTGGCCACCAAAGAGCCATGGAAAACAATTAAAACCGACCCACGAGAGGCACAGGAATCACTCGCAGTTTGCGGACAAATAATTCATTGTCTTGGTATTTTAATAAATCCGTTTTTACCCCAAACAGGTCTAAATATTTTCAAACTGTTTAGAAAGGACTATAATTTACATGTATGGGAATACGAAGAAATTTCTTTATTTAGATTCGAAAAACCGGAGTTACTATTTAATCGAATCGAGGATGCTGAAATAATAGAAGAAGAGAATAAATTAGGTAAAAATTAATAATCCCCTTACTTTAAAGTGGGGGCGTAGGAGGTTTTATGGCAGAGCAAAATGAGGCGCCGGCAGCAGCACCTGTGTCGTCTGGCGTAAGCGGAGCGTTTCCACAAGAACTAAATGGGTGGAACTGGGGTGCGTTCTTTCTGACCTGGATTTGGTCAATTGGAAATAGTGTCTGGATCGGATTGCTCGCATTAATCGGCCCAATCGGACTTATCATGGCAATTGTTTTAGGAATTAAAGGAAACGAATGGGCTTGGAATAAAAGAAAATTTGCGTCCGTTGAGGAGTTTAGACAAGTGCAAAAGGCCTGGGCAATCTGGGGACTTGTGCTTTTTGTTGTCGGCATCGTAATCGCAGTCGTAGTTACAATTTCATCGGGGTTATTGGCCACCAAAGCAATCAAGGATTCCGCTTCGACAACTTCGGAAATAAATTCCCTTATCAACTCTGCCGCTCTTGATACTTCTACTTCCGCGGAATAAAAACATCTATAACACAAAAAGGATCGGGCTACACCTGTCTGTTAATTATTTCTTCAAATCGTAAAGATCGAATAATTCTACGAAAATTTTAGAGTTGCAGGCAAAAAAGGCCTCGGCAAATTTGCCATGACCAAACATTTGAGCTCGATATTTATTTAAACCTAAAATCGCTTCGACATAAGAACGGCTTTTTAGCTGCGTTTTATGTTTCGACAAGGCCTCTTCTTTTGATTCTACCGACTTATCTATGTTGATTAAAAGATTCGCAAAAATCGGCGACCAAACCTCGTAGGAATTAATCTTGAAGGTATTTGTGATTCTGCGTAGTGATTCAGATAAAATCTTTGCCGTCTCAAAATGATCAGAATTTGTATCGAGAAAAGACGGGATATAAATAATACTTGGCTCATAGTCCTTTATCAGTTGAGTTATATATTTTACATTATTTGAGTTTGGCGATAGAGATCCATCTTTGTATTTGAGAAAAACCAAGTCGCCAACACCTAAGACGGCAGCGGCCTTTTTGGCCTCATCCTCTCGGTCTTTCGCCATTTTCACTTTCTCTGCGCTTGAGGGTCTAAAATTTTCAGGAAAACCGCTTGATCCATCCGTTAAATAAACTATTTTTACTTCGTCCCCCTGATCAGCGTGTAATTTGAGAGTTCCGCCACATCCCATTACATCATCATCCGGATGTGGGGCAAGAACCAAAACCCTACCACTTTCGGGCTTTTCCAGAGATCTTTGTTTCAGGTCTGAAAAAATTGCCTTGTGTAAAATTTCTCTTGACACAAAGTCCTTTAAATTTTTCAGGCCTAAGACGGTTTTTTTGATTTTAAAAATATCCATTATTAAATTTATATCATCTTATGCACAGTTTGATAAGTCCAAATTGTGTTAATATAAAGATATGCCAAGAAAAAATAAATATGCAACCGCTAAAGACATAACTCGCTTTGTAAAGAAAAAACTGAAGTTAGACGAAAATATTGTCCGACAAGTGATTGATTTGTATATCGAAGAAATTAAGTCGGAAATTATCAACGGCCGGCAAGTTCGGCTTAGCGAATTTGGCACATTTGAACTTACAAAATGGAATACGGGACTAATTTACGATATCAATACAAAACAAAAAGTTGAAAAGCAAATAAAAACGGTCTTGTTTCACCCTTCGGAAAAGCTGAAAGAAAAAGTGCTTCGAAATTAGTCAAGAATCTCAAATATTCTTTCGATCTTTTTGGTTTCGCCTGTTTTGTCGTCCACCGTAACAACTACCGCATTGATTTGTACCGGGCCTTCAGCGACATCAAAAGTTACCGGCATTCCGGTTCTAAATCTTTTTATGCTTTGATCTTGTTCAACACCGATCACGGATTCATTTGGTCCGCAAAAGCCGACATCGGAAATTAAAGCGGTTTTGTTAATAATCCGCTCATCTGCTGTTTGGACATGGGTATGGGTTCCCAAAACCGCCGAGACACGCCCCGCGACATACCTGCCAAAAGCGATTTTTTCGCTTGTCGCTTCGGCATGAAAATCAATAATTTTAATCTTTGCTTTTGATTTCTCGATAACCTCGTCTATTTTATCAAATGGTGATTCGAGCCCTTCCGTCGTCCAAACCCGCCCAAGCATCGAAACAATCAAAACGACAATGCCGCCGATATTGATCTCGATTGATCCCTTCCCGGGACACAATTTTGGATAATTTAACGGCCGGAGCAATTTTGAATTTTTTTCTTCCAAGATGTTGCTTACTTCTTTTCGGTCCCAAATATGATCGCCCGAGGTCATGACATCAACTCCAGCATCCAGCAATTCCCGATAGGTCTTTTGGGTTGGGCCCCGCCCCGATGCAACATTATCAACATTGGCAATTACAAGATCAATCTTATTCTTTGTCTTGTTTTCTTCGATAAATCTTTTTATGCCACTGCGGCCCGGGCGGCCAAAAACATCACCGAAAAATAATACTTTCATTATCTTGCAAACTCCTCTGATCTGGTTTCGCGGATTATATTTACTTTAATCATACCGGGATATTGCAAATCACTTTCTATTTTTCTGGCAATATCTTTTGAGAGTTTGATCGCTTCAAGGTCCGAAATTTCCTCCGGTCTAACAATAATTCTAACTTCGCGACCGGCTTGGATTGCAAATGACTTATCAACACCCGGAAAATTGTTAGCAATATTTTCCAGATCTTTTAATCGTTGCACATAATTTTCCAGGGTCTCGCGTCTTGCACCCGGCCTTGAGCCGGAAATTGCGTCCGCTGCCTTGACCAAAATGGCCTCGACGGTCTTTGCTTCGATGTCATCATGGTGAGCCATAATCGCATGAATAACATTTTCGCTCATACCATATTTTCTGGCAATTTCACCCGAAAGATGGTGGTGAGCTCCTTGAATTTCATGAGAAACCGCTTTTCCGATGTCGTGCAAAAGTCCGGCCTTTTTGACAATGTTAATATCGGCTCCAACTTCAGCGGCTAGAAGCGCGGCAATATTTGCAACTTCAATTGAGTGAGCTAAAACATTTTGCCCGTATGATGTTCTGAACTTTAAATTCCCCAGAATTTTGACCAAATCAACCGGCAGACCATGAACACCCAAATCAAACGCTGCCTTTTCTCCTGCTTCCTTTGCTTCTTTTTTAATATCGGCCTGTGCTTTTGCTACGACTTCCTCAATTCTAGATGGTTGAATTCTTCCATCCGCAATAAGCCGCTCAAGCGCAATTTTAGCAACATGGCGGCGGACCGGGTCAAAAGAAGAAAGCAAGACGGTGTCGGGTGTTTCATCAATCACAAGATCAACTCCTGTTGCCCGTTCAAATGCTTGAATGTTTCGGCCTTCTTTTCCAATAATTCTACCTTTCATTTCTTCTGACGGAATATGAACGGACATGGTTACATGTTCAGCCGTAAATTCATTGGCAATCCTGTCTATTGCAGAAGAAATAATTTTCCTTGCTTCATCTTCGGAGTTTTCTTTTAAGAGTTCTTTCATCTCCCGAATTTTCGAAATAATTTCTTCCTTGTATTCCCTTTCGACTTCTTTGATGAGTTCATCTTTGGCATCTTTTGCTTTTAGATGCGCGATTCGCTCGAGCTCCGATAGTCGTTTTTTACCTAATGTTTCAACATCTTCTTTGGCTTTTTCTACCCCTATGATTTTATCTTCGATCGTTTTTCGCTCGGTCTCTAGCTTTTCTGATCGCGACTCGATATTTTCTTCACGACGAATTAAAGACCTCTCTCT
>JAPLVK010000015.1:0-70287 GCA_026397175.1 Candidatus Berkelbacteria bacterium | reverse complement strand
TCTTTTTCGGCGTCTTCTTTTATGCGGAGCGCTTCGTTTTTCGCATCAAGAATCAATTCCCTTTTTTTCGTTTCTACTTCTTTGATTCGCTTGCCAAATGTTGATTGTCGGATAATAAACCCTGCTCCCCCACCCACAATCAGAGCAGCGGCCCCCGCAATAATTGCTGTGATCATTACTAATTCCTTTCTTAATTAAATAAAATATGTGTGTCATCTTCTTGAAGATTATAAACGAAAACTTACGAAAAAGCAACTTTCGCTTTAATCATACTATGGCGATTGACAAATGAGACCAAACCTGTTATACTAATTTTTCGTAACTTGAAATCAAGAATAGGGGAGGGGCAAAATGCCTCCGACGATTACGGTTTCGGATGTTGTGTGTGGAGGCGACAAAAAAATCGCGATGTGGCTAGTCGAAGAATATCAGCTCGGCGGAGCCGAACTGATGCCTTTTCGCTACACCACTCTCGAATACCTCCGTAAACTCGGCGGGGAGATTACCTCGCTTCACGGCTCTCCATGGGCCAACTGTCGCGGGTTGTATTACCGCCTCCAGTACGACAAAGTGTGCTCCTGGCAGCTGTTTGCTCTTTGGGAAGTGATGATTGGGTCGTTGCTTTCAAATCCGTCAATTTCGCTTGCACGAAAATTGCGAAAACCAATCGTCTTGCACCAAGAGTTGGTATTCGACCTCGAGCAATCACGCAAACTAGATATCCTTAAAGATGTCGAAGTGCGCGTCGAAAACTCGAACTTCTTTGGGCACCCGCTCGTTCGGGGAAGAGGTCTTGAGCCCATGGTTGCGGCATACAATATCCTACGGAACCACGGCATCGTTGCTTCAATCACGCTCGACTTTGAGCATATGATTGAGCCGGGGCCGTGGCAAGGCCCTCGTAACTTTCTGGATGAGTTGTGTCGCGGGCTTGATGTGATCGGCGATCGCAAGATTGCCGCTTTGCATCTTTGCGACACGATTCCCGGTAATTTGCGCGACTGGCGTGGCCATCTGGAGCTTGGAGAAGGGATTGTGCCGCTGACCCAGGCCACCCGACTCGTCCTAGAGCGAGCTTGTAACATCGAGCTCACCATCGAGAATGCTACCCCAATCGGGGTTCATCTCAAACTGAAAGGGCAGGAACGACTCGATTTTTACCACAGGATGATTGGGCGACAAGTCCGATTCATCCAAGACGCAATCTCCTAGCGTTCGCAGGGCGGCCTCGTACCTTACGAGGCCGCCCGTTTTGTTTATTGAACACCGTTTGACTTTAATCTTAAGCTTAAATTTCTAATGACAGCTTTAAATTGAATCTCGAGATTATTTAGAGAAAAATTATTTGATAAATTGCATTTATTTGAAATCGCAGCAATGTCCTCCTCTAACGGTTGCGGATCCTTAAGATTTTGTTTTTCTAAAACCGCAAACATAATCGATTTTTCGTTTGTCGTGTGCTCGTCAATTCCCATCGCATGTCCCAGCTCGTGCATTAAAACCAATCGTAATTCTTCTTTGTCGTAATATGTAAAAATATCAATTTTATTTTGATCTTCATAATACAAACCTTGAGTAATAAGTTTGTTGCTCTGGGTTTCGACTTCTTGATTAAATTGGCCGAGATTTGAATTGTGCTGATCTATTTGGGTGTTAAGCAAACTGGCAACATTATTTAAAGACACCCTTCTTTGTTCCAGATCTTTTGATTCTTTTTGTAATTCGCTATAAACATCGTGCGGAGCCCCGCCTTGGTTATTCCATGACTCCACTTTAGCGTTGTAATTTGCCAAGTCCTTTTCGTACGACGACAGCAGCGACTTAAATTTTTGTCTAAAACTTTCTACCGATTGAGCTGATTGGCCTATTTTTGCCGACTCGCTATTTAGCTGATCAACCTTTGATTGTCGCTCGTCGTAAACAAGATTGATTTTTAGCGATGCGTTCGGATCATATTCGAGAACATCTTTGTTCAATGTTTGATCCCATCTTGACGCCGCATCTTGACCAACTAATTTTATATCCGACTCTGAAAGTTTAAATCTCTGATCAATTTGTCCAACTGCAAATTTGACTGGAAACGAACATTGTAAAGATCCGACATACCAGACCGTGCCGCCGATAGCTGCTACAAAAAATATAAATATCAAAAACGATTTTAACCAGCCATTATTTGGCGCAATTTTTTCTTCGTCCATTATATTAAGAGTACCTAATGACTAATATTTTAGCAATTTGAAGAGTCGAATTTTATTCAATTGATACCGGCAAGAAACCATTTTTAGCTAGCTGACGAAAGTTAGAGCAAACCCTTTTTTATCGCCGCGGCCGGTTCGGCCGATTCGGTGAATGTAATCGTTGTAGGTCTGGGGAAGCGTATAATTTATGACATGAGTAATATTGTTAATATCAAGACCCCTTGCCGCAACATCTGTCGCTACAAGCACCTGAACTTCATTTTCTTTAAATTTTAACAGCGCTCTTTGTCGCTGCGTCTGTCGTTTATTGCCGTGAATTGAATCGGCTTTAAATCCGTCTCTTAATAAGTCCTCGGTTAATCTTTCGACCCCTCGTTTTGTTTCGGAAAAAATCAGCACTTTTTGAAGCTCTTGCGTTATTAACAAATCCTTAAGGCGGTTAAATTTCTGATTGCTTGAGACCCTTATAATATCTTGGTCAACATTTTGCGCTGTTTCTCCAGTTGAGACCTGAATTGAAACCGGATTATTTAAAAACTGATTTACGAGATCTTTGATTTTTTGGGGAATCGTTGCGGAAAAGAATAACGACTGGCGCTCTCTGGGTAGCTCACTAAGAATTTTTCTTATTTCTTCTACAAAACCCATATCGAGCATTCGGTCAATTTCATCCAAAACCACAAATCTAAATCTTGAAAAATCAATTACTCTGCGCTCTTTTAGATCTTTTAATCTTCCGGGGGTTCCAATCACAAAATTTGGGTTTTGGCGCAAAGTCGAAATCTGGCGATAAATCGGAATTCCGCCGACACAAATTGCAGAATATAGTCCCATGCTTTGCGAGAATTTTTTAAACTCATCATTAATTTGCTGGGCAAGTTCTCTGGTCGGAGCAATTATTAAGACCTTTTTTGATTTATCGGCAAAACATTTTTCGATCAATGGCAGCAAAAACGCAGCGGTTTTACCGGTTCCGGTATTGGCAAGGCCAACGAGATCCCGGCCTTTTAGAATATGGCCTATTGATTGATCTTGAATCGGAGTCGGAAGGGTATAGTTTCTCGCTTGTAAATTTTTACTTAATTGCGAGCAAAATCCAAAACTAGCAAAAGTATTTTCGACTTTTATTTCTTGGCTTGCTTGCTGATCAGATTTTTTTACGAATCTTGACTCGTCAATTCTCTCTCCCCTGTTTGGCCTTACATTATGACTTCGTCTAAATTGATTTGATCTCGAAAAATTCCTAGATGATCGGCTAAAATTGTTATTACTAAAACTCCTAGATCTATTTTGTTTGAACATTTGATTTCCTACGCGCGAAAAGCGCTTATTTTATATTTCGATATGGCTCTGTAGAACATCGAAATATTTTTTCGGAAATCTATAGAACAATCCTCGAAGTACTAAGGATAGCAGAATGGATCAAGTAAGTCAACAAATTAGGGTTAAAATTACCGCAAGTTAAAAATTTATGGTAAGTTTTAATTCAAGAAATTATAAAAAAATTGATTTAAATGGATGCATTTTGGGACTTTCTAAAAGTAATTGTGATTTGCATAACCGCACTCTTGGTGGTGTTTTTTGTTTTGTTAGCGCTGCCAAACAGCAAACTTCGTCAATCAATTTTAAAAATTTATTCAATTATTTCTTTAGTTGCAACCATATTTTCTGCTGTTTATATAATCAGTCCGGTTGATATAATCCCGGATGTTATTCCGGTTGCCGGACAAGGCGACGACATGGTTGCTGCAATTTCCGGTTTGGCAACAGCAATCTCTGGTTATGTCGCGTGGCAAAAATCAAAAGAGAAACAAATATCAGATTAATTATAGTAATTTTTAATTGTTACCGGAGAAGTATTCTGGTAAAATAACTTTAAAGAATCTAAACTAATTTGGAGGACTAAATGGACAAGCAAACAAAAGGAGTAATTATTGGGGCTTCTGTTGGGGTAATTGCGGGAGCAATTGCGGGAATATTACTTGCGCCAAAATCGGGCGAAGAAACAAGAAAAGATATTGCGAAATATCTCCACGAAATAAAGGAAACGATTGCTGCCGAGATTGCAAAGGCCGGTAAGATTACCAAAGGAAAATATGATGAAATTGTTAGCAAAGTAGTTGAGGTCTACGAGGCAGAAAAGAAAATCAGCAAAAAAGATGCTGTTGACATTAAGAGCAAACTAGAAAAAAACTATACAAAAGTAGCAAAGATTGCTGCAAAACCAGCAAAGAAATAAACTTTTCTATCTTACCGGTAGGATTTGATACTCGAATTTGTAGCCGGCTTTCTTGGCAGTAGCGTCAACCTTAGACCTGATTTCTTTGTAGTTGAACTTATATTCGAAATTCTTGCCAAAAAGATTTGACTGCTCTTCAATATTTCCTTCGCGTGCTCCGCTCATGGTGTTGTATGACTCTTTCTTAAATCCAAATCCAGCGGACATTCCGGAGTCCCCATCAAATCCTCCTCCGCCAGACGACAGACCAGATCCCGCTTCGATCAGCATTTCTGAAAATTTGACGGATTTTGCGTCGTCGTCAACGCGCACTTTAGCCGAATATGTTAGTTTCTTTTTTGACAAAAACGCTTTACGCTCGGCAATAGTTGACTTGAACTCATACACACCTTTTTTCTCGTTCCAATCTCCTTCGTAGCTTTCCAATGCCTTTTTAATATCCTCGATCATTTTGACCTCCTCTACTTTGCACTTTTCTCAACCACCAAATAATTTGACAATGGGCATCCACTATCAATTTCTATTTCTATTTGTCGTATTTTTCGACAAATTTTTTAACTTCTTCGATATTTTCCAAAACAAGCTTCGCTTTTTTTACACCGAATTGAAAAGGGTATTTATCCTCTTCGTCGTTTTTGATAACTATCATTGGATTCCCCTTGAATTCTGATTCCGATACAATTGACATAACCACTCCTCCTTTAATTTTATATCTCCAAATTAATTTTACCAGAATTAATGTATTGATTATAGTCCCCTCCTCAAACTCATTTAGTTGATTTGTCAATGAATATTGATTAATTCGGAACTCCGTTCCCGATCATATCAATAATCCATATGCTTCTCTTTAATTTAAAACGAAAAAAAGATAAAATTAAATAAAATAAAATAAATAAGGGGGTTTTATGGATCCAGCAGAAGCTTCTGCGCCGTCAAAAAAGAGTCCTGTTCTAGCAATTGTGATTATTCTAGTTGTTCTAGCAGCATTAGCGGTCGCTTATTTCGTGTTTTTTGCCAAAAAATCCGGTACAAGTATTGTCAACAAGATTGTTCCTATTAGCTCTTCGTGCAAATATAACGACCCCGACTTATGTAAATTTATTAACGGATGGAAAGAGATCAAATATTTTTCGGCAACCACAACTTCGACCTTTGAAGGCAAAGAGGTAAAAATGACAATGAAATCAGTCGGGAGTGATAAAACGCAACTAACAAGCTATCAAGGCGACAATGAGGATATGAACATTGTCACCATCGGGAATGATACTTATACAAAGGATTATACTGATGGTAAATGGGTAAAAAGCACCATAACTCCTCAAAGTGATAGCAGTGCAAATACGATAAAAGACGAACTACAATTTAATCAAAAAGCGGAAAAGGCGGAGGATAAAACCGAATATAAAAAGATCGGAACCGAGGCCTGTGGAAAGCTAACCTGCTTTAAGTATCAAGTTATTGATCCCGCTATAACCGATTCCACCGAATACATACTTTTCGACAACAAGGATTACCAACTTAGAAAAACTATTTCTGTCGATAAAAGCAACAATCAGTCAATTTCTGAATTCAGCTATTCTAAAATCTCGATAGATGTTCCATCTCCCATCAAAGAAGAAGCGGCTATTTCGGCTCCTGCGAGTCCCTCGCAAGAAGAAATTGACAAAGCAATCAACCAGATTCAGTCCGGTTCAACCGACTCATCTGATACCGGTGGTGAGTCAAGCAACACTGGAGAATAAAAACGAGAGCTTTTTGATGTGCCCTCGTGATGCACGCGACCAGTAACCGGTTAGAGCATACGACTTACCGTCTTTCGAAGTGAAAGAACGATAGTGGATCTCGTTGATGGCGTCCGCAATCTTCGACCAGAACGGTTTTTGGCCACTCATCAAAAACACCTCTTTAATCTAAGGTACAAGTTCTCCAAAAGATATTAGCACCAAAGCATAACTATGCAAGAGAAAACTAGATAATCGCATTGAACAAATATCCGGCGGCAATAATGCCGACTGTAACAATTGCGATAAAAATCGCCAAAAGCTGCCAGCGAAGAACCTTTTTCAAAATCATAAATTCAGGAAATGATAGGCCTGTAACTGCCATCATAAAAGCCAGAACTGTTCCAATTGCCACACCCTTTTCGGTTAAAACACTAATCAGAGGAATAATGCCGGCAGCATTTGAATAAAGAGGAACTCCGAGCAAAACTGCAGCCGGCACCGCATACCAATGGTTTTTTGATGCAATTGAGCTTAGGTAATCAACTGGCACATAACCGTGAACTACAGCACCGATCCCAACACCAATGACTATATAAATCCATACATTCTTGACTATATTTTCAGTATAATTTTTGGCATAAATGAGACGCATTTTAAAGGCCATTTGGCCGGTTTTGTGGGCCAGTTCGCGGGTCTCGATGTTAATGATCCATTTTTCAGCACCGATTTTACCAAGAATAAGCCCGGAGATTATTGCAATTAGAAGCCCTAGCCCTGCATAAATAAGAGCGATTTTAAGGCCAAACATTGATAAAAGTAAAATGAGCGCTACTTCATTAACCATTGGCGAAGCAATCAGAAAAGAAAATGTTGCGCCAACAGGAACTCCCGCTTCGATAAAGCCCAGAAAAAGTGGAATCGCTGAACACGAACAAAACGGGGTAATAATTCCGATCAAAGCGGCAACAACCGATGAAAAAATAGAGTTTTTTCCTGCCAAGAATTTTCGGATTCTGTCTGGGGGCAGATATGATCGAATAATCGAAACAACAAAAATTATTATGGTAAGTAGCAGAAAAATTTTAATTATGTCGGCAATAAAAAATTCGAGCGAGCTATAAAGCCGCGTGCCCCGTGAAAAACTAAACAGACCAAGAATTATTTGCGCTATCTTCTCAAACATTTTAAATATTTATTGATTTAAGGGTACTTTCTTATTGGGGCTAAATCGTAGGTTGGCGAGGCGTATAGCAATAATAACAAAAAGATGCTGTTATCTCCAATCCCTGTTAGAGACCGAAAGCATAGTGTCTTCTAATGGGGGTAAAAGTGTAGCGTCCCCTATACCCCTTAAATCAGCGCGTTAGCATTCCTACGACCGGATATTTCGAGAGATAACTTTTGGCATGTTGAGAATAAAAAGCATTTGTGAGTTCGGTTCCGGCAAAATGCGAGAAATGCGATCCGTTTCGAAATACTCCCGTAAGATCGTAAACACCTCCGTCGACAGCGACATAAGCAGGGTTACCGTTTTGGCCATTATACTTGCTAAGCTCGACAATCGTAAAAGTTTTAACCAAGCTAGTAGTCGCCGCTGAATTGTTGCCAATAGATGTTGGACTTTGAACCGGAGAAGATTTCTCAAAAACCTTATCTACATATACAAATCCGACAACGAAGAAAATATAAAACATCGCCCACAAAAGTTTTCCTATCCCATTCCACATCTTCCAGCGAATCAGTGCCAGGCGAATCGCGTAAGCGCTGTGAAAAACAAATGCAACTAAAATAATATAGGTCAAATATGAAAGATGAAGCTTGGCTGCAAAGTTCTGATCGATGATCCCCTTGGTCATTCCATAGCCGGAAATAAAATAAAGAAGCATCGATGCGAAAAGCACCCATGCCATTATTCGATCAATCTTAACTAGGTATTTCATATTTCCACCCCGGCTGCCAGGATTTAGTTTTTCGCCAGTCGTTGGCAAAAGCCTCATTCCAAGTCATATTTTTTAACAGAACATTGAGTGCTAACTGCGGAGCTTTGTGAGCAACGATGGCAATATGCTTTCCATCATAGTTTTTCTTTAAATCATCCAAAAAATCCGAAATTCTTTTCTTTACATCCTCGTAACTTTCGCCATTTGAAAACGGTTTGTCAATATGTTCTTCCTGAATTGGCTCAACAATTTCAGATGATTTACCGTTGTAATCGCCGTAGCTACATTCACGAAGTCGCGCATCCGGTTTTATCGGCACGGTTCCGTCAAAAGTTAATTCTGCCGAATGCATAGCGCGCTTTAGATCCGAGCAAAAAACCACATCGAACCTGCTTATATCAACCTTGTCTTTTAATTCTATGGATTGCTTGACTCCAAGGTCGGAGAGTTCAACATCTTTCCAGCCTGAAGATATCTCCTGCTCATTATCCGTTGTGGTGCCATGTACAAAATATATGATTTTTATTGCCATCTATTCGTCCTTCTCCACGTCCACAAACTGCAGATTCTTGCCGTCGACGATGAGATATTGATTGTCGGTAAGCAAAACTAATTTGTGATCGAGATTATAGTTGTCATGCATTCGCTGTCTCAGATAGGCATCCTGAAAATGATCCGATCCCCAGTGTGGAAATATGACGACATCCGTGAGCGTTAATCCTTTGTATCCTTTTAACTTTGGGGCTCGGCTTATTTTGTCGAGCCGTCTAACCGGATAGATATCCGGCCCGGCAACAATGGAGCCGGCAGATGATCCGATATAAACCTTGCCATCAGAAACAAATTTTCTAAATAAATTCATACTCTTGGTTTGCTGAAGTTCCTGCAAAAGATAAAATGTATTCCCACCTGCCATTACAACACCATCGACTTCGGCTAATTTACCGACAATCTGCGCGAGGGTTTTACCGGAAATAGAATAATCTTCCACATTATATCCGGCATCAACTACACCCTGTCTATCAAGACGGAGCCACTCCTTGTCGCCCGTTTCAACTTCGGACGCAGTAATAATAAACAAAAATTTCTTGACCGATTTGTCAAGACGCTTTGCGACATCCTTAGCAACTGTTTGGATAGATGATGTTAAAAATAAATTTTGCATATTAATTTTTACCTCTATAATAAACTACTCTTAACTGAAGCAAAATTCAATGATCCCATCCCCGTATTCACCAAAACTCCACCCGGCAGGTGGAGTTTAAAGCGTCCCCTACCCCGTAGATCCTCCCACTCCTTATGAGGGTAAAAATGAAACAAAATACCACAGCTAAAACCTATTTAAAGAATTCGTTGTTAGTGCTATTTGTTAAAGAGTTTTTTTGATGGTTTTCTTCGTGTCTTTGATGCCTTTGCGGACGGCTTTGCCAATGTCTTTGACACCCTTTTTCGTGGTATTGCCGATAGAAGACGCAGTTTTTTTCGCAATCTTTTTTAGAGCCATCGATCCTCCTTTATAATTTATAATTACTTTTTTATTTTATCAAAATTAGTGTTTGTTTGTTGAGAATCGGGGACGCTATGAGAATCGGGGACGCTACACTTTTACCCTGATCTTTAGCGATAAGCAGAGTTCTTGTTCTTAATATGATATTTATTCTTCTTGTTTGTATTATACACGAATTTGCTTGTACCTATCGCTATTTTCCTCCCATTCATAGTATCGGCAATTATTTCAGAAATGGTTAGGTCTCTATACATCCTTCCCCTTTCTTCTTCATTGGGGCCAAGCTCTTTGTAAAATATGTCATCAGTAATCAGTGAATTATTTTTTGAAAAAGCATAGTGATTGTAGCTGGAAAATTTGTAGTCCCCTGGTTTCTGAACAATTCCGGCCCTCAAAGGATTCAGCTCAATATATTTGCCGCATTGCATAAAATACGCATCACTACTGATTAGCTGGCTTTTGTACCTACCTTGCCAAAGATGACCAATCAAGCCATATTCTTTTTTGTAGTAGTTGGCATAACTCAAGTTTAATCGTTTGGAAAATATTGAGAAGTCGGTTTGCTTGGATATTTTAACCAGCATGTGCGTGTGTGTACCCATCAAGCAATAGTGGATTAAGTCGAAGAGATGCTCGACCTTTAGATCGGAAAGTTTTTCCAAATAATACTGATAATCGTCATCGCAAGTAAAGATTAGCTGTCCATTATTACCGCGATTCATAATGTGATAATAATTATCCGGTGGTAAAAATCTTGGTTGACGAGACATGTGCTAATAGTAACACAAAAATGCTGTTATCTCCAATCATCAGGGTAAAAGTGTAGCGTCCCCTAAAACCCCCTAAAACCTCAGAGCTCCTTCAATCTCTTGTTTGTTTATGAAGTCGGCAAATTCATAAAATTTTTCTTCACCAAGAACATCGAATAAGAAACCGATGTTTGGAATAATGTTCACATCCTTCAACTTTATTGAAAATTGCCTGTCGGCTATAACTTTAATTGGTAAAGAGAACAATGGATAGATGTCAGATTTTTTCTTTTTGGGCTTATCTTCTTCGGTATCATCCTCAGAGAATTCATCGATTTCCGGCTCGGGCACCTCTACCTTAAAATATCCGAAATTAAGGTTGACCTGCTTTGTATACTCACTTATATTAAAACGATTCTTTATCTGCTCGAGCTGTTGTGCGAGTTCTTTCTGCTTTCCGTATTCTTCTTTGGCTTCTTCTGGAACGTTTTTAGGGTCATTCTCATAAAACTCTTTCAGATTTATTTCAAATTCATCTTCCTCGTCGCTGTCTTGATATAAAATATCGGTACTTAGATACTTTTCTTCAATAGGGTCAGTATTTATTCTGAATCTGTTGAATGAGGGATTGACGAGCTTTATATAACCTTGGCAATACTTAATGAGATTCATAATCTCAATATTGTTCTTTATATCTTTTAGCTCTTCTTTCATTTAATTATAAATAAGTTTATATCAGCTGGTTATTAATTTAATTATAGCACCACAATAACAGGTATGGAAGAGGCGGGGCGGTTAGTTAAACCATAGGGGACGCTACACTTTTACCCCCGTTAAAAGACACTATGCTTTTGGTCTGTAACAGGACAAGCCCGATCTTGAGTGATAAGGAAGCGGGAGCCTGCCTGCCGGCAGGCAGGGATTTGGTCACGCGTCAATTAAATGCTTATTTCTGAATGCCTGCCCCGAACCTTTCTTTAAGTAATTTTCAAATTTTCTTGCCGCTAGCCGGTTAGGAAAAGCACAGTACCAGATCAATTTTAACGGTCTATGGTCTCTTGTAAATATGCATTTGCCGTCATTATGTTCTTTTATTCTGTTCTTAATATCGGGTGTTGATCCGGTATAAATAGTCTGGTCTTTAAGCTCGAGCAAATAAACATAATACATCGCAACCCTTCGTTAAACCCTCCGCTAAAGCTTTGGGTTACCTTCGGAAAACTTCGGGTCGCACCCTTCGTTGATTATTTTGGTGGCCGAAGGCCACCCGAAGCTCCGAATGAAGCTCGAATTTATTTTGAAAAGAATTTTTAGTAATGCTCGTGTCGCGCTTTGCGCGACACTCGCTCTCTGTTTTTCAAATTTCCTTTGGGTCGGGAAGGAGGGGGTTGGGGGGAGGAATTCCCGACCCGCTTTTTGGGCGGAATTTTTTTGAAATAATTTGGGGAATGGCCTCTTCAGGCCCAAAAGCTCATTTGCTATTTTCGATATTTTGACCCCTGTCTTTGTAGTCAAACTTTACTCCAAACAATTTAAAAAAATTGATATTCACGGACGATGGGTTGTCACTCATGAAATTTAAAACCATACTTACGACAAACATAATGCCAAGAGCAAGAATGACAAAAATCAATTCGTAGTAATTCAGAATCGGTTTTTTGTCGCCAATGAGAGACAATATTATATATCCACAAAATAAATACAGTAAGCCCAAGAGTATTACCGAAATAACATTTAAACATCTTTTCATTTTTTCATGTCTTTTATTTGGTTCGTTATTCTTCATATAACTCGCAATCTTCGCATTCAAGTAGTTGTTTTTCGAATGCATCGACTTTTTCACACACTGGAACGAGTTCGAGTGCGAAACCCCTGACCATCCCTATCTCGCGCGTCCGAACTTCTTTTTCGTAAAAATACTTACATTCCTTCTGATACATTTTTTCTCCTATCACATTATTAAATAGATCAGATTCAATGTTGATAGATACATCCCTGACTGTCAAGACGGATAAGGGGTAGATGGACTACTTAAGGACAATACGATCGTGTAAATCCTTAATCAACAGTTCTATATCATCACCCTCATTAACATAATTAAGTTCAATGTTATTCTGGTCACAAAGTTCTTTTTTCTTTTTATCTCTTTCAAGAGTTTTTAGGTGAGCTTCTTCACCACCAAAGAAATCAACTGGCTCACTATGTTGCTTTCCTTGATATTCGATTGCAATATTTAACTTGGGAATAAATATATCCAGATGCTGTATTCCAAGCCATTCTGGTCTTGCGTGGTGTATCGCATCTAACCCACCTTGCTCGCAAATTTCTTTAATTTTATGAAATAATTCTGTTTCAGAAACCCAACCTTCGCCGATAGCAGGCACGCCCACTTCAAACCTAATCTCATTTTCACTTTCTCTAATTAAACTATTTAGGAATTTCCGAAACGTAGGTTGTAAATTATAAAATGATAATCCTTCAATATTGATCGAGACAACTTCATCGTCAGTCAATTTTTTCGACAGAGAATCGTCTGAACCCAAGTTGCGGGGATTATACCTTGCGATAATCGACGATTTATATTCTCTGTATTCTTGTCTTGAGATATTTCCTGAAAATATTTGAGTTGTTTGCAAATCATTACCAAAATAATCTAGAGTTTTTCTACCATTCTCTATCTCCCATTTTACAATTTTCTGATTCATGCGATTTAAAATCTTCTCTTTATTTTTGCTTGTGAACATAGTTGATTTATACATCAGATAACCTAAAGGATTTCCTAAATCCTCTATTTTTAAACTTAAAGATAATTCATGTTTTAAATTCAAAATAAATTCGTGATCCTTGGGAGAACCCGGCTGAGAAAAATATTTAATTGCTGTATAAGGAGCTTCTAACATTGGAAGCCTTTCAAACCGATATTCACCGCCCGAATCATCGGTTTCTATTTCTACCCATTCTTTGTCACACTCATACGGGTCCTTCCCTTTTTCGTTGTATAGATCATTACAATTCCAACACAAAGAAGGCTCCTCTACTCTATAACTTAATCTAGCTCCACATTTTACACAGTAATTATGGAAATCCTTAATTGCAAACCCTAAAAATCTACTCGGATTATTTATAATATGTAAACAGTCATTGCAAATTGGATAATTGTTCGTTGTAGTAAAGTCTTTTATGTTGATTATGACCCGATTGCATCTCATGCATAGCCCATCTCTCACAGGATTAAAATTACAGTTCGGGCAATTGCTTTTTGTTAGATGACTTCGCATGGGTTTTGACTTCCTTGGCCACTCAAACAAAAAATCAGTATTGCAAAAAGGACACTTTATTTTTGGCGCGTCATAAAAACCTATCCTTGATTCAAGTTTTTTAATG
This sequence comes from Candidatus Berkelbacteria bacterium, assembly GCA_026397175.1. Taxonomy (GTDB): domain Bacteria; phylum Patescibacteriota; class UBA1384; order UBA1384; family DTJR01; genus JAPLVK01. Next base: position 56,546 of record JAPLVK010000015.1, on the reverse strand, counting down.
TATTCATATGCCTCATGCACCTCTTCTTTTTCTGCTACTGATTGCTGCTCAATATATTTTAACTCTTCATCGATTTTTCGATTTGCTTCGTGATATTTGGTTTGCAGCAACTCAACCTCTTTTTTGTGACTAGTCTCACCTTCATAGGCCTTTTTAACTCGTTTAGCTCTATCCTTTTCTCTTTCTTTAATTTTAAACTTTTCTGTTTGCCTTCTTCTTTTATCTTTTAATCTATCTTTTATTCGAAGCTTTTCTTTATATTCTGGATTATTATCAGCCAACCATTTATGATAGCAGTTATGGCACCTACCTCGAGCAAAATGTTTTTTGGAATTCGAATCACATCTAATACATTTTTCATAAATATTGCCTTCTCTATCTTTAGCCCAGTATTTCATCTTCTTAAAATAAAATAATTATTCGGTTGTAATATAATCTAACATAAATATTGACATTTGTGTATAATAAAACTACACTGAGATTATTAAAAAGGAGGGGATATGGAGCTTTTGTTGGAAAAGATAGGAAGCAATCTTAAGTATCTGCGCGAAAAGCTTGGTTTTAGCCAAGAATTTGTTGCTAAAGAGCTTGGACTTACTCGCCAGGCGATTATTGGTATTGAATCGGGAAAGAGAAAAATTGACAGTTTCGAACTATTTAGTCTCGCCGACCTCTATGGCATTGAAGCTAACGAAATAATTTCAGGCAAACTTTCCGAAATACCCCAATTCGAGATGGCCGTAATGCATTTTAGGAATACCGAAAAATTGTCGGAACAAAGCAAAAAGAGTTTACTGGAATTTAAAAAAATCTGTGAAGATTTTGATTCCTTGAAGAGGTTATAAATGGCAATTAATTATTTGGACGAAGCAAGGCAGCTCTCTGAATCAAAGAGGAAAGAGCTAGGGCTTGATGACGCCCCAATCAAAAATCTTTTTGCCCTGCTTGAAGGACAGGGAATATTTGTTGTTAAAATGCCAGTTGATTCGGAAGAATTTTCGGGAGTATTTTTTTACGACAGAGAAAAAAATCTTTCGAGTATTTTAGTAAACAGTAATCGCTCTATAGGTCACCAAAATTTCACTGCAGTTCACGAGTATTGCCACCATTTAAGAGATAAAGAAACCCAACCGCTACTGATCGAATTCAATGGGGGTTCCAAGCCAACCTATGAAAAGTTAGCGGATTGTTTTGCCGCTAACTTTTTAATGCCAGGGAACGGGGTAAAAACCTACATCAAAGAAGTGTTGGACAATAAGTCAAATAAGTTAACAGACGAAGAGCTTGTTAGAATACGCAATGAATTTGATGTTAGCTGGCAAGCTACAATTTATCAACTGAATAATTTAAAATATGGTTTCGACAAAGATTATAAAATTAAATTGTTAGAAACTAGCAGGTTAAATTTTCTGTCTTTAAAACTTGGATATGAACCACAAAAGACGGTCGAGCATGGCGAATTAAAATTACCAAGTGAATATTTGAAACTCGCATTTAACGCCTATTTCACAGAAATGATAACCTTAGATAAGCTCGCTGAGTTATTGCGTAAGAGCTACGAAGAAACGAAAGATTTGGTTGCTGAGATTAGGAGGGCGGGAGATGAAAAATATCGAGAATGAAACTCTTGTTTTTGATAATAACGTCCTAAGCAACTTTGCACGGGTTGAGAGAACTAATTTAATTTTAAAGTTGCCCTGTAATCTGATCACAACAAGAGAGGTTTTTGAAGAATTACAAGAAGGAATAAGTTCGAATTTCATTCTTAAGCCAGAGCTTTCCGAAAAGCTAGCTGTTCTGACAGAAATTATTAACATGGGTAAAATCTCAATTAAATCGCCCGAACAGATTATAAGTTTAAAATTATTTGCACGGCTAGAAGAGTTAAAATGTTTGGGTAGGGGCGAGATTTCGGCTATGGTTTTAGCGAAGGAACTAGAAGCGGTTTTTGTAGCTGATGAAAAGCGTGCAAAAAATGAGGCCTTGAGACAAAGTATCAAAATATTTGATAAAGCGGAATTTAGGGACACGATATTTATCTTAGATTATTTGAAGGATGAAAAAATCATATCGCAATCTGAACTTTTAAGAATAAAAGAACAACTGAGATCAAATAACTTTTTTTGTTAAATAAATCGAATTCCTCCCCCCAACCCCCTCCTTCCCGACCCAAAGGAAATTTGAAAAACAGAGAGCGAGTGTCGCGCAAAGCGCGACACGAGCATTACTAAAAATTCTTTTCAAAATAAATTCGAGCTTCATTCAGAATTCCCCGCCAGTTCGTATGAGAAGTTTTTTGGAATAAAATTCCCCACGGATTTTCAGGTTTGAGAGCGACAATTCCCGCCCTGACAAGACGATTCCTGAAATTCATTTCAGACACCGCAAAGCGGTGTGAGCCGATCTTTTTTCGGTCGCTATGCGACCACCCGCAAAATTTTCAAATCAAAGAAAGCGATAAGGAGGAAAGTTGAATAGATATATACTCTATGCTCGAAAATCTACCGATGACGAGGAAAGACAGGTATTGTCTATTGAAGCGCAACTTGCCGAACTTCATGAATTTGCCCGCCAAAATAATTTGGAAATTGTTGAGGAACTTATCGAAGCAAAAACGGCCAAAGAGCCGGGCCGCCCAATTTTTAATTTAATGCTCGAAAAAATCGTCAACGACGAGGCCGACGGAATCATTTCGTGGAACCCCGATCGTCTGGCTCGAAACGCAGTTGATGGCGGGCAAATTATCAATCTGATTGATAGGGGCAAGTTGTGCTCTCTAAGGTTTCCAACTTACTGGTTTGAGCCGTCCAGCCAAGGTTTGTTTATGCTCCAAATTGCTTTTGGTCAAGCTAAATATTACATCGATAATCTTTCAGAGAATGTTAAGCGGGGCTTAAGACAAAAACTCCGCCGAGGCGAATGGCCCGGCTGGGCGCCGATTGGCTACACGAATAATTTGCGAAGTCATACAATCGATATCGACAATGAAAAAGCCCCGCTTATCAAAAAACTGTTTTGTAAATATTCAACGGGGAAATATTCTCTGAAAGATTTGGAAACTTTATCGCTTTCTTTGAAGCTAAAAAGCCAACGTGGAAGAATTGGTTTGTCTTGTTCTGTTTTGGAAAAACTTTTGCGAAACAAATTTTATATCGGGCTTTTTAGCTATGGTGGCGAAACTTACGAAGCCAAACACGAGCCTTTAGTTGACAAAGCCACTTTTGATTTGGTGCAACAAACTTTGCAAAATCGAAGTCGCCCGCGAAAAACAAAAGAACTTTTATATTTCCCATTTCGTGGAGTATTTAACTGCGGAGAGTGCGGGCGGGCGATCACTGGTGAACGACAAATCAAAAAGTCGGGGCTTGTTTTTCGCTATTATCGTTGCACCAAAAAGAACAGTGTTTGCGCACAAAAATTTGTGCGTGAAGAGAAGCTGACAAGCCAAGTTGACAAGATTTTTTCAAAAGTGGCTTTGAAAGATGATTGGACAAATAAAATGCAAAAACAAATTGAAATATGGAAAACTGATAACATCCAATCATCTGCCCTTGCGATAAAGGGAGTCGGAAAAGAACTTGAGATATTGAACAAGCGGCTTTCTAAACTGCTCGACGCTCATTTAGATGGGCTTTTGGAAGCTGAAGAGTATCAAACTAAAAAGTCGGAACTTGTCGAGCAGAAAGTCGCTCTAAAACAAAAAATCGCCCGTCTTAATCGCAAGGGCAATTTGTGGCTCGAACCGCTTACAGATTGGGTAAATGAGGTTCACCAAGCCAGTAATCTACAAACATCTCAAAATTTTGTGGCAAAAGCGGAGCTTTTGAAAAAGATCGGCTCGAACCGTCTTGTCAGGGCAGGAATTGTCGCTCTCAAACCTGAAAATCCGTGGGGAATTTTATTCCAAAAAACTTCTCATACGAACTGGCGGGATGGAAGGGACTCGAACCCTCAACCTATTCCGTGACAGGGAATTGCTCTAGCCAATTGAGCTACCACCCCAAAATAGAAAAATTCTAAATTCTAAATCCTAAACTCTAAAATAAAAGATTCACGAGAAAATCTTACCAGAAAATCATTCAGATCTCAATATATTTAGATCCAGGAGTTGACGGGGTATTTGCCCTGGAGGGATTTTAGCCAGTCGTCCATTTTTAGATCAATTGTTCCTTTGCGCTCTTCGGCTTTCAAGATATGCCAACCAAATTCGCTTTTGACGGGCTCGCTAATTTCACCGGCTTTAAGCTTGAAAAGCGCGTCTTCAACCTCTGCAATTAAACCTGAATCCCTGAAAAGAAACTCTCCGCCTGCTAAAAGTCCGCCGGCGTCTTTTGAGTTTTGATCTTCCGAATTATCTTTGGCCACATCCTCAAACTTCGCCCCATCTTTGATTTTTTGCAATAATTCTTTGGATTTACCTTCGTCTTTGACCAAAATATGTCTTGCTTTAATGCTAACGAATTGTTCGTCGCGAAGTTTTTCTACCAAAACCATCGGCGTAATCATCCTCTTAAATTGATTAAGCGAAAGTCCATAATTCTGCTTAATAAAATCGGCAGCTTGATCGCGACTCCCGATTCCTTCGATACTTAAGTCAAATTTTTCATCAATATCTTTTTGGGTAAGTTTGACATTGAGCAAATCCGCTTCTTGTGACGAGAGGGCATAATTCGTAAGTTCGGTTAGAATTTTGGGAGCTAAATCAGGCGGCGCTTCAACGCCATTTTTGGTTGCAAATTTTTTGGAAGAGTTTACCCAAATCTGAAGTTGTCGGTCAAAAACAAAGCTCCGACCGGCATGGGCAACCGGAAACGGGTAAACATAAGAAGCAATAAGATCAATTTTTTCAAATCGCTTTTGTTTATAAAGGCGAACACCAAAAACAACGGCGCCGATGACATACAAAATCACAATTGCCATTAGAGTTGTTTTAAGATAACTTCTCCAATTCGGCCCAACTTTTCTTTTTACCCTGTAGTACAAAGAAGCAAAAAACCGACCAACTATCAGAAAAAACTTTAGAAATCCGATCTCTGTTCTGCGAACGATAGATATAAAGTTCATATTTTCTCCAATTAAATTCTATAAATAACTAATGCCAATAAGATTATACTGATTATAACCAAAGAAGCAAATCTGGCAAGTTGAAATTTGTGACTTAGCACCTCACCTGAAACCGAAAGCAAGTTGAAGAAGATTACAGCCGTGATAGCGCCTTTTGAAATTTGGCTGGCGTTGATAAAACTTAAAATCCAAAATATTTCGGTAAAAACAATGGCTAACGAGACCTTGTAGATTTGTTTGTCGGGTGTCTTCTCGGGACTGACGGTATTTAAAAGATAATTCGATAAGATCAAGCTTAGCCCTGCAAATACAACAATCGCGATTATTCTAGACCATGAGCTTAAAACCACCTCGTTAAAAAAATTGAAGCATGCGGTCGTGCCAAAGAAAAAAATCAAGAGACCAACCGCATCAACAACATCCATATCCCACGAAATAAAAAGAGCGCCGGCAAGCATTCCGATTGAAATAATACTGACAAGCGCGGTTCGATCAATCGAGAATAAAAAGAAACACAACGAAACCACCGCAAAAAAAGTAATGATCGAGTGAGAAACAATCCTTAACCCCTTTGCAGAAAGTTTAGTTGCCATAGTCATTCCCTAAAATAATTTTAATTACTCCCTTGGTCTCGTATGTCGCTATCTTCGCGTTTGGCAATTTGCCCGAAATAATCTCTAATGTTTTGGAACCCTTCGAGGCAGTATATATAGTTGTCGTACCAATCTGCTCTTTGTTTGTCTCTATCTTGGTAACATTTAATCCCGAACTTTTCAAGTCCTCCGCAAACTTGTTGGCGATTCCAGTCCTGTCTGTCCCATTATATACCTCAACAGTAAAATTTTCATCTGCCGCGCTCGAGATCTCGAAAATATTTTTGAAAAAGCGCTGAATTTCGTTAAAATTACCGGTTTTTGGTACAAGATAATATCCACCTTCCGAGGTAGAAACGAGCAATCCGTCCTTGGGATTATTATCGATTGACTTATTGATAATGTTTGCTTTGTCAATTTTTTCAGATAATGACATAAGGTCTTTAATTTCTGAAATGTTCATGCTTGTTTTGACATGGCTGCCAAGCGAGGAAATGATATCCGAGACCTTAACCGGATTTGCCAAGATTCCCAACGAAAGCATTTTTTCCTTAATCGCAAGAATCAATTTTTGTTGCCGTTTTGCTCTATCGAAATCCGATGTCGTCTCTCGGCTTCTGGCATATTTTAAAGCAGTTTCGCCGTTTAAGGACTGTACGCCTTTTTTTATAGAAAAAGGAGCGTAAGCGTCTGTTTTTCTGTAAGTGTCACCGTTAAAATAATCCTTCGGGTAATAAGGGTCATTTAAATCCTGATCTACATTAACAGTGACCCCACCTAATTTATCAACCAGATCCTTGAAGCCCACAAAATCAACAGTCAAATAATAATGAATCGGCACTCCGGTAATGTTTTGCACCACTTGGCTTGAGAGTTTTGCGCCCGCATCCGATTTTTTATCTTTGTTTTTTTCCGCATTAAAGCCGGTAGTGTAGGCCTCGTTGATCTTTGATTGTCCATCGCCCGGGATTGAAACCCGAAGATCTCGCGGAATTGAGACCATCGCAACAGCGTCATCCGACTGCCTAAGTCGAATAAGTTGAATGGTGTCTGTCAGCTGGCCCCCGGGGTGATTTTCGCCACCCTTGCCAAGCAGTAATATGTTAGTAATACCGTCTGTTTGTTTTAGGGAGCCCCCCTTGATCAGGTCGGTCAGCTTAATATCGGACGCCAATATATTGTTGGCCGCAGAAAACGAAGAAATGCCGACATATGCAATAATTCCCAAAAAAATCACAAGCAGAGCTAAAAGTGAAAATTTAATATATTTCCGCTTCTTTGTGGGATCAGCTTTTTTTTGGGGATCTGTCGCTTGCGTAGCCCTATGCTCATGTTTTGGACGGCTTGAAACACCAAAATATCTTTTTCGCATCTATCTCCTATTGTTGGGTCTGTCGGCAAATGTCATTTTTACTGCAATTTGATATTTTCTACTGCGAATTTTCAAAAGCTCCTCCGCTTATCAACTTGATAAACATCGTCGCTTTTGTAAAATTCTCGTTACGAAACTATCAAATTTCGCTACAAAAGCACATTTGCCGACAGACCCTTATATATAATATACCAGATTTAGCCGTATATGGGTAAGGCAATTTCTTTTTCGATTTTTTTCGAGTTGATGTAAAGATCGCAGTCTAGAAAATTTTTTAAAAGATTAACAAGCAAAAAGACCTGCCTTGTAAAAGTATATGACTTACTTTCACCGGACAATCTGACGCAAGTAATTTTATCTTTGTTTTCTGAAATTAACCTTAGAAAATCCTCAAAGCCCTCTCCGCTTTCTTTTGGAGATTTAAATGTAAGCTCTCTGTTTTGATAAAAAATATCTATTTCCATGTGATTTTTACTTTTCTTTGATTCAAACCAAGCGGTTCAATTTTAATGTAAGCGTCAAAGTCATTTTGGTTCATTTGTAGATTTTCCGGCCACTCAACAAAAGAAATTGTTTTTTTGTCTTTAAGCCAATCGCCGACCTCATTTAAATCATTTTGATTTTTAGAAGACATCCGATATAGATCAATGTGCTGCAAAAATAAATCGGGGGTTATTTTGTAAATTTTTCGAAGATTAAAAGTTGGACTCGTTACTTCATCTTTAATGCCAAGAAATTTGGCGATCATTTTAACTAAAGTCGTTTTGCCTGCACCTAAATCGCCGCTTAAACCAACCCTAAAACCACCGGACATCTTGTCTTTAAGCAAACTATAAACACATTTCCCAAGTTCATTTTGGTTTTTGGCGATAAAATCCATAACTTGCAATCTGCGAAATAATGATAATTAGACCTATCAAGTATAGCAAAATTTGGCGGGGTTTTAAAGCATAAGACGGTTCCCGATAAGTTGAAGATCCCAAAACCATTGGATCAATTGAAATCTTGGAAAGTTTGATACTTGTAACTTTTGAGGGTAATTTTTTGTGGGTAATTTTAACAGTTTTTTTAATTATAATTGTTTCGGTTTGTTCGACCGGCTGTGACTCAAGACCTTCCATGGGCCGATCAATATTTTTAGTGTTAGAAGATGGGGTTAGGACGGGTTTTGTCTCGACAGGACTTTCGCTTATGATAATTTTGGGGTTTTCCGATCCCAATGATGTAATAAGAGTCCACTGCCAACCATCGGGTTGTCTTGCAAAAGACATGTCTAGTTTGCTGGAGCTATTTGGAATTGTAATTGTGTCAATTATTTCGTTGCTCGGGTCAATTAAATAAAGCGTTTCGCCGTCATCATTTAAAATTATTTTTGTTTGAAGTCCAAAGAAAACCAGAAATCCGGGATTGATTTTAGAATCAAATAAATATGTCTTGCCGCTTTTGTCTTGTATCTTCCATCCGGCTAGATCAATGTTTTGATTGCCGATATTTTCAAGCTCAATCCACTCATCCGAACTATTAATAACACCATCCTTATTCCAATCAATATTTTTCGGATGTGGCAAAATTTCTGAAAATCTAATGTCGTGCGTTTTCTGAAAACAAACAATATCGAGATTTTGTTTTACAAAAAGCCCTGTTTTATCATAAAAATAGATGGAAACGGTGGGGCAAAAATCGAGTGGTCCAAAATCAAAATATGTCGTTGAAATATCAAAGTCCTTTTCGGTTTTTGGCTGATCGGATGATGTAATTTTAATTTTAATTTTATCCAAATCATCATTCGGGTCGCTAACCTTGCTTGTAATCTCAAGCGCAAAATTGCTGTTAATTTGAAAATTATTTGGCGAAAAACTCAATGTATCAATCTTTGGTCTGCCGGAATTTTCAGGCGTTGCAAAATTTAAAACCCCTTCATCTAAATTTTTTCTGGTTGCGCTTACTGACCAAGCCGATTTCAAATCGCCGTCAGCCAAATAATCAGTCCTTTGCATCGAAGCGATTTGCCCCTCATTCTCACCATAAAAAGGTTCACCACCGTCTCCAGCAGTATCTATTGTTTGACTTAAATTATCCTGAAGTGACATTTTAAATTTTGTGTTACTTAACGACACAGCACTCTCAATTACATCCGGATCAATATTTAAAATTGACTCGCCCGCGCTGAATTTATAGTCCTTAGCATTATTTGAAATTAAAAAATAACCATCGGGTGCAATTTGCCCATCCGAAATTGTAACCTGAGCTTTCCCCGAAACCTCATCATATAACTTCCAACCGCTAAGATCTACAACCTTATCTGATGTATTTTTTAGCTCAACCCACTCGTCCGAAGTCATAGTGCAGGTTTTATCCCCACAAACAATGCTTGATCCGCGCCACATAATTTCATTAACAACAACCGTCTTGTCGAAAGCTAAAGCGTGGGAATTATTGAGAAATAAAATAATCCCCAAAAAGATGAAACCCCCTAAGACCTTAACCGACAATTTTTTCATTTGTAAAAAAATTACAAGTCAATCATTCTGCCGGATGACTTCTTCCCGCCTTTTTTAATTTCCATTTGCAATACCGGATTTTCCGATTCATCTTGGTAGTTTAAAAATAATGCTTGCTCGCCCTTAATGCTAGACCACCACCAACGGTCAAATTTTTGCCGAAGTGACTTCGCCGGTAAAATTGTTTTTTTAAATTCAGAATAAGAGGCCATAAGGCCTCCTCGAAAATTCATTATCGGTGGCAAAATTGAATTTTTAATAACGGGGACATTACCCAGCATCCCGATTGTTTCAATTTGCGGCAATCTTTTCTTGGTTACAATTCCTTTTTTAGCTTGGTTGGTTAAATCATGAATAATTCCGAATATTATTTTTGGTCTTGGAAACCTTTGCAGCAAAAAATTCCTTTGCGATCCGGCAGATTGTATTTCAATATCCCCCACCTCAAACATAGTGCTTAAAAAAACCGTGAGTGTGATACGACACATCTTCAATCTGATCAAAAAGCACTTCATAAATCTCACGATTAAAAAGTCCTTTTTGGGCGACTTCGATAATTCCTTCTTCGGAAATTATAAGCAAGTTGTAATAGTAGCCAATCCAACTTGTCATAAAAATTATAGCGAGCATTAAAAAATACAAAAGGAAGAAGATGACTGTTATGTCGCGGCTTAGAACATCTGTGAAAATTACGGACTGTAAAATTGATTTTGCGCCTAACGAAAATACAAAAATTGGGGCAATAACCAAAATCACCAGAGCCCATGACGATATGACAAAATCAATCGCGTGGCGTCTTGCCACAACAAAAATTCGCTCATCATCTTTTTGATTTGCAAAGACCGCTTGGGGAATGTAGACAAATCTTGGATATCGCATTAAGATATTGCTCCTGTGTGATTTAAAATCAAAAGCATTAAAGCAATAGAAATAATGATAATGCAAGACATTATATAAATCGAGAAGACCCTTTTTGAGGCATCACCAACGAAACTATACCGCTTGACATGATAAAAAAGAGCGACCGTAAAAAAACCAGAAATAATAACAATGAATGTGAAGGCCAAAATAACTAACAAAATAGCTATATCCATTTTAATTTGGCTTTTGTTTTAAGAATCCGAAATATTCTCTTGCTTGATCGGTTGCCACCCTTCCCTTGGGCGTTCTTTTGATAAAAGCAATTTGCATTAAATATGGCTCGATTACTTCTTCGATTGTATCTTTTTCGATCGAGCTAGCCGCCGAAATTGTTTCGACACCAACCGGGCCACCGGCAAATTTTTCAAGAAGGGTTTTAAGATATTTTCTGTCAACTTCGTCGAGTCCTTTTTTGTCAATCCCGAGTCGCAACAAAGAATCATCGGTTACTTTTTTATCAATCACGCCTTTGTTGTAAACGGTAGCAAAATCACGAACGCGTTTTAGCAGACGATTTGCTATGCGTGGGGTTTTTCTGGAGCGCTTTGCAATTTCTTTGATGCTTTCGGGGTTTGCTGTGAGATCTAAAATTTTTGACGATCGCGATAAAATCTGCGCGATTTCATTTTCATTGTAAAAATCAAGACAATGAATTATTCCAAACCTGTCCCTCATGGGAGAAGAAATCATACTCACTCTTGTTGTCGCGCCGATAAGCGTAAAGTGGGGAAGATCAACTCTCAATATTTTAGCAGACGGACCTTTTCCAATTACAACATCAATAGCATATTCTTCCATAGCCGGATATAAAATTTCTTCGACAACTTTGTTCAAACGGTGAATTTCATCAATAAAAAGAATGTCGGCATCTTCAAGGTTTGTTAAAATTGAAACTAAATCACCGGCGCGCTCAATCGCCGGACCTGATGTTATTTTGATATTCGTCTCGGTCTCGTTGGCTAAAATATACGCCAAAGTCGTCTTGCCAAGCCCGGGTGGACCGTATATTAAAATATGTTCCAGTGGTTCATTTCGCAATTTCGCCGCCCGAATAAAGACAGACATGCTGTCTTTTACTTTGTTTTGACCGATATAATCGGAAAGTTTTTTGGGCCGCAAGCGATTTTCGATTATATCTTCGTCGGACGACTCAAAATTTGACTTTGTATTTTTTTTCTCCACGCCCCAATTATAGAAGAAAAAACCGAAAAACCAAGAGGACTGGCTACCAAATATAATTATAAGAACCGTAATCGCCGGGATTTACATTTTTTCTATAGGAATATGAATATCTATTCCAGTTATATTCTGAAATATCAATTGTTCCATCGCCATTTACCGCCTCAACAACCGCCACATGTCCCCACCCGGATGTCAGAGGCCCTGCACCCCAGCTTATGATTGCTCCTTTTCTAGGGGAACTTGATACGGAGAAACCCTGATCCTGTGCTAAATTGGACCAATTGTATGCGCTGCCTTGACCCGGACGAGTATTAACAAAATCCTTGCCATTGATAACATTCATATACCAAGCTGCGTAGGAAGTGCACTCACTCGTCAAAAAACCCCAGGCATCCGGTTCGTCTATTGAACTGTACGGATAACCGGAACCACCACCAAGCAAAACTTCCTTACCTTTCCCCTTCTTTCTTTGAGCATAGATTTCGGAAGAAATATGTGTAATTTCCGATTGAAGTTTTTTTGCTTCATCTTCATAAGAGGCCTTTTGCTGAACCGTCATACCTAAAATTTTGTCTTTCTGATTTTTTTGATATTCTGTTCCTTTTTTATAGGCCTCTTGCTGGGATTTAAGCGAATCGAGTTCCGCTTTTTTTGCCTCCAAATCGGACTTTTGTTTTTCGAGATCATCTTTTGCTTGCTGAACTTGCGTATGAATCGTCTTAACTTGGATTTCTATCGCTTCGACATATTTAGCTTCATTTGAATTTGATCCAAGCGAGTCCCCGCTTAAAATAAGTTCCCAGCTTGATCTTGACGAAAAACGATAAATTTCAATTAGCGCATTGTTCAATTTTGTCTTGAGCTTTACCAGCTCTGCATTTTTTTGGTCGAGATCTTTCGAGAGCGACTCAATATTTTGGCTGACTGTGTTTATCTGGCCACCAGTTTCACTGATTTTGTCCTCGGTCGCTTTGATGTCTTTATCAAGATTTGTAATTTGCGTTGATAGCGTTTTCGCTTCTTGTCCTTTGTTCTGCGCCGCCGATTGCGCCTGATCTAGCTGCTGGGTTAATTGGTCTTTTTGCTTTAAAAGATCATCTAAGCTGGCGGCCAAGGTTGTTTGGGTACATAAAATCAAAACACAGGCGGTTAGGATTAATTTTGCAAATATGTCTACTCCCCTCGTTTGATTCATAGTAATTTTAAATTATACCACAATTAACCCTTTACATTTTTTCGAATACTCAACCAGCTTGCGCCGAGTCCCAAAACCGTTCCAATAAAGAGTTCGACTCCGACAATAAACCAAAACTCTTGATAATAAATCGGCAACAGACGGACAATAAATTTATCCAAAATGGTATTTTTAGAAACCGCTGCAAGCAGGTTGATAGTAAAATAAATCAACCCTGTCGAAACAACCGTTGCGAAGAAGCCATACAGAAATCCCTCGATCAAAAACGGCGTTTTTACAAAGGACTCCGAGGCACCGACGAGGCGCATAATTTCCATTTCTTTTGCTCTGAAATAAACCGCTAATTTGATGGTGTTGAAGACAACCAAAATTGCGATTAACATAAAGAACGATGATAAAGCTAACCCCAATCGTTCGGCAAATTTGGTGGTCGCGTTTATATTTTCGATCAGCGACTTATTGTCGTCATAACTAGATGAATCAATGTGCGGGGCATAAATCGGATTTTTAGTAATATTTGAAACATACTCAAACTCCTTAAGATCAACGGACTGGATCTGTAATCCACGAGGCAGAGGATTGTCTTCTGACGAAATCATTTGTCGCACTTCAACTTTTACCGAAGGCCTTGATTTAAACTCCTCAAGCGCATCTGCTTTTGAAATATATTTGACCGATTTAATTTGCGGCCTGGCCATTAATTCCGATCTTAATTGTTGAATCAACGATTCACTGGCTTCATCTTTAAAATTGACAACAATATCAACTTTGTCTTTTAGATCGTGGATGATTTTATTTGTGGATAGATACATCACCAAAAAAACGCCGGTCGTTAAAAGCGCCAAAGTCATAATTAAAGTAGCGGTTACCGACAACCACCCATTTCGCCAGAAATCCACAAACGCTTCTCTAAATATTCTTTTTATTCTTGTCATTTTTTATTTTTTAGCCATTATATCGTCCCTGTCTTTGATCTAAAACAATTCGACCCTGTTTCATAGTTATTACTCTTTTCCTCATTTTATCAACAAGGTCACGATTATGCGTGGCAAGCAATACAACCGTACCCTGACAATTTATTTTTTCTAAAATATCGGCTATTTCTTGACCGGCTTCCGGATCAAGATTCCCCGTTGGTTCATCCGCAATTAATATTTTAGGGTTATGAATTAGGGCTCTAGCAATACTGACCCGTTGGGCTTCGCCGCCGGAAAGCTGATTGGGGTAAGCGTCGAGATGATCGCCAAGATTCACCGCTTTTAAAACCTTTGGGACTCTTTGGCGGATTTCTTCGTCTGAAACATCCGCCACCTCAAGAGCGTAAGCGACATTTTCCCAAGCGTTTCGGGTCGGTAAAAGTTTATAGTCCTGAAAAACTGTTCCAATGTTTCTTCGATAGTATGGAAGTTCTCCGGAAGAAAGCTTGGTAATATCTCTCCCGGCGACAATAATTTTTCCCGAGTCCGGTTTCTCTTCTCGGTTTAAAAGTCGAATTAAGGTGGATTTTCCCGCTCCGGAAGGGCCTACCAATATAACAAATTCTCCGGGGTAAATTTTAAGATTTATATCATGAAGAACTACGACTGAACCATATTTTTTTGAAACCCCTTGAATATTGATGATTGGTTCTTTTTCTTGAGTTACCATATCCTCCTTTGTATCTTATACTATAGCAAAAACAGAACGCTCCCGCCACCATTAATCCGACTGGCTGGCATTGCTAGTATAGCAATTTGTTTTGAGAACAAGCTGAAAATTATTATTGCTTAAGCAGCCCGCCCCACTCAACAACACTGAAGCCCTTTCTTTCAAATTGTGGCAGTTGTTGTGGTTTGAGATCGATCTTTTTGTCTAGTCCGACAAAGTCAAGAAATACCCTAATTATTGAATCGGGCTTTGGCGTAACGGAAATTGGCGCAAGCCGATCAAGTTCCTTGTTGGTCAGCCAGCTTAATCGAACGAATGGCTGATCGGGCATTTTTGGTGTCCAGAAGTCAAGAAAATCAGCGATCTCCTTGTCATTTAAATTCATCGACTTAAGGTCCGTTTCGATCTTATTTACAACATCTGACTTTGCGACAACACTACCAAAATCAATTTGCGGGTAAACACCTTTGCCTAATCCCTCCCAGAAGAGATATGGAAATGTTTTCCCATCAAGTTGCAGTTTTCCATCCGGGTTCGCTAAAACATTCCAGCCGTTTTTATATTCGGGTTCCGATTTAGTAATATCAGCTGCAACTTTGACTTGAACTTGAGTCGGTTTCTCCGGATAAAGATAAACGACCGGTTTGCCACATTCAATTTCCGGTTTAAATGCGTTGTTGATAAAAACAACCGGATTGCCATAATCATCAACCCATGTTACAACTCCAAGATTATTCACAAATTCATCAATTGACTTTGGATTGCTAAAGGCACCCATTTTATAGACAGCGTAACCGAATTTAACTAGCGCTTTTTCTTTGCTCGAGATGAAGTAGACCTTTGCGTCAGAGGCGACCTGTTCTTTACCGTCTAGCGCAGAGGCATCGGAAATATATGGGAAAGTGGCTTGTCCGCCTCCGCAACCGCCTGTGGCAATTTTAGAGTAGGCAATATTGTTTTTCGATGAATCGGACCAATTTATATCAAGTGTCCCGTCATCTCTAAGAAATGTCGGCTTAACATCATAGTATGCCCTGGTAGAGTCATTAAGTTTAATGTAATACCGGGCTGCTTTCGCAATACCTTCAGATCCCTCTACCTCTTTGCCGGCTTCAAGGAATAAATTGCCCCATTTTGTTTCGACAATCTTTGTTGGATCCGAGTAACCATCTTCTTTTGTAATTCCCCCATTAAAGTTATAACTCAATTTTGTTTGCGATTTTATAATTTCTTTATCGGGGACTAGCGATTTAAACTGAAAGACACTGTCTTTGGTAAAATCACCTTCATTGTAAGAATTATCATCACCTTTTGAGTCGCTGTTTTGAACAATTTCACTGTATTTACCACTTTCTAAAAAGAAGCGATAGGTATGGTTTTGCAGTGCGCCCCGAACAACAGCAACGACAACATTTCGGCCATCACTCATCGAACCAACCTTATAATAATCGGTTTTTTGATATTCTCCTAAATCCTGAAAATCACCGTTTTTGGAAAATAGATTCAGGTCATCTAATTTTACTGGGTCAATCCAAGTTACCCCTTGATCCTCTATTTTACTGGCTTGCGCCGTTGTAGTCGCTAAACCCGCTATCGGCGTTGAGGTCTGAAGTGAACTTGATTTTTTGACATCTTTATTTGCCTTATAAAATCCATAAGCCACAAGTCCACCCAAAAGCACCACAAGAACTGCCAAAACAACGACCAGAATCAAAAGACCCCTTGATTTTTTTACCGGTTGAACCGGTTGAATTGTCTCTTCCATTGTCCCCTCCTAAATTATCTATCTATTGTTATTGTATCACTTTTTAGCTTCTTGAAACCGTTTTGCCCTTCAATATTAATGATGGATTCGATTTTGGCTTGTTTTTCGGCGCCGACCAAAAGCTCCGGTTTTAACTTGACTTGCCTAGTTGGAAAAAAAGAAATTTGGACATTCTTTTCAGTGATTATTCCCCCAACCAAAAGACCTTCTTGCGTATCTAGAGAAAATGTCTGGTCAAAAAGTAAATTACCGAGTGAATAAATAATTGGTTTGCCATTATAAATTTCAAAGTCCTGTGTAACATGCGGATGACTCCCGATGATCATATCGGCGCCGTTATCAATCCAACTGTGAGCAACACTTGACTGATTAGCCGAATGTTTTTTTTGATATTCACTACCCCAATGGGGATATAAAATAACAAAATTATCTTTATTTTTTTCGTCTTTTATCATTTTGATAATTTCTTGCTCATTTGGACTTGAAAGTAAATTTACTCCAATTACAGAAATTGGGATCGGACTTAAAAACTCCTTAACCGAATTTTTATTTATTCCATCGGAGCTACCAAAAAATCCGATCTGATTTTTGACTAAAAGTGCTTTTGTAATATCAAAGCCACTCTGACCGGCATTTGAGGTGTGATTGTTGGCAAGGGAAACCGCATTTAATTTTAAAAATCTTAATGCATCAAGTGATTTGGTCGGAAAATTGAAAACAAGATTATCGGTCGAAACATCATCTAGAATTGGTTGATCCGAAATCGGACCTTCGAGGTTTGCAACTGCCAGATCGCTTCCCCAAAAAACACGGTTTCCAAATTGATCAAAAATTTTGTCGAAGCCAGTATCTTTAAATTGATGATTAATTAAGCGATCAAACATTAAATCGCCACCAAAAAGAAAAGTTGCCGATTTTTCGATTTTTTGCGATGACTCCTTCAAACTATATGATCCGATAACCACACTTGTGGTCTCGGAGTCGTCTTTTGAGGCCGCTTCACCGGAATTTGAATTAAAAAATAAATCGAAGTTTGGTGTATCTTTTTCTTTAGCAAATCGCGCAGCTAAATAAAGTGTTTGCGGCGAGTCGGTTTCTGCAGACCAAATTTTATCTAAATCTAGATCTGATAATGCATCCACAGAATATTGGTCATGGATTTCAGCAAGAGCACTTTGGTTGTAATGGGAAAAATCAACCGAAGCCACGAGCAAACAATCTTTACATTTTGTGAGTTGATCGTTTAGTTTATCAACTTCATTTTTAGGAGTTGTACTTTTTATTATTATCGGTAAAAATTCCGCTTTTTTAAAGCGCTGGGCCAGGTCCGGTAAAACATTTTTAATTCCGTGTTCCGTGTCAAAAGTAATATCATCAGATGAGGCGATTTTTAGGTCTATAAGGTTCTCATACATTTCATTTTCTGGCGAAATTTTTACATTTTGAAAATTCCATGACTTTTTGGTTATTGTAATATCAGTCGGCCCGGCATTAAAATGATCAACGGAGACCACAATAATTTTTTTGGGGTTGAGATCGTTGGGAAGCGAGTCAATAAAGGCCTGTCGTTTATCTTTAAAAAAATCAAAGTGGGGAATGATGATTGTCGAAATATCTTGCGAATTTTTTGTTTGGCTTTCCGGCTGGACTGCAAGTTGAGGAAAAAATATTAAAAAACCGCAGAAAACAGAAATACAAAATAATAATTTTAGAAAAAAAGAAATTCGCCTGCCCCTCTTTAAACTCATTTCACTTTTTAATTTTGGAAATAATTTGCTTAAGATCCATTGTGTTTAGAATGTCTTTTTTTTCGCACCAACCGCGCCTTGCCACCGAAACGCCATAAATCATACTTTCCATTTGAAAGACCGAGTGGGCGTCGGTGCAGACAGCAAATTTAACCGGAATTTTGCGGGCTTCATAGACCAAACTATCCGGCAGGTCAAGACGGTCTGGTTGGGCATTGATTTCGAGTGTTATATTGTTATTTGCACACTCTTTGAAAATTTGAGCCCCATCAACTTGGCAGCTTTCGCGACGGTTAATGATGCGGCCGGTTGGGTGCCCGATTATATTAACAAACGGATTTTTAATCGCTTCGATCAATCTTTTAGTCATCTCGTCTTTAGATTGCCTGAAACTCCAATGCACCGAAGCCGTTACAATGTCAAATTTTTGCATTAGCTTATCCGGAAGATCAAGCGAGCCGCTTGGCCTGATATTTACCTCGCAAGAATTAAAAATTTTGATTTGAGGATATTTCTTTTGAACTTTATGAATTTCTTTTTCTCTTTTGTCAAACTCACTTTCATTAAGCCCTCCCGCAACTCCCAAGCTGACGGTGTGATCGGCAATTGCAACATACTCATAGTCCAAATCAATCGCTTTCTTAACTATTTCTTCAATCGAATTTTGCCCGTCTGACCAATTTGAATGAACATGTAAATCACCTTTCGGAAGCCCTAATTTTTCACCTTTCGCTTGCCGCAAAGACGCCTCGATTTCACCTCGGTCTTCGCGAAGCTCCGGCTCAATATAAGAAAGTCCCAGTGTTTTATAGACCTCTATTTCGGTTTCGCAATAAATTATTTTACCTGCATTTGTACCGCCTACAATTTTGATTCCATGCTCCGAGACACTTAGTCCCTTTGTCTGCGCGTAGGTTCGAAGGTGAACATTGTGTTCTTTTGAGCCCGTGAAATGTTGCAAAAGAGATCCAAATGACTTTTGCGGCAAAATTTCCAAGTCAACTTGAATTCCTGATTTATGAATCACGGTGCTTTTGGCAACTCCTTGTGAAATAATTTCTATAAATTCCGGAAATTTGACGAATCTCCCGATTACTAATTTAGGATTAGGTGAAACGGCGATGATGTCTATGTCTCCTACTGTTTCTTTCCATCGCCTGAAGCTGCCGACCGGAAATATTTTTTTAAGATTTTTGTCTTGTTTTAAATAATCTACAATTTCATCAACATAATCCTTGGCCTCAAATAAAAGGACTCTTTTGTCGAACCCTTCCATAATTTCAATCCCGCGAAAAATGTTTTGCAGGGTTTTTTCTTTAAAATGTTTATGTCCCGTGGATTTTAGTTTTTTCTTTAAGTCGGAAATATTATGAGCTTTTAATTTTAAGAAAAGATTTTTGGCGGTTTTTGGGCCGACACCCGGAATTTCCATAAACTCAATTTCCGCACGAGGAAAACCTTTTTTCAAGTCCTCTAACTCACGAATTTTTCCCTTTTGAATATACTCGGCGATTTTGTTTGAAATACTTTTGCCAATTGAATTGATTTTTTGGAGTCCTTCCGTTCCTTCTTTTTCGTAAGTTAGCTCGAGCGGTTCACCAAAATTTGAAATTGTCTGCGCCGCTCTTTGGTACGCAACAATTTTAAATCGAATTTCGCCTTTTAGTTCTAAAAGTTCCGCGAATTTAGAAAACTGCTCGGCCAGAACTTTATTTGAAATCATTAAAGTCCTCTACTTTTTAAGCGATCATCAACAACCTTTTCCATTTCGGAAAAGGCCTTATCCAGATTTATATTGTAATAATCGGCAATGCGACAGGCGACCAACAAAATATCGGCGATTTCGTCTTGAATTTGATAATCCAAATCATCATAAATATTTTTTTTGTAATATTCTTTGCGCAGGACTAAATCGGCCAGATCACCCACTTCAGTTGAGAGCTCCATCACCGAACCCTCAATGGACCATCTTCGTGGTTCTGATTTTTCGAATCTTTTTACAAGATTCACTCCCCGTTTTTTGACTTCCTCAAGTGACATTTTTTATCTTCCGCAACATTTTTTATATTTTTTTCCACTCCCGCAAACACACGGATCATTTCTGCCGATTTTTTGACCACTCGATGGCTGGCTACTCTGGCGCATAGCGCTTTCCATTCTGTCTGAAGCGGAGCGAATAGTTGTTATGACGCCTTTTGACTTGATTTGTTTTTCTATCTTTTGGTCTTGATCCTTCGGCGATTTTGTCTGGACGATTTCGTTTTTTTGAGCAACCACGGCGGTTTCCATATTATCTTCAACTTCTTTCATCGCATCTGCCCCTTCCGCCTCGTCTGCCCCATGATATTCAAGGGGATTCACTTTTGGTTGAACGGTTTGCTTGGGTGCTTGGGTTTGATCAAAATCAACTTTCGTCAATTGATCTTAACAGTCCTTCGAAAAGAGTGAGCGACTCCTCCTTGTAAACGATCAGCGGATCCACTTGTCCGTAACCGCGAAGCCCGATTGAGTCGCGCAGTTGGTCCATGGTGTTAAGATGCTCAATCCAAAATTGATCAATTATTGACAAAAATATTCTCCGCTCTAATTCGAACAAATTTGGGATTGGAACTTTTGCGGTTCTTGCCTTAAAATCCTGCGCTTCCGCTTCGGCTAATTTTGCCAAAATTTCACCATGCAAAGAATCATCTTTGGTCGGATCGAGCATTAATATTTTTCTGCGGCGGCGATACAGAACTTCTCTCTGCTTGTTCATTACATCATCATATTCGACAAGATGTTTTCTGATGTCAAAGTTGTGCCCCTCAACCCTTCTTTGGGCTGATTCGATTGATTTTGAAATAAGAGAGTGCTCGATCGGCTGATCGTCCGGAAGTCCCAGGCGTCCCATAAGATTCTGCAATTTTTGACCGCCAAAAATTCTCATCAACTCATCTTCCATCGAAATGAAAAATTGACTTGCGCCGGAGTCGCCTTGACGACCGGCGCGACCTCTTAGCTGGTTGTCTATTCTTCTTGATTCGTGTCGCTCCGTTCCCAAAACATAAAGACCGCCGGCTTTTTTGACAATTTCAGCATCTTCCTTAATTGGCGGATTTCCGCCCAAAATTATGTCAACACCTCGCCCAGCCATGTTTGTGGCAACCGTAACTTGGCTTGATCGTCCCGCCTGCGTAATAATCTTGGCTTCTTTTTCGTGGTGCTTAGCGTTTAAGATTTGATGCTTAATCCCAACTCTATTTAAAAGTTTGGAGAGTTTTTCGGATTTGGCAATCGAAATCGTACCCACCAAAACCGGCTGATTTTTATCGTTTAACTCTTTTATTTTTTTGACAATAGCATCAAATTTTGCGTCCTCGGTTTTATAAATTTGATCCTGCAGATCGCTTCTTATCATGTCTTTATGAGTTGGAATTTCCACTACTTCAAGCTCGTAAATTTTGCTGAATTCCTCTGCCTCCGTTGCCGCCGTTCCAGTCATCCCTCCCAATTTTTTGTACAATCTAAAAAAGTTCTGAAACGAAATTGTGGCCAAAGTATCTGATTCACGGTTAATCTGCACGCCCTCTTTGGCCTCAATTGCTTGATGCAGTCCTTCGGAATATCTTCGCCCCGGCATCATGCGCCCCGTAAATTCATCAACGATAATTACTTCTCCATCTTTAACAATATAGTCCTTGTTTTTTTTAAAAAGCGCATGGGCCTTTAAGGCCTCTTCGAGATGATGAACCATGGCGATCGTTTCAGGTTGATAAATATTGTCAATTCCCATAATTTTCTCAAGCTCTGAAATACCGGCATCGGTCAGTGTCGCCGCACGCATTTTTTCATCCACCTCAAAATGAACTTCTTTTTTTAATCGCGGGACAATCCCCGCAAATTTTGCATATAAGTCAGCGGATTCTTCGGCCGGAGCGGAAATAATTAAAGGCGTTCTGGCTTCGTCAATTAAGATTGAGTCAACCTCGTCCACGATGGCGTAAAAAAGCTCGCCCTGCGCAATTTGCTCCGGGCTTTGAGCCATGTTGTCGCGAAGATAATCAAAGCCATATTCGTTATTAGTTCCATAAGTTATATCGGCCGCATACGCTTGCTTGCGGGTGCATGGCTTTAAATTTTCGTCAACAACCGCTCCGGCTTTTTTACCATCTTCTTGATCAGCTAACTCTCCATTTTCTTCGGAATTTTTAATCCAACCGCGATCGAAAATAAAGCTGATACCTTGATTTTGAATAACACCGGTTTTAAGTCCCAACCGATCGTAAATTCGCCCCATCCACTCACCCTGAAATTTTGCCAAATAATCGTTGACCGTAACTAGATGAGCGCCTTTGCCATACAAAGCATTTAAATAAAGCGGAAGTGTCGCGACCAAGGTCTTGCCTTCGCCTGTTCTCATTTCAGCGATTTTACCTTGATTCAAAACAACACCACCGATTAACTGAACATCAAAATGTCTTTGCCCGATTTCCCTTTTTGCCGCTTCGCGAACCGTGGCGAAGGCCATGGGCAAAATTTCTTCCTCACTTACCCCGTCCGTCAATTTTTGTTTGAGCTCGTCTGTTTTTGCTTTTAATTCGATATCCGATAATTTTTCGAATGATTTTTCGAGCTCGTTAATTTTTTCAACGACTGGTTGAATTTTCGCAACTTCCCTTTTATTGCCAGAGCCGAAAATAGCTGTCAGAATACTCATTTTGCCTTTCTAAACAAAGAAATTTTAGGCACGCTTAGGTGAAATTTGCCTTTCCCTTTTTCCTTTTGGCGCACAACCACTCTCTCGATTTTTGCTTTTGATTTATCAAGCGCTTCCATCAAACTATTTCTAAAAACCTTGATATAAATCGGCTTTTTTGTCTGTGGAATAAAAAGATGCAAAACGACTTCGTAGGCCTGATTGCTTTTTTTGGTAATATGCTGTCTTACTCCAACCGTTAACTCGGCGTTATTTGCAAGATGCTCTTCGAGCCAAAGAAGTTTTTTTCTGATCAATTTTTTTTCGTCTTCGGATAATTGTCCGGATAATGACTTTATTTGGAATTTCATTTTGCTTTATTCCTTTAGATATTATTTCTTCTCAATTTTCTTAAATCCGCATAATGGCTGTAATACCTCCGGAATATCAATTGATCCGTCTTTATTTTGGAAATTTTCTAAAACGGCAATTAAAATTCTGGGGCTTGCTATAACGGTATTATTTAAGGCATATGCGAATTTTTTCTTACCATCTTTGTCGGTATATTTAATATTAAGTCGTCGCATCTGCCAATCGGTCAAGTCCGAATCGGAATGGGTTTCGCCGTAACCGTCACGAGATGGCATATATGTTTCGATGTCGTACATTTTTCGTTTGCCTGCGCCCATATCACCCGTGCAGATCGCCAAAACCCTGTGTGGTAATTTTAATTCTTTAAGAATTTCTTGCGAGAAGCCCCTCATTTTCTGCAACCACTCTTCGGATATTTTTTCGTCCGCTTCGCAAATTACCGCCTGCTCGACTTTCATAAATTCGTGAATTCGATAAAGTCCTTTGGTGTCTTTGCCGTAAGAACCAACCTCGTTTCGGTAGCACTGTGAGAAACCACAAAGTTTAACCGGCAAGTCCTCGAATTTTATGGTTTCACCCGAAAGATAACCCAAAAGGGCCGGCTCCGATGTACCCGCCAAATACAAATTTTCTCCGATTTGTTTGCCTTTTTCGTCTTTGCCGGTATTTGAAAGTTCATAAATGTCGTCTTTACCAAACGGAAAATGCCCCGAACCGTAAAGCGCAAATGATTTTAAGATGGTCGGCGTAATCATCGGTGTAAATCCCTGCTTGATCATTTTTTGAAATGCATAGAATAGAAGCGCGACTTGCAAAACCGCCGCTTCATTTTTGAGATAATAGCCCCTGAATCCGGAAACTTTAACACCTCTCTCGAGATCAAATAAATCGAGTTCCTTGCCAAGCGTTAAATGATCTTTAAATTTAAAATCAAACTTCGGTTTTTCGCCCCATTCCTCGACTACTTTATTTGATTTATCGTCGGGTCCAATCGGTGTGTCGTCTGATGGGATATTCGGCACCAAATACATGAGCTCTTGCCACTTGCTTTCGGTTTTTTTGAGGGCTGGTTCGAATTTTTTAATTTCGTCTGAAATTGATTTCATACCCTTTATTGCCTCGGGTTTTTCTTTATCCGAAACAGAGTTTATTTTTTTGTTAAATTCGTTTTGCTTGGCCCGCAATTCATCGATTTTAGAAATTTGAGACCTTCGTTCCTCGTCTACTTTCAAAAGTTCATCGAGATTTAGTTTGATCCCCTTGTCCTTAATTGCTTTTGAAACCTTCTCTTTGTTCTCCTTGATAAAATCTATGTTTAACATCTTGAGCCCCTTTTAGGTTTTTACTGGTTTGATTATAACCATAATACCTTAGAAATTCAAATGCTTTGATAAGTTCATAAAGTTAGAAGGTTTTTAAAGTTTATAAAGTTGGTATAAATCAAAAAGGGCTCGGGGGCTTGTGGCCTCCGAGCCCTATATGTTGAAGAGGTGCGGTATAAACGCGCGCCTCTGTTTGTGCTCACATTACGCTGTGACAGCGGAGCTTAAGTCCTCGTGACTTTCGGGATTACTTGGCGTAAGTGCCAAGGGGAACGATGTTCATCTCACATTCGCGAGACCTGCCTGCCGGCAGGCAGGGATCCCTCGACTATGCCCGGGATGACAAGAAATAGTTGGTCGCCAGCATACCAATAACATCCCACATCAAAAACAGGCCCTTGCGGGCCTGTTTTTTTACAACCTAATTTATCTATTCTACGGCGAGGATTTTGAGTTCGATTTCGCCGCCGGGGGTTTTGGCACTGCAAGTATCTCCGGCCTTTTTGCCAACTAAAGAAGAACCGATCGGTGATTCGCTCGAAATTTTACCTTCTGTCGGATCGGCTTCGGTTGAACCAACAATTTCGTAAGTCATTTCTTCGCCGTCCATTTTAACTTTAACAGATGAACCGACACCAACCACCCCGCCTTTTGTGTTCTCGGCAATTTCGGCACTCTTAAGCATATATTCAATTTCCTGAACCCTTCCCTCGATAAACGATTGCTCGTTTCGCGCCTCTTCATATTCCGCATTTTCGCTCAAATCGCCGTAATCCTTGGCTTTTTTGATTCGATCAATAATTTCCGGTCGCTTAACCTTAACAAGCTCCTCAAGTTCTTTTTCGAGTTTTTCTCGGCCCAATTTGGTTAGTTTAATTCTCTTTTCAGCCATTTTTTTCCTTGTGGGCCTTTGGCCCATTATTTGACAACAAAACCCCATGACACTGGGATTTACTTTGATTAGTATAGCAAAAAAGTAATATAAAAATCAATAGGCCGAGATAGTAAAAAGTTCATAAAGTTTATAAAGTTCGTAAAGTAAAGAAAAAGCATTGAATCAAATACTATTTCATACGATTGTCCGCCCACCACTGATAAATGTCTTTAGCAATTGGGGCGGCGGTCTGATACCCCTCGCCTCCACCCTCGATAAGCACTGTTACCTCAAGTTGCGGATCATCGTAAGGAGCAAAAGAGGAAAACCAAGCGTGGGTCTTTCCTTCATTTCCAAATTGCGCAGTTCCGGTTTTGGCGGCAACGGCAAGCGGAAAATTATTGCCAAAAACGGAATAGGCCGAACCCTGTGTTACGGTCATCCGCATCCCTTGCCTTACAATATCAAGATTGTGAGAACCAAATATATCTTTTTGAACCAAGTTATCGGCATCCGTAAACTCCTTGACGGTCTTTCCGGTATAATCAACCACTTTTTTAACAAAATTCGGTTTATAAACCCTTCCGCCGTTTGCGATTGCACAAGTGGCATTGGCAATTTGAATCGGAGTAACCAGAAGATCACCTTGCCCGATTGCCATATTATAAGTATTTCCAATAAACCATGACTCACCGGTCTTCTTCTTTTTCCAATCCGGAGTTGGAATAAATCCCTCCGACTCACCGGTTAAATCAATTCCTGTCTTACTGTTAAAACCAAACCGCTCGAGTCCCTTTTTCATACCATCCGGCCCTAATCCCTTTTTGATCGGACCGAAGCCACCGCCCAAAGAATAAAAGAAAACATTATTTGATTCGGCAATCGCACGCTTGATATCGGTTGAGCCGTGATCTTTCCAGTCGGGAAATTTCCATTGCCCAATTTCAATAAATGGCGGGGTGTCAAATGACAAGTTTTCATCAACAATTCCAAACTCAAGGGCAGATGTGGCAATAAATGGCTTGATCGAAGAGCCCGATGGATAAACGCCCGAAATCGCTCGATTGATGAGGGGATGCGCAGGATCATCAGCAATTTTCGAATATTCCTCTTGGGTTATTCCCGTTGACATTTTAGTGTTGTCAAAATATGGGAAGCTAACCATCGCTTTAACCGCTCCGCTTCGTGGATCCATTACAATAATCGCCCCCTTGGTATTTAAGTCCTTGGCTTTTTCTTCGAGTTTTGCCGAAGCAAAGTTTTGCAAATCCAAATCAATTGATGACTGCAAGGTATTGCCAGCTTGTGGCTCTTGGGTAGAAAGCAAACGAACTACACGATTTTGAGCGTCAACTTCGGCGCGCCTGAACCCGGGAATTCCCTGTAAATATTCGTCATATGTTTTTTCAAGTCCCGATTTACCCGTAATGCCATTTACAAGAAGTGAGGGTTTATCTTTGCCTTCATCTTCGGAAACCTTACCAAGATACCCTAAAACATGTGATAAATTATTGGTTGCGTATTTTCTAATAAAAGTCGGCATCACTTCAAACGGGCCATAGGCCGGAAGCCGTGATTTCAAAAGCAGAGCATCATCGCGATTAATATTTTCGCGTAAAATAAAGTAACCAAATAAATTTTGACCTTTATCAAATTCCTTTTCGATATCTTCCTTTGAGATACCGGCAGTATTAAAAACTTGCGGCTCAATCGAGTTTAAGTCCTTTTTCATATTTAATCGGATAATCAGCTCGTAAGTTGAATCGTTTGAAGCAAGTAGTTTGCCTTGATCGTCAAGCACAATTCCCCTTGGAGCTGAAACGGGGATATTTTTAAGGCGATTTCCTTCGGCCAGTTTTAGATTAATAAAGCCCTCTTGAACCTGTAGGGTAAATAGTCGTGTTACAATCAAAACAACAAAAATTGCAACCATGACTGATCCCCAGTTAAAGAAGCGATGTTGGAGACCTGAAATTGAGCCATCCCTGTCATAATAAGAGCGCTCCGACAGAAAATCCTTGATTTTACCCATCGGCTTAAATTTGGAAAAAATATTTTCTTTTTTATGTGGTTCGGGCATTTCTAAATAACCTCTTAAACAAAGTTGAACTAGGCAAAAGAATTAAAGCAACAAAAATATTGCCTATTAAAGAGTACCCAATTGAGCTTAAATTTATCTTATTAAACATAATTTGACCTATAACTATAAAAATTATCAAAAAAAATAAACTTCCCAGAAATAGAAACAATGGACTCGTAAAGTTGATATGTTTTTTCTTCAAATAATAAATTATCAAGACCTCGGCTATTAAAAAAATTGTCATAAAAATATGATTGCTCAACGAGCTGATATCAAATAAGAAGCCAACAAAAAAAGCGCCAACCAGTCCTTCTTTTAAAGGTGAATAAACCGCGAGATAACAGATCAGGGGGACTAATAGCGAAATTTGAAATTCCCAAAAAAATCGGCCAGCGATTATCTGATCAAGAACAAAAATTACAAAAAATATAATTATAACTCTTAAGTAGCTCATTTGATAATGCTCACTACTTCAATTGACGAAATATTGACAGGGAAATTCACTTTGGCTGATTGAAAAAGCCCACCTTCAACACCGATAATTTGTGACACCTGGCCGATTAAAATCCCTGCGGGCAAATCGCCGCCCAAACCACTTGTTAAAATATTTTCGCCCGCGCTAATTTTTCCATCAACTGAAACATCGCTTAGCGTTAAGCCCTCTAGCCCACCCTGAACAATGCCTGTTTGACGGCTTTGTTCTAAAATAGTTGGGATCAAACTGTCATGGCTCGTGATGAGCCGAACTTCACTTCTTGAGGCATCAACTTTGGTAACTTTCCCAATAAAAGTACCGTTTGATAAAACCGCCGCCCCTTCTTTTATCGAATCATTTGAGCCCTTATCAACGATGATGGTCTGGTTAAAAGAAAAAGGTGTCCGACCAATCACTCTGGCGGTTTGCGTAAAAAACTTACCCAGCAAAGTGCTTTCTTCGGCCTGCACTTCTTTACACAAATAATTCGTTTCGGTAAGTTTGGCAATTTGAGCTTCTAAGGCCTGATTTTCGTTGTCTAACTGTTTGCTATCCTTGTCGAGTTTGGAAATTTTCGAAAGAGTTCTGAAAGGAGAAACCGAGGCCTCCAGAACATTTCCGATTTTTTCTATCGGTGGCAATAAGATTGTTTTAGATACCCACAAAAAAGGCAGTGGCCAAATTAAATAGAGGATTATTAAAAGCCCAACCGTTAAAATAAACTTTAAGACGAAATTTTTGTTCATTTTTAGTTTAAAGCGCTGGACAGCAAAACATCGCGCAAATTATCAAGATCCTCAATTACAACACCCGTACCACGCACAACCGAAGTCAAAGGATCATCGGCAATGTGAACTCTGGTCTGGGTCTCACGCGAAATCAACTGGTCAAGACCGCGCAAAAGCGCCCCTCCGCCTGCTAAAATTATCCCCCTCTCTAAAATATCGGCCACCAATTCCGGGGGCGCCTCTTCGATCGTTGACTTGACTGCGTCAACAATTGATTTAACCGATTTAAAAATTGCCTGTCTGATTACATCGTCGCTTATAATAATTTCTTTGGGGAGTCCTGTTACCAAATCCCGTCCGCGCATAGGATAGGTGAGCTGCTCTGTTAGTTCGACTGCCGAACCGATCGCAATTTTGATTTCTTCTGCGGTTTTAAGACCAAGCGACAGATTAAATTGGTCTTGGGCATATGCAACAATGTCTTCGTTCATTTCGTCCCCGGCAATCCGTAGCGATCGGCTGGAAACAACACCGCCCAAAGAAATAACTGCCACCTCCGTGGTTCCTCCGCCAATATCAACAATCATGCTGCCCGTTGCTTCCTGCACGGGGATTCTGGCGCCAATGGCCGCGGCCAGCGGTTCTTCTATTAAATAAACTTCCCGCGCTCCTGCGTTAATAGCTGCTTCTTCGACAGCCCGTCTCTCAACTTCGGTAACGCCGTAGGGAACACCAACAACTACTCGCGGACGAGGCGTCATACTCCACTTTTGTTTTCCGGTTTTTTGAATAAAATACCGTAACATTTGTTCGGTTACTTCAAAATCGGAAATTACACCATCAGCCAGAGGCCTGACTGCCACAATATAAGAAGGGGTACGACCAACCATTTTTTTTGCTTCCTCGCCGATTGCGAGAACCTGTTTGGTTTTTTGATTGATCGCAACAACAGATGGTTCATTTAAAACAACACCTTTGTCTTTAACATAAACAAGTGTGTTGGCCGTGCCCAAGTCAATCCCGATATCTTGAGAAAAAATTCCGAATAATCTTTTTAGCATCGCCCACCTTAAATTTAAAAATTAGCGGCTTTCGCTTCAGAGCTTGATTTTATCAGGCAACTTGCATATGTCAAACCCCAATGTTTTGTTAGTTCTTTAGTCCAATTCCTCTAAAATTTACAGCCCGAAGTCCTGTATCGCTTTCAAATGCTCGGTATAGGTTTTAGAAAAATGAATTTGTTGATTTTTATCGTGAAAAAAATATAAATAGTCGAAATTCGGTTCCGGGTTTATTGCTGCCTCGATGCTTTTTATGCCGGGATTACAGATTGGTGCCGGCGGATAACCTTTTTGTTTATAAGTATTAAAAGGCGAAACCAAATCCTTTATTTCTTGGCTTGTGGGAGCAGCCCAAAAGGCAAAATCGAGCGATTTATCTTTTAAATATTTTTGCGTATCAAGCGCATATTGAACTGTCGGATCCGCTTGAAGTAGCATATTTTGATCTGCCCTGTTTCTATAAACCGCAGCAATTTTTGGCCGCTCGTCATCTTTTTTCGCTTCGCGTTCAACAATTGAAGCAAGAATTAGTTGATCGGCCGATAACCGATATTTTTGAGTTCGCTTTTCGAAATCATCCTTCATCTCCCGAACAATTTTGGCGGGTTCTAGATTGAGTGGAAAAACATAGGTGTCCGGAAACAGAGTCCCTTCGGTGCCTATTGCCGCTTCGATAAACTTATTCGGATCAACTTTACCCTTTTCTTCAAGTGTTTTGGCAATCTGCAGAACCCTATAACCCTCGGGAATCGTTACTGAAAAAGCATCCACATCTCCTTTCTGGAATTTTTTGATGATTTCATCCATATCCATCGTTGCCGCCAATTTGTAATTTCCTGCCTGAAGATTTTTAAACGACATTTTGGAGTTTAAATAAAAAGCAAGGTCAGATCTAACCAGCCCGGCCTCTTTTAACTTTATCCCAATTCCTTTTGTTGTCTCCCCTTTTGTGATTTCAAAATATTTATAGTCCTGTGTTGAATCGGCAACCGGGCGTTTTTGAAAATTGACCCACGAGATAATAAAAATCAAAAAGACCAGTATTGTGCCAGCGATAAAATAAAGAGTGCTTTTCTTGTCAATAATCTTTTTGAGTCCCTCCGTTCCCAACCGGACGACCAGCTCCTGATCGTGTTTTTTTTCTTTTTTATAATGCGAGATATCAGGTTTCATTTTGAATTTAAATATTGCTCTAAAATAATTTTGGCGGACTGCGCATCTATTTCTTCTTTTTTGAACCGTTTTCCCTTCTTCAGATCTTCCAAAGCTGAAGTTGAAGAAAATGATTCTTCGACAAATTCGATCGGGAGTCGAAGTTCTCTCTCTATTTTAGAGGCAAAATCCCTAGTCCAAACACTTTGTTTTGTTTCTTGAAGATTTTTACCAAGCGGTAAACCGACAATGATTTTTTTTACTTTTTGTTCTTCGGTAATTTTTTTTAACTTTGGGAAAAATTCTTCGGGTTTTGATTCATTTAGTAAAATTGTTTTTTGCGCTTCGGCAATAATCCCGTGCGATAAAGCCACACCAACTCGCCTTTTTCCTAAATCGAGAGCCAGAGTAACTTCTGATTTTTTAATGTTGCCAGAGAACTGATCTGGGTTTTTTGTTTGATTTATCATACAAAAATTATTCTAGCACAATTGGTTAATATTTCGCGAAACGACTACTTTTTTGTGTAATCAATTTTAACAATAATGTGTGATTTCATAATTGGCCCGACCGGCAAAGCAAAATTGGGCGATAGCGAAATATCATCAATTTGCACATTTTCAACGCTGGCTAAACTATCTTTAATTTTCTTGATTGGCTTGAGCCGCCACGATTTTTGTAAGTTCCCAAGATCAAGCTTTGGACCAACATGGCTTTTGAACGAGTTGGCAAGAGTCATTTTGCCGATATTGATATTGTTTTCTTTTATTGTGGTTTGAATTTCGTCCGTATCCGAAGGAAGCAAATTTTGATTGTTGGTCAGCCCTTTCTCGACGGACTTAGTGATTGCTTGTTTTAGGTCATCGCTTTTATAAATTAAACTCGTAAATTTCCCGTGGGCTTTGGCCTTAAAGCTATCTGCCTCGTCGCCAACGCTTTTATCCGATGAGAAGTCCGAGATCTCGACAGTGCCGGCGTCAGACAGATAAACATAGTCCTTTTGATCATCGGTTGGCTTTGAAAGTTCCTCTTTGGCTGCATCTTTTAATTTATTTTTGGCATTTTCAATATCTGATCTTGAGACCACTTTTACTTTTTTTGTAACTCCACCGTTTGTTCCGCCTGAAACGGATATTTTTGGCTTTGACGAAATTGCATAGGTCGTTGAATTTGAAAGATTCCCGGAACTTCCGACATCCTTTGCCGTAACCGAACCGGTTGCCTGCCCCAACACTTTATCGCCGGCTGAATTTAAAGAGGCCTTTGGTACTGTGATTGAACTATCAAGGATAAAATCGATTCCGTTTGAGGATCGAACTGTCGTCCCCGAATTTATGGTTTCATCAACCCCCGAATCATTTTTAAAAGTTAGAGTTCCTTTGGCGGCAGTGCCGGCATCTTTTTCGCCGGTTGATTGAATTGTTTGCTCAAAATCGTTTTCTTTAGAAACCTGAACACCGGGAATTATGCTTTGTTCAAGATCAACTACTGGCCGATCTTTTTCAACTTGAACGGCAACATCCTTGGTTATTGCTTCGGCCGGAACCGTTAATTTGATATTTAATTTGGCAATTGTTAAATCGGCTGCCAACAAAATTAGCAGGAAGAAAACAAAGCCCGCGGCAAAAATATAACCCGCTTTGCTCTTTTTGCCTTTTTTGATCGGGTTTGAATTATATCCCTGGCTTATTGGGCGCGCCGCTTCCAACTCGTGGCGATCAATATCATGAGACATTTTTGCCACCGGTCTAGTTACAAATTTGTCCTCACCTTCCGTTTGCTTAATTTCTTCGTGCGGTGCCTGTGTTTCGATTTTGGTCTGGTCTTGAAGTTGGGAAACCGTTGACTCGGGGGACTCTTCGGCTAATTGCGATTCGGTTTTATCCAGCTCGGTTTGTTTAGTAATCGGTTCTTCTTGCTTTGCATCTTCGTCGTATCTGTGGACCTCGAAATTTTCCGGAACATCTTCCTGTTCCTCGCTTTGTTTTGTTTGATTTTCTTTCTCGGCTTTGTCAGATTTTGAGCCCTCTTCCATGTCAATTTCGACCGGTTCTTTTATCTCTGGATCCTTTTGCCCGGTTGGTTTAATCGGGGTCTTGCTCCTTACATCCTCGTAAACAGGAAGGTCTATCCTACTTGCTAAATTTTGCCCCACTTCGTCCGAAGTGATAATGGCGATTTCTTTGCCCAGCGCTTTTGCCTCTTTTTTAAGAAGTTTTAAAGAAACAAGCGACTGGACAATGGTTGAGCCCTTGGGCGCAACCAAACCAACGGACTTGGTTTCTAGCCCTTTGAGTTTATCAACAACGGAAGTTATTTCTTCGTCTGCCTCTAAATATAATATTTCGTCCATTTAATTCCTTAAAGTCATTACTATTTTTGAAAAAAGACCCTCGACAACTCCTTCGTTTCCGACCACATCAATGGCTAAATTAGCCAAAGCCATCGGCGTAACATCCGAAATTTCCGTCAATTCGTTTGTGTCGTCAATAATCGAAGAAATATTTTTCGGTCTTAAAAATGAAACAGTCGGTTTTTTGGCGAAGGGCACATTTCTGCCCCACTTTGCCTCGTTTAAAACCCTTTCAATATCAGGCAGGTTGCTTCCGCCTCCGCAAAGCATAATTTTTGAGGGTAAAAGCTCTAAATCGGAAAACTCCTCGAGAGTGAGCTGAACTCCAGAAAGCCAAACCTCGCAGTCCTGCTTGATGGCTTTTTCGACAATTGTTTTTTTATCGTCTGGGAGTTTGCCGGCGGAATAATTAAGCTTGTCTTGCTCTGCCTCTAAAAACGGCTCGCCCAAAACCGACGAAACCCTTTTTGTAAAAGCCCTTCCCCCTAATGCAAACATTTTTGTGCCGACTAATCCACCTTTCGAAACAACGGCGATGTCGGTTGTGCCGCCGCCAATATCAATAAAAATTGCCGAAAAATCACTTTCTTGATCTGAACCCATACAGCGCGCAACCGCGAACGGTTCGGCGGCAATTGACAGCAAATCGAGGTCTAAACTCTCGGCAATGGTTTGCAAAGCGCCGAGATGAACATTTGGCGCAAAGGCGTTAAAAACACTAACTTCCATTTCTTTACCCTGAAATCCGAGCGGATTTGTAACATGATACCCGTCAATTTTAACATCAACCACAGCCGAATTAACCAGCTTTACATTGACCTCTCTGTGCCCCGTTTCGTATGCAAGAATTTTTCTGGCCCGCTCGTAGGTGTGTTTTTGAATTCGATTGACTATTTCGGTGAGCTCATCCATATTGATTTTAGCGTTTTGATCCGGGCGAATATACTTTACATCTGTAGTTATGCCCTTTACTAACTCACCAGCGATTCCGATGATCACCTGTTCCGGCATAATTTTGGCTTGCGTCGCTGCTTGCTCGAGCGCCGCTTCGCAATTTCTAATTACCCCATAAATATCGGTAACCACGCCACCTTGAATATCAGCCAATCGCTGGCGTTGGCGGCCCACCCCCAAAACTCGAGCTTTATCTTTTTCTATCTTAAAAATAAGGGTTTTAACAAATTCCGTGCCAATATCAAGAGAGATAGCGTACTCGTTAAAATTGTATTTGCCCTTAAATATATCTAAAATTCCCAAAAATCCTCCCGGGTAGTGAAAATCAGATTTTGCTTCTTTTTTTATTTTATCACGAATAGTTTAAGACCAAAAGCAAGGGACGGAATTGCAAAGTATGAATTACGAATAATAAATGGTAATAATCGTAATTTTATAGATTTTATTATTTTACAGAACAATAATATTCGACTAATGGACGATCGTCCATTAGTCGAATATTGTCCGCAACTAAAGGTATCTACCAAATCCTCCGCTTTCCGAAAGCATATCTTCCAAAAATTGCTTTTTGACCATATCTTTAGTAAAATTTTGACCAAATGCAAAACCAAATAATTTTATCAACCGGCTCTTGTCACAAATACGGATTATACCGATTTTTTGAGGTAGCAAAGAAAGTGGGCTTTAAAGACATCGAGCTTATCATTGATGAATCGTTCGACAGTCAAGAGCCGGATTATATTATTTCTCTTGAGAGAAAATTTAAATTAAAGGTTGTAGCCGTACACTCGGCGATGGAGTTTGTAGAAAACTGGAGTGATTGGAAAACACGACTCAAAAACAGCACCAAACTGGCTAAAGTAATTAAAGCCAAATTTTTAATCGTTCACTCTTGGGATCATTCCGATTTAAATTACACCGCATGGCTAATTCAAAACCAAAAAAAGGTTATGAATCAGGCAAAGCCGGTTACGGTTGTGTTTGAAAATGCGACTAAAAGGATTGATGCAAAAACCGGCGTTTCAATAAATCCGAGTTATCATTTTGATGTGATGAAGGAGTTTAAATCAATAAATCTTGATACCTCGCATATTGGTACCGCCGAAATGGATCCGATTGAGTATTTTGAAAAGCTAAAGGATAAGATCAAATACATCCATTTTTCCGATTCTGACATAAGAGAAAACCCCGAAAAAAAGGGAAATATTATTGATTCTCACCTTGTACCGGGCGAAGGAAAATTGCCCCTTAAAAAATTTTTAAAGAAATTAAAAGAGACCAAATACTCCGGCCCAATTTCGATCGAACTTTGGTGCGATACATTTATATCGCTTGGCTCCAAAAAACGAATTTCAGAAAAACTAGTCCTCTCAAAACTCATTAAAGCTAAGCGGTTTATAGAAAGATACTTGAGTTCTTAAATTTGAATATACAGGACTATAATTTACAGATTTATTCGCACTTTTGGTACGATCGTACCAAAAGTGCAAGTTTTAGATTTTAACAATAGTTTCAGTACCGATGATCAATTACTCTAAAATTGCTTTAATCCTCCTAATGCCAGCACTCGAGGATTCTTCTTTGGTGATTTTGAAGTGGCCGAGTTCAGAAGTATTTTTTACATGAGGACCGCCACAGATTTCACGAGAAAATGGTTCAGCAGGGTCACCAACCGTGAAAACTCTAACAGAGCTACCGTAACGATCGTGAAACGAACCAGTTGCGCCAGATTTTTTGGCTTCGTCTAAACTTAGTTCCTGCATTGTAATCGGCAATGCCTCTTCGATTTTTATATTTACAAGATCTTCTATTTTTTTGAGCTGCTCATCGGATAATTTTTCCGGATAATTAAAATCGAATCTCAACCTTTCCTCGGTAATATTTGAACCTTTCTGTTCAATTTCCTCGCCAAGAATATGACGAAGTGCGGCGAGAAGTAAATGCGCGATCGTATGTAGTCGTGTTGTTTCGATTTTATTATCAGCCAATCCCCCCTTGAACATTCCGGCAGAGGCAGTTCGGGATTTTTCTTGATGCTCGCCCACTAATTTTCTAAACTCTTCTAGCGAGGCATCTGAAATATCTTTGTTTCGTCTTTTTGCTTCCTCGAGAGTTATCTCAACAGGAATTCCGTAGGTTTGATAAAGATCAAAAATTGTCTTGCCGTCAAAACTGTTTTGCAAAGAAATAATTTTTAACCCACTGATCAGTGTTTTTCTAAATTTATTTTCTTCGGTTTCCAGCTTGCTACCGGTGTCATCTCGAGCTGAAGCCGAGAGATCTGAATTAGATCCCTCCGCAAGGTCGGGATGACAGGCAGATTTCTCCGCGATTGAGTAGGTTTGGGTTCCACTCCCAAACCCGGTCGAAATGACAGAGCTAAGCAGAGATGTAAAATTTTCATTGATTCCCAGCTGCTTACCTTTAACTACGGCTCGCCTGATCAGCCGGCGTAAAATATAACCCTGCCCCTTATTTGACGGCTCAACGCCGTCGTTAATCATGTAAAAAGCTGACTTGATATGATCGGCAATGATGCGAAAGCTTTGTGTGTTAACAGTGGCATTTTGATTTGGCAATTTACTAGATCCTGAATCAAGTTCAGGATGACGCGAAGGGGATAAATATTTTTTGCCAGAGAGTTCTTCGATTTTTTGAATTATCGGCGCAAACAAATCCGTTTGGTAAACATCGGATTTTCCCTGCATCATCGCAGCAAGACGCTCCAAACCCAAACCGGTATCAATCCCTTTTAGTTCCGATAGCTCGTATCTTCCGTTTTTCAAAACGAACTCATTGAAAACAAGATTCCATATTTCTACGCCATCCACCCCTCGACTTTGCTCTGGGTAAATGTAGAATTCTACTGTTGGTCCGCCGGGAGAATTTTCTGTCCCGAGCGACCAAAAATTGTCGTCAAAACCCTGCGGTTCGATTTTTGAAAGTCCTTCGATTTCCTGTAAAATTTTTAGTGATTCCTCGTCGGCCGGAACGCCATTTTCTCCCTTAAAGTATGTTGCGAAAATTCTTGATTTATCAATTTGCAATTCTTTGATTAAAAATTCCCACGCCCACTGAATCGCTTCTTCCTTGAAATATGGACCGCTTGAACTTCTTGGCGAACTTTCCCCTTTTAA
This sequence comes from Candidatus Berkelbacteria bacterium, assembly GCA_026397175.1. Taxonomy (GTDB): domain Bacteria; phylum Patescibacteriota; class UBA1384; order UBA1384; family DTJR01; genus JAPLVK01. The sequence continues at coordinate 19,375 of JAPLVK010000015.1, read as the reverse complement.
CTTTTCACTTTTAACTGCTTTATAGCCAAAAGAAAAATTTCCCAGCATTTCAAAAAAAGTCAGATGGGTTTCGTCCCCCACTTCGTCAATGTCTCCAGTTCTAACGCATTTTTGACAAGTTACAATTCGAGTTGCCGGAGCTTCGTCCGGAAAAAGATAATATCGTTTAAACTGCTGCATCCCAGCGGTTGTGAACAAAACCGAAGGATCGTTTTCGGGCAATAATGAAGAAGAAGGCATGATTTTATGCCCCTTCCCTTCGAAAAAGCTAAGGAATTTTTCTCGCAATTCGCTCGAAATCATTTCAGATCCTTCGACTTGCTCCCACCTTCGCCAAAGCTACGGCGGGCAAGCAGGATGACACTGCGCGTCAATTTTTCCCTTAAACTATTTGCTGATAAATCTTGCAAAGGCATCTTTTATAAAGCCCTTCCAGAAGGCGTTTGTTTTATCGGATTGTTTTTGGACCTCGACTTTAATAATTGGCGTGGGGGTACTGAAAGCTGAACCGCCGCTTGAACCGGAACTTGTTCCGTCCGGCATTTTAAATTCTGCTTTTGGAGGTGTAAATTTATCGGCGTAAAGTGAAGCATAGGCCTCCCGAGCCGCCAAAATCTTTGGCGCGTAAAGTCGGGTTTCGGTTACTAAAACAGAAGTGTCGCGAGCGGCTAAATATCTTCTGGCTGCGCCGTCTCCTCCGTTATAAGCAATCAAGGCCGCTGTTACATCACCATTGTAAGTTCCCATTAGACCGGCCAAGTGAGCCGCACCCATACAGATATTTGTTTCCGGATCAAAATAATCGGAATATTTTCCATCGAAGACCCTTTGATTAATGCCCTTAGCGGTTAGAGGCATAAGTTGAGTTAACCCCATCGCCCCGGCTCGAGAGACCGCCCTTGGGTTAAAACCCGACTCCTTTAAAATCAAAGCAGCAAGTAACGGCTTGTCAAGTCCAAAATTATCGGCACAAGAGTTTATTTGGTCTACATAATCCAAGGGATAAACCGTATCTCCAAAAATAACAGGGAAATAGCGGTAAACACCAAAGCCAAAAATCCCCACGGCCAAAACCACAACCAGAGCTGTTTGTATTGCTTTTAATTTCATTAAATTAATTTTAGCAGATGATTTGATAGTTTCAACTCAATTATTGCCAAAAACATATTTTTATGGTTAAATTTGTAAATATGAAACAACGAAATGTACGAGAAAATATTAAAATCAAGGGCGGAATAAAAACGATAAAATCAGCTCCCCGCAATGATGTTTATGTTGTCCTGGACAATATTAAAGCGATGGAAAATGTCGGGGCGATTTTTAGAACTTGCGACGGAGCGAGAGTAAAAAAAATATATTTATGTGGAATAACCGCCACACCACCCAGAAACAAGATTTTTAAGACCTCGATGGGTGCGGTTGAGTGGGTTGATTGGGAATATGCGGAAAGTGCAAAGTTAAAAGTTAAAAGTTTAAAGGCGGAAGGAATTCAGATCGTGGCGCTAGAACAAACTGATAAATCAATTGAATTTACAAAAGCTAAATATAAATTCCCGCTTGCGATTATTTTAGGACACGAAAGAAACGGGGTCTCGGCCGATGTCCTAAAATTATGCGATTTATCCGTTGAGATCCCAATGCACGGTCGTGCAAATAGTTTGAATGTGGCAACTTCAGCAGGGATTGTTTTGTTTGAAGTTGTGAAATAAAATTTGGTGGAATTATACGACTCCGCTCGAACTTTTTTTGAACGAAATTTTTAAAAACTTTTCAAATGAATTCTGCTCGGGCGGGCAAAAAGGAAGGGGGGTGGGGGGAAGGAATTTTTGCCCGCTCTCGCTTTCCCGACGCTACTGGATTTCGTGCCAGCAAAGCTGGCGCATCGCTTGCATTATTTCATGATGCTAAATATAACTGTTGCTACAATTCCTAGCATTGTCAAAATTAAGATGGCCCATGTTAATTTTTTTAGACACAATGTTAGTTTTGTTGTAGATTTTTGTTCTTTCAAAATTCCTGATAGTGTCTCAACTACCACATTTTGCACATCCAAAATTTCTATATGTCGCTTCCATTCATTCTGTTCATGCATAAGATCGTAATTCAGTGGCGGAACTATTTCACGTTCTTGCTGGTCGAGTATTTGAAATTTTGAGATGTCAATTTTGGGAAATTTTGGAAGAATACTCGCCATATTTGCTATGCTACCAGCCAAGCGTTTGTATGATTTTTGGGCTTCTTCCATAATACGGATCGTTGACTCCGGTAATTTATGGATAGGTTTTTGATTTTCGTTTGCCATATTTTACAATTTTATTGTATTAAACCTTTGACCATGATTTTATCCAATTCATCTTTTGTAATTGAATATTTTTTCATAATGTAATCTTCGAGTTCTTTATTAATTGCATCATCAGTTGATGAATCCGAAGACCATTCTGTTTGCTTAGCGAGTAACTCATCGAGTTTATTGTTATAGTCATTCCTTATTTCTTTTTCCCTGTCGGTAAGGGTATTTGTTGTAGTTTTTGTAACGAACTCATAATTTGTTATATAATTGGCACGGTTATTGCTACTGGCAATTTCAGGCGTTACACTTCCCCAAACCCCACCTGGCGACCAGATAGCTTTCCCGATTGTGTATGGTTCCTTGGCATCTTTTTCGTCATCATAGATGAAGATAGTAAGTTCATCAATATCACTATCCTCGGATCTTTTATCGCTAATGAGTGACTCGATAATTTTCTTTATACTGTCTTGATCGAGATTTTTTTCGATAACAATTCGGAACTGGTACCGTTTGTCGGTCGGCAACTTAGAAATTTCCGAGCTAGAGTAATCGGATAATTTTTTATTTCCCAATGCTTTCATGCTTAAATCTTCGGTCGCAACAGTTTTATAAGCGGCGGCGATCTTCGGTTCTACAGTTTTGCTTTCCTGGCTTGCTGTGGTTTTTGTAGAACTCGGCGATTGCGTTGTCGTTTTTTTATCACTGGTATTAGCCGTCGCCACATATAAAATGAAAAATACTAAAGTAGCAATGCCAAAAATCAACCCGATATTTTTTCTAGCGGATTTTCCTTTGATAAAACGAGAAAAAGTAGCGGGTTTTGTTAAGCCAATAATTAAACAAATAAATGAGGCAAGGAAGAGAAGTAAAAATAATGTGTTCATATTTTTCCTTTAAAAGTTATTCAACAAAAGTATCCGAAACCCAAGCTTCACTGTCTTTGCTTGTACCTTCCAAAATTCGAACATGAAATATACCCCAATTCCATTCAATTGTTTTTATTTGTGATCCTCCGTCAGCAATAAGCGCTTCTCCAGAATAGATCATATTTTTTACTCCTGTGTCATCACCAGCTAGAATATACTTCGATAATTTAGTCCAGTTGTCCTTTGATGTTCCAAGAAAAATTGGCTGAATATTTTTTAGTTTATTTACTGAACCAGCCTCATATCTAGATTTTTTAGCATCAGCATCAGCTTTTGCCTTAGCTTCCTCTTCGGCCTTGGCTTTTGCTTCTGCATCTTTCTTGGTTGTTTCTTCTTGAGAAAGTTTTCTAACTAGTTTTTTGGAGATAGAAAATGTTTTGCCGTGATTATCAGCGGTAAATGAGAAATTATTATCTCCCTCATTCAAATCTACATTATAGGTAAAATTACCATTTTTATCTGGTTTCGATGTAGTTATGTATGTCTTATTATCTTTTTTTATTTTTATAGCGCTATCAGCAGGGCTAACTTTGCCTTTTATGTCAAAATTGCCAACCGTTACTTCCTTACTTGAATCATTTAAATCATTAAAAGCAATAGTCGGATTTTTTGGCGTAGTAATCCCAAATAAAATAAGGAATGCTAGAACAGCACAGCCAAAAACTAAACCAATATTTTTTCGTGTAGGTTTTTTGATTAATTTTTTGAATCTGTCTGGCTCTGTTAACCCAATCAGCAATGCCACAAAAGATAAAAAGGCAAAAATCATAAACCGCGTTGACCAACTCATAAACAAGAAAACAATAACAAGGATAATAATTAAACCGATGAAGCCACTATTGGAAGTTTTTTTAGCTTCTTCATTGGGCTGTCTTAGCACCACATCCTCAGCCCCCTTCTTAGTTTCTTTTGTCTCAAGCCACTCACCACAATGCTTACATTTTCGAGCATCTATTAAAACTTCTTCCTTGCAATGCGGGCATTTCTTAGTTGTTTTATTGTTTTTAACCATTATGGTTTTCTTCCTTAATAAAAATCATTTTTAAAACGGGTTTTTGTTCCGCACTTTACTTTAGTTTATCAAATCGTCAACACTCACCTCAAGAGCTTTTGAAATTTTTTTGAGAGTATCGAGTGTTGGATTTTGGTTTTTGCCACCTTCAATTTTAATAATAGTATTATTGGCGACATCTGACAATCTCGCCAATTTTTCTTGGGACAAGCCCTTGGCTTCTCTGAGTTTTCTAAGTGTTTTTTGAATATTTGACATACTGATATTGTGATAGTAGAATTAAAGTATAAGTGCTACTTCCTTTCATCTACTTTGATAGTATACCGAAAATTAAAAATAGTAAAGTTCCAGCGGTGCATTTCGCGAAGCGAAATACGAAATCCAGTAGCGTCGGGAAAGCGAGAGCGGGCAAAAATTCCTTCCCCCCACCCCCCTTCCTTTTTGCCCGCCCGAGCCGAATTCATTTGAAAAGTTTTTAAAAATTTCGTTCAAAAAAAGTTCGAGCGGAGTCGTATAATTCCACCAAAATCAAACTTTCCGTTTTTTTCCCGACCAATTCAGCGGCGCGAAGCGCCGAGGAGTATGGCTGAACAGGGTTTCCGCGCGCTTCGCGCGCGTTCAGGCGGAGGTTCGAAATCCCTTGCAATTTAAAGCATTTGCTTTGCCCAATAAAAAAATATGAATAATCAAAATAAATTTTTCTTATACGCCCGCAAGTCCACCGATGTGGAGGATAAACAGATTTTGTCTATCGAAGCACAAATCACAGAATTGCGCGCTTTTGCCAAACAAGAAAATTTGAATATCGTTGAAACATTTATTGAAAAACAATCTGCCAAAATTCCCGGCCGCCATATTTTCGGCAAAATGATAAAGCGTATTGAAAAGGGCGAAGCGGACGGAATTTTGGCTTGGCATCCATTTATGTCAATAGCATGGATTTATTGGGTTATTTTATTGCATTATTGTCTCCTCTCTTTTTTGTTCTTTGAGCACTTGAAATACTCTATTTGAGATTTGTCTTTTGAGACATCTTAGCGCCCAAAGTTTTGTTTTGCCCTCGGATAATTTCTTTTGAAAGTATACTTTCCCTCTGTCATCTCCCCTGCAGGCAATTTGGCATAAAGCGATAGTATGAAGAGCTCTATTCATCTTCCGGTTGCCAAAAGGGCTGGTATAGAGTCGTTGGTGCATGCCGGAAGATTTGTTAATCGGAGCGATGCCGGAATATCGGGCAAACTTGGCTTTGCTTGAGAAACGATCAATAGTCGTTACTTCGGCGATAATTGCCGCCCCCGTAATTGCGCCACAGCCATGGATATTGTCTTTAAGCGCCATAACCGCTTCTGATTTTTTAGCGAGACCGTTTATTGTTTTATCTATTTCTTGAAGTTGTTTTTCGACAAGAGACAATCTGTCGAAACGCCTGATGACGCTTTTAGCAAGAGCGGATTTTATCGGATTGGCTGATTTGAAGGAAGACAATTTCTTGCGATAAGAACTGACAGCTTTTCTGTTGAACACTTTGGCAAATCCATCCTGATAATGATCTCCGAATAGTTGATGAAGCATGGCGTGGAGCTGGTTTTTGAGAATTGTTTTATCGGAAACCAACACTCTTCTTTCGGAAGTAAGAAAATCAAGATTGGCGCTTATGTTCCTTTCCGCTTCATTTGCTATACTTTCTTTGGCGGGTAGTGTCTCCTCGAACTTTGTGAGGATGACTTTTCCTACCCGCTTTGCATCTTCCTTATCGCTTTTCTCCCTGTGTATGCTTTGTTTTCTGTCCCGCTCGGTGAGTATCGCCGGAACATAGCGCATTTTGATTCCTTCATGACTCAATTTTTCGACAATATGAAATCCATAACCGTTTACATCCTCAAGAGCAACAACAATATCTTCTTTTTGGCCTAACCTCTGAAGCCATAAGACATAATCATCCAAGCGGTCGTTTGAGAAATCCAGCCGATCTTTTTCCTGGCCGAAGCAATTCATCGCTACCGCTGTGTGAGAGTATTTATGCACATCAACCCCAACAACGGTTGACTTGGGAGTAAGACACGCGTTCATTTTCACCTCCTTCCTTATTTTTCTGCTCTTCCTGTCCCGGGCAAAGCGCGACTCAAGCCGCCAAGCAACCATTTATCATAAGCTACCCATAAAGGGAGCAACATTCTATTGAGCTATTGAAGCGACTAATCGCGCCTATGCCACCGGAGACAGTCTGACCAAGGCGATCCCGCCGATGGCGGGACGCAGGATGCCATGAGTCATCCGGCGGCATAGCGCGGGGAACACTTTAAATTTATCATAGAATGTCTGACAGATTGGCGCGCAATTCTGTTGATGGCGGACAAATAATTTATTTGATTGATTGCGGGCGTATTGTGGCGTTGAAGTTTCCTCAATTTTGGTTTGAACCAACGCCGCAAGGAAAATTTATGTTGAACATTGCTTTTGGGCAAAGCAAATACTATGTGGATTCTCTTTCCGAAAACACCAAGCGGGGTTTGCGCCAAAAAGTAAGACGAGGCGAATATCCAAGCCTTGCGCCAATCGGCTACATAAACGATGTGCGCACCAAAACCATTGTGGTAGACAGAAAGAAAGCAAAAATCACTAAAGAAGCATTTGAACTGTATGCCGAAGGCGCATCACGCCTCGAGGATATTTCGAACTTTTTGGCGCAACGCGGGATACTTTCCCGCGGCGGAAAGAAAATCCACAAGACGAGGGTGACTTTTATCCTTTCAAATCCTTTTTATACTGGACTATTCAAATATGATGGCGAACTTCACGAAGGAAAATACGAGCCAATCATTTCAAAGAAACTTTTTGATTCGGCGCAAGAAGTTTTGAAACAACGAGGCAAAACACAACGCAAGCAAAAAAATGAGCCACAAGCATTTTGTGGACTTATTGAGTGCGCCGAATGTGGAATGATGATAACTGCCGAAAAACAAAAAGGACATATTTATTATCGTTGTTCAAAAAAGAAAATTAAATGTACTCAGCCATATATTCGCGAAGAGGAATTGGATCGGCAGTTATCAGCTCTTATTCAAAGAGTTTCTTTGAGCCAGAAGTGGGCGGACAAACTTTTAGAAATGGCGGAAAGAGACAAGGAAATGTCCGCCCAATCCTGTTTTGCTTTTGTTCAAAAAGCTCAAAACAAAATCCACGCTATCAATACAAAATTACAGCGACTTCTTGACGGCTATTTAGAGCAAGATATTGAAAGAGAGATTTATCGCGAACAAAAAACAAAACTTCTTTTGGAAAAGAAGTCGCTTGATGAGCAAATGGCGCGGATTGAACAAAAGCAAAATAATTGGCTCGAACCGTTTCAAAATTGGATAAAAGTCTCTTTAACCCTCGTTAAAATTGCAAGGGATAACAACCTTTTAGCAAAAAAGGTTGTTGCCAAAGAAATCTTTGGCTCGAACCTCCACTTGAACGCGCGCGAAGCGCGCGGAAACCCTGTTCAGCCATACATTTCGGCGCTTCGCGCCGCCGAATTGGTCGGGAAAAAAACGGAAAGTTTGATTTTGGTGCCCGAAGTCGGACTCGAACCGACAAGACCTTTCGGTCACATCATTTTAAGTGATGCGCGTATACCAATTCCGCCATTCGGGCATTTTTTTAACTTGCTCCCCCTATAATGTGGCCTCAAACTGTGACAATTTGGGCAAAGAATTTCTAGATTATCGATGCGATTGTCTCCGGAATTCCCATTCTTATGATTTAATTCAAGAGGCAATCTCCCATCACTAGAATACTTCGCCCAACCACACTCTTCACATCTCTCTTTTTTTAAACCTTCTTTGAATAATCGTTTCTTTAGCTTATAAGATTGAAAATCTGAATCTTTCTTTAAAATTTCAGTGATTGGAATTGCCGGCTTCGGACAGAACTGCAATCCCTTATTCCACCCCTTACCCAAAAAATGAGTCGTATCTAAATTTAATTCATTAATATATTTTTCAAGTTGTTTGTAATTACCACCGGTAGGCCTCAATCCAAGTACAATCAAAACCCCTCGCTTGCTACGAGCTTCTTTCACCGCTTTTTTTAATTGTTCTATAGTCCACCGTCGAGCTCTTGGCATATAGTAATCTTACAATATGGAATAGGCACGGTCAATATATAAAACAAGTTTGCCAATTCCGCCTGCCTGCAGCGCTTTGCGTAGCATCGGCGGGCAGGCCAATTCCCTGCCTACCGGCAGGCAGGCGCCATTCGGGCTAGGCCATAATTTTAGATTTCAAGTTACTCTCGAGTGTAAATCCGGCGGCTTTTTTGTGGCCTCCGCCGCCAAAAAGCCGCGCCAAAACAGAAACATCAATGTCGTTTCTCTCGGTCCGCAAGCTGGTTTTTATTGTACCATCAGGTGTCTCAACAAACAAGATCGCGATCTTTGAATTAGGAATCGTATTAATCAAATTCACAATTCCGGAAGTATCATCGGATTTTGCTCCACTTTTTTTAATGTCGTTTAAGGTGATATATGTTGAAACGATTCCGTTTGCATTAATTCTCACACGATTAAGAGCAATTCCCCACAATTTTAATCCTGACGGTGACTTTGAGGTGATATTATTTTTAGATATTAGACCGATTCTACCGCCACGGCGCAAACACTGTGAGGCAATTTTCAATGTCTTTGCGGTTACATTGGCATGCTGAAAGCCACCCGTATCATAATAAATTCCAGCTAAAATATATGTGGCGATTTTCGAGTCAATTTCCGCTTCAAGATAATTTAATAAATCCCAAACAATTTCCGCAGCCGCCGAGGCCTCTGTATCTATCATATTGAGCGTTGCGATTTTATGAAGGGAATTTTTAAGATGATGATCAATATTAATTAGCGGTTTAATGCGGCTAATTTGCTCGAGTCGAGCGGGAAAACCGGTGCGCTGCGCATCACCGCAATCAACTGCAATAATAAGGTCGTAATCGCCAAGCAGAAAATCGTCTCGAATTTTTATGCCATTGGTAAGAAAATGAAAGACCTCGGGAATTTCTTCTTTAACCGCCAAGTCAACCTTTTTTCCCTGCCGTTTTAGATAGACCGAAAGAGCAAGAGAAGATGAGATTGTGTCACCATCGGGAAATTGATGCAAAACGACTAGGATCTTTTGATTTTTCTCGAATAGTTCTTTAGCTTTTTTTGCATTCAGCATGTGAGGCCTGGATAAAATATGCTTTTTGGTCGGTGTCGATATCGTTTTTTTGAATTTTTATGGATTCAACCGTATCGCAAGTTACTCCGCCTGCCTTTAATTTATCTGCGGAACTTGCTTCGCCAACATAAAAAACAATGTTAGGTTCGATTTGACCAACTTGCTCGATTGCATTCTCGATGTCACCATCCAGCTGCGCAACCAAGAGACCTACATTGGAAAGCTTCTCGACACTTTCTTTGGAAATCTTACACTTAAAATTAACAATACCAACTGGAATTTCTTCGGCTTGAATAATGTAAACATCATCGTCCAAGCCGTCAACCGATATTTCTCCGATTTCGTATTCGCCTGGACCTTCCAGATCAACATCATTAATTTTGACAATATCATCCAAAAGAATGAGTGCTTGTTTGGTTTTGATCTCGAGCTGATTATCTTTATTTTTTGAAAATTGCACCTTTCCTCCTTTTTATTTAAGAATATAAATGTACCACAGAAGAAGATGGATTTCAATTTTGATTTTTAAGGGGCCCCTCGCGGGGCCCCTTGTGTTTGATGTTGATTACCTCCCTTGTCTGTACAGATCAATCAACCTACAGGCGGGCAGGGCGTACAGGCCGCCAGCGGGGGTGCCGCGATGCCCTCGCTCGAGGATACTGTCCAGATTCAATTGGTAGCCATCCTCGTTGGGTCTTACCGACCCCCTGGTAAGGGAGACAATGCCGACATCACATATTTCACCTTTGCCGGCGTTGAAGACAATCGTTTCGGCCCCACGAACCTCCCATGTCTCGTTGTGTGCGAGCTTGAGATTGTAAGACCGGGTGCAGGCGGGCTGTCCCGGGAATTCGATCGTCAGGCGGATGTTGTAAACCCCGTTTGTGAATCCGGTCTCGACAACATCTCCGACGACATCCTGTTGGCCGCTTCCCCCATAGTACTTAACACTGCCTCGAAAATGTCCGAGGCCTTGGCTCGAACTGGTAGGATTGGGCCCTGGCTGGGGGTTTTGGGGAGATGGTTTACTGCCGCCTCCCCCGCCACCGGATAGCGCATCTTCGAGCAATGCCCCCGCAAGTGCCTCGAGGATATTCCTCAACACATCATTGCCGTCGTCTTTTTGTGCTACCTGCTGTGGCGGCTTGGGCTTGGGAAACAGCATGATTTCCATAGCAGAAAGCACAACCTCGTCGGTTCCGATCAAGAGCCACCAGCCGTCATTCCCGTTTTTGTCCGGTTCTAGGAAGTCACGCAAGTTGAACGCGAAGACATCGGAGGTCATCGTTCCCTTGCCCTTGGCGATAAGCTGATGGGTTTTGCGGGAGACCGCAGCAACCCTTATGGTATGGCGATTCAAGGTAAATCCGGAGAACTTCAGGCGGAAAGGTCCATCGTTCGGAGTGTATTTCCGGCCGGGCCAACAGGTCGCTTCCACTATCCGGGCGGATTTGTATGCCGCATAACACCACCCATTACGGATGGCTTCGGCAACTCCATCCGAACTAACAGAAAGCGCCTGCACGATCGTGAATCGGCTTGTCGGCGGCTCGTAGACATCACCATAGACATCTGCAACTGATGCCGGGGAGCTCAAAGCCACTTCGGCTGCTGTGCTGATGAGATCACCGTGATAGTCGCAACCGCCCGTAGCGATAGCGGGGCAATCCGGAAAATCCTGCTGGATTTTGCACAACAGGTCAAAGGTCTTGTCGTTTTTCCGGTACGATGAGTTGAGAAACTCCACACCCACCCTTAAACCGACCCTTGGGGTCAGTCGCTGGGTAAAGGAACAGAGGAAGCTAAACGGGTGAGCCAAGACCAAAACCGCATCATTTTGAACCGCTAAGTCCTCGATCTTCTCGATGGCCAGGATAGGATTGGATTCCCCGTAGGTTTCGGCGATGTCAACCAACGACTGGTAGGTCGGTAGCATCGTATCGCGACGGGAGCAGACATAAAGCAGATGACTGCTTCTCCTGTACCCGAGACCGAACTCTGTTCCGTTGACGACGCCCAGGTTGCCCATCACCTTAACCCATTCATCAACGGAGTGCGGCTTGGGATCGCGAACGATATGAATGCCTAAAGCGGAAAGACGAAAGCGATCATACACATTCTGTGTTTCGCGAATCTCTTCTGTGTGGTCGGTCGAGACAATAAATCGGGCACCCCAACCTCTGGCTAGCTCTACTAGTTCAGAGATGAGGCGATTCCCATCGGAGAAGACCGAGTGGATATGCATCAGCACTACCACATTGGTCGGTCCTTTCCCTTCGGAAGAGATCGGGATCGTCATCGCCATCACAATCAAAACGGCGCAAAGTGTTGCTCTCCGCAAAGTTATCACCCTTTCGAGATGGTATTGTCAATGTCCTTGCTATAAAGCAGGGCCCTGATTTAAAAAATCAGAAGTTCTGCTTTATAAAAACAATCATAAAACAAGATAAATTTAAAATATGCAAGAAGATTTGTTTATTTAACTAGTCGCAAACCGATTCTTCGGGCTTCGGGCTTTAGTTCAATAACTTCAAATTGATGTTTCTCTGCAACCTTAAGGTTTTTAATTTTTTCGATATCGCCACTGGCGGTTGATGTATGAACCAGTCCCTCAAGGCCATCCGGCAATTTAACAAATGCGCCATAAGCCGTAACTTTTCCAACTTCGCCTTCAAGAGTTTCTCCAACTTTAAGATTTTTCATGTGTTCAAGCCACGGATCGTCGGAAAGTCGTTTTATCGACAGGGAGACCTTTCCGTTTTCAATTTTTACAACCTTTGCTTTAATCTTTTGACCAACTTTAAAGAGTTTGTTTAAGTCGCTTATATGATCCCACGAGACCTCGGAAATATGCACCAGACCTTCGATTGATTTTAAACTGACAAAAAGGCCAAACGGCGCAATGCCAGAAATTACTCCATCAACAAGTTCACCGATTTCGAACAATGTATCAACACCGCCCAATGATTCGCTGACCGCTTCTTTTTCGGAAAAAATCAGCTTTTCTTCGTTTCGATCAACGGCGATAATTTTTACGGTCATCGTTTCGCCCATTAGCTTTCTCAATTTATACAAAATTTGACTTGGATCTCCACCATCAACTCTAGGGTAATGTTCAACGGAGAGTTGGGAAACCGGCAAGAAACCGGCAAGCCCACCGGCATCAACCATAAGACCTCCGCGATTTGCGCTGGCAACTTTTACAGACAAGGTTGAGTGATTCTCCATTTTCTCTTTTAGGGTATCCCAAAGTTTTTCGCGATCTGCTCGGCGCAAACTCAAGACAACCAAACCGTCTTTGCCTTCCATGGACATAACGGCCGCGATCACTCTGTCGCCCGGTTTTAACTCTTTTGTATCAAAAGAAAATTCTTTTTCCGGGACAAAACCGCATGTCAGCCCGCCGACATCACATAAAATGCGATGGCTGGATGTAGAAATAACCGTACATTCGACAGGATCGCCCGCTCCAAAAGGAATAAAGTCCTGATCAAGTTCGTTGGCCAGATTTTCCATTGGACTTTGATCTTTTGCGTCGGTTTTATCGGCGACTTTTTTAATTAGGGAAATTGTTTTAGCGTTTGCCATTTTTTAGATATTTCTCCGTTTGTTTTCTTTTAAAATATTCATCCCATAGTTTGGGTATAACAACTATTCGATAGTATATCAGAAAAATAATCCAAATCAACCATATCATCAAAGGTAGAATAAAATATATTTTTAGACCCATGCCATCTACTTCGAGATACTGCGCCAAAACAAGTAAAGTTAGAAGCGCCGGAATATAGATTAAAGCGTCACCCACTTTTTTGATAAATTTTTTGTAAAATCTGGCGGTTTTTTTTCTTTCTGAAAACCAATAAAGAAAAATGCCTGTGATTATCAAGATACCCAAAACCAGCAGTTCCCATTTTGCATATCTTGTGACTTCGGAAAAACTGCTTGTGAGGTTGTGCCAAGAAAAAAATGTTATTAGTTTGTTCATGGAATGTCCCAAATGGTTTGTCCCACTTCGCAAAAGCTTCGCGGGACACACTTCGCTCTATCTCAATATAGCTAACTGCCTTTTTAGTAAGTGGTAGCGTGCCACGCGTAGCTCCGAAGGAACGAAGTGTGGTGCCTGGGGTCAGAATCGGTCACGGATATTCGCCTGCTGGCGAATTCCTCGACCCCGCCTCGGCCCGTCAGCCTCCGGCTTCCGATTCTTGACGACTTGTTCTCAAGTTATCGACCAGTCGCTCCAGCCAAATCGCGTTTCCCTTCGCTTGTGGCGAAGAGGATATACGCGATGGTGCCTGGGGTCAGAATCGGACTGACGACACCGGGTTTTTCAGACCCGTGCTCTACCACTGAGCTACCCAGGCAAAAATAGTGTATAAAGTATAGCGTATAGTGTATAACGAAAAGTCAAATTCAAGAATAAGAATAACAACAGAAGGCGAAAATTTCAATGGTGGCCGCTGCAGGATTCGAACCTGCGACTCTCTCGATGTAAACGAGATACTCTACCGCTGAGTTAAGCGGCCAAGTTTAACGGGGTGAATAAACCAAACAGATTTAACCAGCTTTATAAACCTCGTCGCCTTCGCGAGTTTTCTCGGTAGTTTTGATACCGAGTTCTTGACCCGCTTCTGCCGCCTCGATTGATTCGTGCTCTAACTGCATCGAGTCAACCGTTTGCTCAAAATCGGTTGTTGCTCCCTTAATCTTGATTTTTTCGCCGACTTTTAGCGGTTTAGCAAACTTAATAATCGCCACCGAAATTTTGTCGAAAAAATGGGTGACTTCGCCGATTTTTTCTTCTTTTTTTTCTACTTTTTCTTCTGTTTCTTCTTCTGCCATTTTTATCACCTCCCTCGTATTCTAATCATACCTTAACTAGAAGATTTTTCAAGAAAAACCAGAAACTCCCTTTCGGGAGTTCTGCTTGGTGCGGATGAGAGGACTTGAACCTCCACGCCCTTTCGGACACGGCCTCCTCAAGGCCGCCTGGCTACCAATTACAGCACATCCGCACAACAACACAGATTATAGGAGAAAATTGAAAAAATTCAAGATACGAGATTATTATTGGGAAATCCCAGACAAGCTGGGAGATCCTTCCCCCCGAATCAAATTCGGGGTCAGGATGACCTGATGAGATTGCCGCGCCCCTTCGGGGCTCCTCCAAACAGAGTCCCGCCGGGCAGAACCCTCTGGGTGGCATCCTCTGGATGGTGTCGCAATGACGCAAAGAATAGATCCCTCCACGCTGGTCGGGATGACCCGTTCGACTCGCTATTACTCGCTTAAGAGAATTTATTATTTACTGGATTCCGTGTCGAGCACGGAATGACTCGTTGTAACGAGTCAGTTAACCGTTACACCGTTAGCTAGATGTGTTGGCTTGGCGGGATCTAACTTTTTTTCGAGAGCAAGATAGTAGGCGAGAAGCTGCGTATAAACGATGGCGGCGATTGGCGTCAGGTCGCCCAGATCCGTAACCGGCAGAAACTCTTCATAAACCGAGTTGTTTTGGAATGAGATTCCAATAACGAACGCCCCTCGGGCTTTTACTTCCATCGCATTTGAAACAATTTCTTTTTCGGTTGAATCCGGTGTAGCGAAGACCATAACCGGTACATCTTTTTCAATCAACGCAATCGGGCCGTGTTTTAAGTCGCCTCCGGCAAAACCCTCCGCATGAATGTAGGAGACCTCTTTGATTTTAAGGCAACTCTCGAGCGAGTTTGCATAATTTAAGCTTCGCCCTAATCCGTAAAGATTCGGCACTTTGGATAGCTTTTTGGCCAGCGTTTTTATCTTTCCCAAATTCTTCTTCTCGATAATCTTTTCAATAGCATCTGCAACTTCGAGCAATGATTTTTTCATCTTGGCAGTTTCACCATTTAGTGCGCCTGATAACATTGCAAACATCGCCTGTTGCGAAATATAGGCCTTGGTCGAGAGAACGCAAATTTCGGAGCCAGCTTTAGTCAAGATCGACCTGTCGGCCGCACGCATTAGCGATGACCCCAAAACATTAACTAATGCTAAAACCTTCGCACCTGCCTTATGCGCCGAGCGAACTGCCTCGAGAACATCGGCCGTTTCGCCGGATTGCGAAACAGTTATGACCAAATCGCCCTTCTTAAATAAGTGCGAAAAGTACGAAAGTTCCCCAGCCGAAATTGGCTGAACCATTATGTTATTTCTTTTGGCAAGCAAATATGAGCCATAAATTCCAGCGTGAAGCGCTGTCCCGCAAGCCACCACGAAAACCCGTTTTGCTTTTTTGATTAAAGCGGCCGCTTTTTCAAGCTCCTCTTTTTCTGTAGCCGCGGTTTTTCTGATAACCAATGGTTGCTCCAACATTTCCTTGATCATAAAGTGCGGATGACCGCCTTTTTCCGCTTCTTCGGCAGACCACTTGATCTTGGTAATTTTGGCTTTGATCTTCTTGCCGGAATCAATATTCATGAGATCAAATTGAGCATTTCCGGATTTTCCATGAGATAAAACGACCATTTCCCGCTCATCAAGAAAAACAACTTGATTGGCATATTTCAAAAACGCGGGAACATCCGAACCCAGATAAAATTCATCCTTGGCGATTCCCAAGACCAACGGACTCGCATATCGCGCGCCGATCAATATATCATTTTCGCGATCGATAATTCCGAGAGCAAAACTACCTTCGATTTTTTTGAGTGCCGAGCGAACCGCTTCAACGATGTTTTTTTTGGTCCGAAGCTCCTGCTCAATTAAATGCGCTATCACCTCTGTATCGGTTTGAGATTTAAATTTATGACCTTTCTTCTCTAGGGCGGCGCGCAATTCTTGATAGTTTTCGACAATACCATTATGCACAACCGCAATACGGCCGTCGCAAGAAAGATGGGGGTGAGAGTTGATTGCGGTTACGCCACCGTGTGTTGCCCAGCGGGTATGTCCGATACAGATTTTCCCGCCAAAATTTGGTAAGTCCTTTTTCAAATTGAAACTGCCGATTTTGCCAATCTCTTTGTGAATTAATATTTTTCTATCGGTTCTGGCAGCCAAACCCCAAGAATCATAACCGCGATATTCGAGTCGTTTTAGACCCTCGACAACCGCCCCCATTCCGTCTTTTGAACCAAAATATCCAACTATTCCACACATATTGCCTCCTGATGTTGATATAATCAATCTTAAATTTTGCTGGTGGACGCAAGAGGATTTGAACCTCCACGGGATTTCTCCCACTAGCTCCTGAAGCTAGCGTGTATACCAATTTCACCATGCGTCCATAGACCGCAATCCACCTCGGCACATACCTGCATAGTACTAAATCAAACAATTTCTGTCGAGTTATTTCTGTCTTTTTTCGTAAAAATGCCAGAAGGGAGCAAGCGCAAATCTGTCGGTTTCGCACAGGCAGCTTGGATTTAAAGCAAATCCCTTTACCTTAGGCGAAACATCATAAGTCGTAGTAAGATTCTTGTATTGAACCGAGATTCTTTCGTCTTCTACCAATTTATTTATTTGATTATTTAAATCGGTCTGCTTGGCAGGATCATCGGTTATTCTTAGCTGTTCGGTCAAATTATCAATATCGGCATTAGCAAGCTCCGAAAAATTCTGGCCAACACCGCTTCTTTGCGACGAGTTCCAGAAAAGATATGGGTCATGCGACAAACCCTCATTAACTAGGATATAAAGAACATCGTAGTTTCTTTTGGGAAGATCATTTTTGAGAGCATCTTTTAAAGAGACCTTTCTGACCTTAACATCAACACCTGCCTTGATAAGATTTGCCTTAAGGACCTCGTATTCCGGATCGGTTTTTTCGCCGTTTACTTCTAAGAAATCAAGGGATTGAATACCATCCGGTTTTTCTCCTTTAAGAAGTTGATCTCGAACTTTTGTTTTCTTAAGATATTTTGAAGAATTAATAAAAAGCATGTGGCGACGACTCAAAGAGATCTCTTTGGATTGCCAGTTTTTAGGAATTGATTCAAGACCCACAGCTGCCGTTATTTTATTGTGATTTGCAGCATTTTGGAGCGCGGACTGATCCGGATACAATCTAACGATAAACCTGTCAAGATAGGCCTTATCCCCATAATAATCGGGATTTCTCTTCAGTCGTAATTCTGTATCGGTTTTTTTGTCAACCTTGTACGGGCCATACGGGAAAATAGGTTGAGCCAGCTCGAGCACAAAATTTGCATTTGGCTCGGTTAACTTAAACGAAATGGTGTGAATATCGGTCGCTAAAGGAGCGGCATCGGGAAGATATGTCGGGTTTTTCTTCAAGACATCAACAACATCATTTGAATTTACAGAAGAGACCAAAGTAAATGTATAGTCAATTTTATCGGCCGAGGCCTCCCATTTGGTGGCTAAGTCAGGTTGGGTCTGACCTTTTTCGTCAATTTTGACCAATCCGCTTTTGGTTAAACGGCCCAAATCAACCAAATCGAGTGATGATCCGACCACCCCCTCTATGAAAGTGCCGCCGTACTTAGGCACGGTATTTTTGAGCTGAGAGGCGGCTAGAGCCCACTTGGCCGAGGTCAAAATGACCGCGAGAGCTATAAAAATTAAAACAACCTTTTCCGTAAAGGTAAAAACGGCTTTCCAGTGTTTTAGGATATATTTAAATGTATATGTGTGGACATGGCCTAAGCCATGTAAAGGTATTTCCATAGTGCTACACGGTTACTGTTGTAAGCCGTAAATATAAGTGAGCCAAAACGCTCACGATAAGTAAGACCGCAAATAAAATTGTGGCCCTATATAGAAGTTTTTCAATGCCCCTTTTTGATCTATAGGCGTTTGCTTCTGACGCAAACGCGCCGCCCAAACCAGTCCCTCGCTGTTGCAGCAAAACGGATGCAACAATTAGGGCGGCTAAGATAAATTCTGATACTGTTAGAATTTTTATCATGACGGCAATTATGCTACAGCATTAAAAACGGATGTCAAGCCCCCATACCAAACCTGTTGTGAGAATGATTTATACCTGTAAAAAAATTATTGAGGACAAGGAACATAGAAACGAAAATCTACACTACTTTGAGACGCTTTTTGATAATCTCGACATCATCCTCGATTCTGTCGGTTCGATGAATAACAAAAATTCTCTCTTCGTCCAAGTCCTTGAGTATTCCTG
Source organism: Candidatus Berkelbacteria bacterium (assembly GCA_026397175.1). Taxonomy (GTDB): domain Bacteria; phylum Patescibacteriota; class UBA1384; order UBA1384; family DTJR01; genus JAPLVK01. Next base: position 825 of record JAPLVK010000015.1, on the reverse strand, counting down.
TATGGCCTTCCAAAATTTCCTTAACCCAAACCATATCTTTTTCGAGCTTGAAAAATTTTCCACTGGCTTCGGCTCGAAATTCTTTTTGCTCAAAGTAAAGATTATTTATTTGTTTCTGCGTGTCATTAAAACCTTCACCAGTTATTAAAGCCAAATTATCTATTTGTTTTTGTACATTTTTAAATTGTTTTTGTACATTTCTAAAACCTTCGCTCATTGATTGGGCCAAATCGTCAATTGTCATTTCCCCGCCTGCATTGCTATGCAAAGCATTGCGGGCAGGTTTTTTCTTTTCTTTTGGCATGATTATATTTTATAGTTTGAATTTGTCTTGTCAAATTTTTAAAAAAGCCGCCCTTCGCTCCGTCCTTCGCTAAAGTTACGGACGGCAAGAAAGCTATGAGTGGAGCGGGAGACGGGACTCGAACCCGCGATCTCGTCCTTGGCAAGGACGCGCGATACCACTACGCTACTCCCGCAAATCTAGTTTATAGTTGAAACCTTGAAACTAAAATAAATATAGCTTATGGGTTGACTTTTGGCAAGATTTGTGGTATATTTCTTCTCTTGCTAAAGATAGAGATTTTCGAAGTAGCGAAGTAGATGTTTTGACATTGAGATCACTATCCAATACCCAACCGGATCAAGGCCTTGAGCCCGACCGGAAACAGGAGGGTAGAGAATGGGCATAATACTCAAAAAGTGTGTGATTTTACTCATTGTCGTAATATAGCTTCCAAGCAATGAAATGAAATAAATGCTCTTGTGTTAATCCATTGTGGCTGAATCCTCTGATACGCTGTACCTGCTTGAAATAGCCCTCTA